>JAODMS010000201.1 GCA_025464925.1 Arthrobacter sp.
CACCGAGCGCGCCGATGTCCTCCCCCATCAGGATCACCTTGGGATCGTTTTCCAGGGACTTGCGCAGGCCCGAATTGATGGCTCGGGCAAAGGTCATCTGCGACATCAGCGTGCACCTTCTTCAGAAACGGCCTCTGCGGGATCGCCGAAGGAAGCCAGGTAGCGGGAATAGTGGTCCTGCTGGCGGTCGAGCCAGGAATTGGGCGTGCTGTAAACGTGCTGGAAGATATCCAGTGGCTGCGGCTCGGGCATGTTGATGGTGCCGGCCCGCAGTGCCTCGGCCACGGCGTCCGCCTTCGCGGCGACGGCGGCTTCGAGCTCCGCGGTGAGCAGGCCCTTGCGTTCCAGCAGGGACTTCACCCGGGCGATCGGATCCTTGGCAGCCCAGTCCTCGAGCTCGTTGGCGTCCCGGTAGCGGGTGGGATCATCCGCCGTCGTGTGCGGGCCCATCCGGTAGGTGACGGCCTCGATGAAGGTGGGGCCTCCCCCGCGCCGGGCCCGGTCGAGGGCGATGCGCATCGCGGCCATCACGGCCAGGACATCGTTGCCGTCAACGCGCATGCTGGGGATGCCGAAGCCGGCGGCGCGGTCCGCGATCTGGATGTGCGACTGCACCTGGACGGGCTCGGAGATGGCCCAGTGGTTGTTCTGGCAGAAGAACACCACGGGCGCCTGGAAACTCGCCGCGAAGACCATGGCCTCGTTGACGTCGCCCTCACTCGTGGCGCCGTCGCCGAAGTAGGCCACCGCCACCGAATCGGCGCCGTCGTTCTGGATGCCCATGGCATAGCCCGTAGCGTGCAGGGTCTGGGCGCCGATGATGATCTGCTGCGTCGCCACGTTCACGGTGTACGGGTCCCAGCCGGAAAGGGCGTTGCCCCGCCAGGCCCGGACAATGTCCTCCACGTTCACCCCGCGGCAGTAGGCGACGCCGTTGTCGCGGTAACTGGGGAAGACGAAGTCGTCGTCCCGGAGGGCCCGGGCCGAGCCGATCTGGGATGCTTCCTGGCCCAGCAGCGGGGGCCAGAGGGCCAGCTGGCCCTGGCGCTGGAGGGCGGTCGCCTCGGCGTCGATCCGGCGGATTACCACCATGTCTTCGTAGAGTGCGCCCAGCTGCTCGTCGCTGACATCCTGGACCCAGGAGTCGAACTCGGGATGGCTGACTCTTTCGCCCCGGGGGGTGATCAGCTGGACGAGGTCCCCGCCGGTCCGCCTGTTTGATTCTGCGCTGTTTCCGGGGCCGCCGGCGGCGATGCCGCCCTTGCCCGCGTCGTCGGTAAACATGTTGTCCGCAACCTTCTGACGTCGTCTGACCCGTGCTCCGGAGGACTCGTGATCCCCGTGCACACCGGCCGCCCGGGCGCCGTTGCCCCGGATAATTGTGACCCTACTCACAATGCCTAAGGGGTACAACCACCCGCGGAAAAGTTGAGCATTATGCCCGGAGGGATGGTCCGGCACCGTGCTAACCTTGCGCATTATGCAATCCTTGGATGGCACCGATGCCCGCCTGCTTTCGGCCATGGCGCGCGATCCCCGGCGCACCGTCGTGGCATTGGCCCAGAAGCTGGGACTGTCGCGAAATACCGTGCAGGCCCGGATGGCACAGCTGGAGAAGAAACACGTTTTCCTCTCCTTCGAGCGGCGCATCAATCCCGCCGCGCTTGGCTACCCCCTGATGGCTTTCATCTCCGTTCACGTCCAACAGCAAAAACTGGGCATGCTTGCCGTGGAGCTGGCCGGCATTCCGGAAATCCTGGAAGGTTACGGCCTGACCGGCTCGGCTGATCTCCTCCTCCGCGTTGTGGCGCTCGATGCCGAGGACCTGTTCCGGATCAACGGCAAGATCCTGGCCTGTGACGGCGTGGAGCGGACGGATACCGCCCTGGCCATGAGCGAGATGATTCCTTTCCGGATCCAGCCGCTGCTGGAACGGGGCCCGGCGGAGGGTTGAACCGGTAGAGACAGGAAAAGGAGCTCCCGTGCCGTCGCACGGGAGCTCCTTTTGGTGCCAGCTGACGGGACGTGTCAGTGGTCGGTGGCCTTCTCGGCACCCACACCCGTGAGGGAACGGACTTCCATTTCAGCCTGCTTCGTGCGGTCTTCCAGCTTCTTGTCCAGCACCGTGCCCAGCCAGCCCAGGAAGAAGGCGAGCGGGATGGAGACGATGCCGGGGTTGCTCAGCGGGAAGATCGCGAAATTGGCACCCTGGATCATCGAGGTCTTGGCGCCCGAAACCACCGGGGACAGTGCGATCAGGATGATGGCAGAACCAAGCCCGCCGTACATGCTCCACACTGCGCCCTGGGTGGTGAACCGGCGCCAGAACAGCGAGTAGACGATGGTGGGCAGGTTCGCCGAGGCAGCGACCGCGAAGGCAAGCGCCACGAGGAACGCGACGTTCTGGCCGTTGGCGAAGATGCCGCCGACGATGGCGAGCACACCGATCACCACAACAGTGCGCCGGGCCACCTTGACCTCGGTGTCGGCGTCGGCCTCGCCCTTGGCAATCACATTGGCGTAGATGTCATGGGCAAACGACGCCGCAGCCGTGATGGTGAGGCCGGCGACAACGGCCAGGATGGTGGCGAAAGCCACTGCCGAGATGAAGCCGAGCAGCAGCGGTCCGCCGAGGTAGAAGGCGAGCAGCGGTGCGGCCGAGTTGACGCCGCCGGGAGCGGACCTGATCGTGTCGGCACCCACCAGGGCAGCCGCGCCATAGCCGAGCACCAGGGTGAAGAGGTAGAACAGGCCGATCAGCCCGATCGACCACACCACGGACTTGCGGGCTTCCTTGGCCGTGGGGACGGTGTAGAAGCGCATCAGCACGTGCGGCAGGGCCGCGGTGCCGAGAACCAGGGCCAGGGCCAGGGACATGAAGTCCAGCTTGGAGGTGTCGGACTTGCCGTACTGCAGGCCCGGGTTGAGGATGTTCGGGTTTTTCGAGGTTTCCACCGCCCCGCCCAGCAGGTCGGAAAGGTTGAAGCCGTAGATCGCCAGGACCCAGAAGGTCATGACGGCGGCGCCGGCGATCAGGAGGATCGCCTTGATGATCTGCACCCAGGTGGTGCCCTTCATGCCGCCGATCAGTACGTACATGATCATGAGGGCGCCGACGACGATGATCACCAGGGCCTGTCCGCCCCAGTCGCTGATGCCCAGCAGCAGCGAGATCAGGCTGCCCGCGCCGGCCATCTGGGCCAGGAGGTAGAAGAAGCACACCGCCAGGGTGGAGATGGCGGCGGCGATACGCACGGGGCGCTGCTTGAGCCGGAACGAGAGCACGTCGGCCATGGTGAACTTGCCGGTGTTGCGCAGCAGTTCAGCGACCAGCAGCAGGGCGACGAGCCAGGCGACGAGGAAGCCGATGGAGTACATGAAGCCGTCGTAGCCGTTGATGGCGATCGCGCCGGTGATCCCGAGGAAGGAAGCGGCGGAGAGGTAGTCACCGGCGATGGCGGTGCCGTTCTGCGAGCCGGTGAAGGAGCGGCCGGCGGCGTAGTAGTCGGCGGCCGTCTTGTTGTTGCGGCTGGCGCGGAAGACGATCACCATGGTGACCGCCACGAACAGGCCGAAGATGGCCATGTTCAGCAGGGTGGTGT
>JAODMS010000213.1 GCA_025464925.1 Arthrobacter sp.
GGTGATCATCGGCGGGCTGAGCAACAAGGCGGCCGCCGACGGCAAGACCAAGGGCGCCATGCGCAAGGAACTCCAGATGGTGTTCCAGGACCCCGCCGGCGCCCTGGATCCGCGCTTCACGGTCTACGAAGTCCTTTCCGAGCCGCTGGAAAACCTGGGGCTGGCCAAGCCCGCCGTCCGGAAGCGGATCATGGAGCTGATGGAACTCGTGGGCCTCCAGCCGGACCATGTGAACCGCTTCCCCAACCAGTTCTCCGGCGGCCAGCGCCAGCGCATCGGCATTGCCCGGGCCCTGGCCGTGAACCCCAGGCTCGTGGTGCTGGATGAACCGGTTTCCGCCCTGGACGTTTCGGTGCAGGCCGGAGTTCTCAATCTGCTGGACCAGCTCCGCGCCGAACTCGGGCTGAGCTACCTCATGGTGGCCCATGACCTGTCCGTAGTGCGCCACATCTCCAACCGCGTGGCCGTGATGTACCTGGGCAAGATCGTGGAGATCGGGGACGTGGACAGCGTCTTCGACAACCCGCGCCACCCGTACACCCGGGCCTTGCTGTCCGCGATCCCCGTACCGGACCCGCGGCTGGAGCGTACCCGTGAGCGCATCATCCTGAAAGGCGAGCTGCCGTCGCCGCTGGAGGCGCCGGTGGGCTGCAACTTCGCCTCCCGCTGCCCGGTGTTCGCAGCGCTTCCTGCCGCGAAGCAGGAGAAGTGCCTGACGGTGGAGCCCCCGCTGGAAACGGCCGCCCCCCGGGACCAGCAATACGCTTGTTTCTATCCCGACGGCGGACTGGACGCGGAGCTGCTTGTCGTCCACGAAACCACCTGACCCACACGGTCTGCAGAAGCAACACCACAACTTGCACCAAATGAAGGGAACTCCATGAAGAATCGGACCAAGATCGGCGGCGTGACTGCCGCCGTGGCGGCGCTGGCGCTGACCGCTTGCGGCAGCGGCGGTAAGGCCTCCGGCCCCGAAACCGCCACGGGCCAGGGAGCGGGAAGTGATCTGTCCAAACTGGTCAGCATCAACGCGAAGGATGCCAAGGACCTCGAGCCGGGCGGCACCGTGACGCTGCCGCTGGGCAGTATCGGACCCGACTTCAACAGCTTCTCCAACAACGGCAACAGCGCGGACAACACCGCCCTGCACCGCCCCATCGACGGTGCCGGCACTTGGGGCTGCTGGAACTACGACTTCGACGGCACCGCGTCCGTCAACAAGGACTTCTGCGAGGACGTCACGAGCGAAGTCAAGGACGGCAAGCAGACGATCACCATCAAGGTGAACGAGAAGGCCACCTACAACGACGGCACCCCGATCGACGTCAAGGCGTTTGAGAACACCTGGAACATGCTCAAGGGCGAAAACAAGGACATCGACATCGTCAGTTCTGGCGCTTACGAGTTCGTTGATTCCGTCAAGGCGGGTGCGAACGACAAGGAGGTTGTGGTCACCACCACCCAGCCGGTCTACCCGCTGGACTCGCTTTTCGCCGGCCTGGTGCACCCCAAGGTGAACACTCCGGATATCTTCAATACCGGCTTCACCGGCGAAATGCACCCGGAGTGGATGGCCGGTCCGTTCAAGCTGGACCGGTACGACAGCGCCGCCAAGACGGTCACCCTGGCACCGAATGACAAGTGGTGGGGCACCAAGCCGGTCCTGAACAGGGTTGTCTTCCGCCAGCTGGAGGTCAGCGCCGCGATCGCCGCCTTCAAGAACGGTGAAATCGACGGCGTCTCCGCCAACTCCATCACGCCCTACAAACAGCTCGAAGGCACCAAGAACTCCGAGGTCCGCCGCGGCCAGCGCCTGTTCGCCGGAGGAATCAACCTCAATGCCCAGAAGGCACCGCTGACCGACGTCGCCATCCGCAAGGCGATCTTCACGGCAATGGACCGCGAGGCGCTGCGCAAGGTTCGCTTCAACGGCCTGAACTGGGACGAAGTCAGCTCCGGATCAATGATGCTGCTGCCGTTCTCCCAGTATTACCAGGACAACTACCCCGTCAAGGAGAGCGGTGCCGACGCCGCCAAAAAGGTCCTGACCGACGCAGGATACACGGCCAATGCTGCCGGAATTCTGGAGAAGGATGGCGTTCCCGCCGCTTTCACGATCAGCAACTTCGGTGACGACCCTACCGGCCTGGCCTTCACCCAGACCCTGCAGAAGCAGCTCCAGGCCGCCGGCATGGACGTCGGGATCGACCAGCGCGCTTCCGCCGACTTCGGTAAGGTCCTGGGCAGCCGGGACTTCTACCTGAGCCTCTCCGGCTACACCGTGGGATCCGACGCCACCGAGGCTGCCAAGCTGTTCTACGATTCCTCGACCAATGAGAACCAGCTCGGCGACGCCGAACTGGACGCCGAGATCCAGAGGCTCTCCACGATTGCCGACGACGCGGAGCGCAACAAGGCGGCGATGGAAGTCGAAAAGAAGCACATGGCGAAGTACTTCTCCATGGGCGTGGTGATGAACGGCCCGCAGATCTCCTTCGTGCGCACCGGCCTGGCCAACTACGGCCCGTCCCTGTTCAAGAGCCTGGCCCAGGTTCCGGACTGGACCACGCTCGGCTGGGAAAAGAAGCAGTAGCACCTCCCGCCTGAGCCGGCGCTTCCTCACCCCTCGCAGCTTTTGGGCGGCGCTCCCGCAGCGGCGGGTGGGGGAGTCTCCGGTCAATTGCCGGGGTATGTGAGGGAGCGTCCGGGGTAGCGTATGAGCCATGACAACAGACTCCACCCGCCCCATCCGTACCGCCCTTGCCGGCTTCGGCCTCTCCGGCAGCGTTTTCCACGCGCCCCTGATCGCGGCCAACCCCGCCTACTCCCTCGACGTCATCTCCACGTCCGATTCCGGCAGGAAGTCGGCGGCGGCCGCCGCCTACCCGGGGGCCAGGATCGTGGACACCCCGGCCGACATCCTTGAGCTCGCCGGCGAGCTGGACCTGCTCGTGCTCGGGACGCCGCCTGCTACGCACCGTCCGCTAACGGAGGCCGCGCTGCTAGCCGGGCTGGACGTCGTCGTCGACAAACCGTTCACGGTGCACAGCGCCGAGGGGCAGGAGCTGATCGACCTGGCCGCGCGGCTGGGCCGGGTGCTCACGGTCTTCCAGAACCGACGTTGGGACGGGGACTTCCTGACCGTCCGCGGCCTGCTGGACAGCGGCGTCCTGGGTACGGTGGCGCGGTTCGAGTCGCGCTTTGAGCGGTGGTCGCCGACGGTCGCCAAAGCCTGGAAGGCAACCGCGACGGCGGACGACGGCGGCGGCGTGCTGTTCGACCTTGGCACCCACCTGCTGGACCAGGCGGTGCAGCTCTTCGGCCCGGCCACAGTCGCCGCCGCCGAGCTCCATGCCCGCCGGCCGGGGGAGCAGGTGGATGATGACGTGTTCCTGGCACTGCGGCACGAATCCGGGGTGACCAGCCATCTGTGGATGAACATGCTCTGCGCCCAGCAGGGACCACGCTTCCGGCTGCTGGGCAGCGAGGGAGGGTTCACCAAGCATGGCGTTGATCCGCAGGAGCCTTTCATCGTGGCTGGCGGCAGCCCCCTGGATGCCGAGTACGGCGTCGAGGACCGCGACTGGGCCGGGTTGCTTGGCCGGGACGGCCACCTGGACCGGCTGCCCACCGAGCGCGGCGCCTACCCTGAGTACTACCGGATCCTGGCGGACAAGATATCCGACGGCGGTGCCGCGTCCGCGCTGCCCGTGCCGGTGGATCCCGCCGGACCGGTTGAGGTGCTGCGGCTGATCGAGCAGGCCCGGGCACTGGCTTAAATGCCTTCGGCTGCTCCGTAAGGTCCCAAAGGGACCTTACGGAGCAGCCGAAGCAATACGGGCTAGGCGGAGACGAGCTGGTGCCAGTCGGCCACGAGGGGCAGGTTGTGCGCTGCGGAGACGGAGCGGTGTGCGACCTGGCCGCCGGCGATGTTGAGGCCTGCGGCGAGGTCGGGGAAGCGCTCAAACGCCTTGGCGACACCCAGGTCGGCCAGGGCGAGGGCATAACGCAGGGTCACGTTGGTCAGCGCGTAGGTGGAAGTGTTCGGAACGGCGCCGGGCATGTTGGCAACGCAGTAGAAGATCGTGTCGTGAACCTTGTACGTCGGCTGCTCGTGCGTGGTGGGGTGCGTGTCCTCGAAGCAGCCTCCCTGGTCCACCGCGATGTCCACCAGCACGGAGCCGGGCTTCATGCGGGCAACGAGTTCATTGGTGACCAGCTTGGGGGCCTTGGCGCCCGGGATCAGCACCGAGCCGATCACCAGATCGGCGTCGACGACCGACTTCTCGATCTCGTAGGCGTTGGAGGCGACGGTCTTCAGGCGGCCCTGGTACTGGGCGTCCAGTTCGCGCAGGCGGTTGATGTTGATGTCCAGGATGGTGACGTCGGCGCCGAGTCCGACCGCCATGGCGGCCGCGTTTGATCCGGCAACACCTGCCCCCAGCACCACGACCTTCGCAGGTCGGACGCCCGGTACGCCGCCCAGCAGAACGCCCTTGCCGCCGGCCGGTGCCATCAGGGACGTCGCGCCGACCTGCACGGACAGGCGGCCAGCGACCTCGGACATCGGGGCGAGCAGAGGCAGGGAGCGGCCTTCCTGGACGGTCTCGTAGGCAATGGCGGTGACGCCGGAGTTGATGAGTTCCCGGGTCAGGTCCGCCTCGGCGGCCAGGTGCAGGTAGGTGAAGAGGATCAGGCCCTTGCGGAAGCGGTGGTATTCGGACTTCACCGGCTCCTTGACCTTCATGACCATGTCCGCCCGGGCCCAGACGTCATCGGCCTCGGCAACGATTTCCGCGCCGGCAATGGCGTATTCCTCGTCCGTGTTGCCCGATCCCAGCCCCGCCCCGCGCTCCACCAGCACCGTGTGGCCGTGGGTCCGCAACTCGTGGACGCCCGCGGCCGTCATGGCGACGCGGAATTCGTTGTTCTTGATTTCCTTGGGGACACCGATGATCATTTTTTTGGGCTCCAGTGGTGGCGGCCCTAGGGGCCTGGCGGGTGGGATGTCGTACTTCCAGAATAAATCCGTCTGTGAGGCAGGTGACAGGGCGGGGCAGCAGGCGCGGACCGCATTCCGCGGATTTGCCCGCTTTTCGAAAGAACAGGCTAGACATCTGTCGACCTTGAAGGCGTCAGGTGTCGCCTGCTGTCCGTTCGCTGCGGGCCGGGCCGGGGCAGTAGTCTGGCCCCATGGAGCAACAGGATGTCGAGCAGCTGGTGGAGCGGGTGGCGCTGAAGCTGGGCCGCGGACTCTCGCTGGAGGACCTCGACGGTCTCCTTCTCGCCTACAGCTCCAATCAATCCCATGCCGACCGGGTTCGAGTGAACTTCCTGCTCAGCAAGCGGGTGCCGGTGGAGGTGATCGCCTGGCAGCTCTCCCACGGGATCGCGACCGCGGTGCGTCCCGTCGTCGTGCCGGAAAACGAGCAGCTGGGGATGCTGGGGCGGGTCTGCGTGCCGCTGCTGGTGCGCGGCTTCCGGGTGGGGTACCTGTGGGTCCAGCTGGACCCGGAAGATCCCAATGCGACGTCGGTCCTCGCCCAACTGCCGGAGGTGGCGCGCGAACTGGAGCAGCTGTCCGCCCTGCTGCTGGACTCCAACACCGCCGAATCGGAGTTCCGCCGCCGCCGCGAACAGGAATTCCTGGCCGCCTGTGCCGGCGAGGCGAATGCGGTGGCGGCCGTGGCGGGCTGGAAGGAAGTGCAGGGACGCGCGCCCTGGCAGCTCGTGACCGTCCTGGACGCCGACGGCTGGGCCGAAGGATCGGACCCCTTCGCCTCCACGCTCATCCACCGCTCCGCGGCGCTGCAGGCCACGGTCGGGGTGGATGCCGCCCTCTTCAGCGCCGGCACCGAAACCCACGCCGTCGTGCTTTTCAAGGAATCCAGCGGGCGGGCCGACCACGCCCAGGTGCTGGTCCACTACCAGCTGGAACTGGCCAAACGCTCCGGGCGGCCGGTCCGGAGAATCATCCTGGGCGCCAGCGAAGGTTTTTCCAAGCCCCGCGAAATGGCCGAGGCCTACCGGCAGTCGAAGCAGGCCGCGCAGGCGGCGGCGGTGGACCCGCAACTCGGCGAACTCGTCGACTGCCGGGCCACCGGGCCCTACCAGCTCCTGGCCTCCGCGGGCGGCGGTGCTGGGGCCTGGGCGGACGCCGGATCCGTGTACTTCCGCCACCTCGAGGACCACGACCGCAATGGTGAGTTGCTGCCCGTGCTGGAGCTGTTCTACGACAACGACGGTTCAGTCCAGGAGGTCGCCACGAAGCTGCACCTGCACCGCAGCAGCATTTACAACCGGCTGGGCAGAATCCGCCAGTTGCTGGGCGTGGATCCGCTCAAGGGAATGGTGCGACTGGAACTCCATGCGGCGCTCAAAGCACGACGTTGGGCCGGCAGGCCCCGGATTTAGGTAGCGGGGATTTAGGTACTGCGGCCGTCGCGTTCGGGGGTTCCGGAGCCAAAAGCCCCGTCCGCGTCGCTGCCGGGCGCTCCCCGGCCGGACGGGTGGGCCGCGTTCCGCGCTGCCTCCCGCCGGCGGCGGGTGATCCGGCTGTCCATCCCCATGCAGACGGCCACGAAAGCGACACAGCTGGACATAAAGGTGGCCGTGTTGTTCAGCCCCATCGCGGTGCCGAGGACGCCAGTGAGCACCAAGGCGGCAATGCCCGCCACGATGTGCCACCCTCTGAAGTTACCCACAATTCAAGCGTAACCCCGGGCCCATTGGTGTTTCCGCGCCGGGCTGGGATCGTTGCTCGATCCTTATCACTGCTTCACGAAACAGCCGTAGCGCCGTCATCCCCGCGTGCAGGAGCGCCCTGCCCTGTAGCGTTCCTCTTCTGCGTTTCGAGCCACGCCATGATGTCCGCAAGCCGGATGCGGCGGTGCGTGCCCCGGTATTCGACGGGGATTTCGCCCCGGTCGGTCATGTTCCGGAGGTAGGTGTGCGAGATGCCCGCCAGCTCCGCAGCCTGTGAGGTGGTCAGCATGTCCTCGACGCTGCTGACCGTCACGGCCTCGCCCCTGCTGAACCGGCTCAGGAGATCGACGACGGCGTCCCTCGCCTGGGCCGGCAGCCGGTGCACGGTTCCGTCGACGAACACCGTGATGTCGTCGCTGTCGTTGAGGGCGTACTTGAGTTTCCGCGCGTCCTCAGAGGACAAGCCGGCCGTCACCCGGGGAGCTATCAGTGCCATGGGTGCATCCTAGCGGAGGGCGGTCCTCCGCGGGCGCACCGCCGCCGCCCCGCAGGAGCCCCGCCGAAGCCCCGCGGGGGCGGCCACGGATTGCGAGCCGCTACAGGCCGAGCTCCTCAAGGATCGGCAGCTTCTCCCGGACCCAGGCGCGCGCCTCGGTGGCACTCGAGGCGGACAGCGCCAGCTTGGCCAGTTCCTGCGCCTCGGACAGCGTGACGGTCTTCAGTACGGTGGAAACGGCCGCGAGGGAGCGAGCCGTCATGGACAGCGTGGAGACCCCCAGGCCGGTGAGCACAACCGCGAGGGCAGGGTCCGCCGCGGCCTCGCCGCAGACTCCCACCGGCTTGTTGGAGCCTTCCGCTCCCGACCCTTCGACCGTCAGTTTCACCAGCCGGAGCACGGCAGGCTGCCAGGGCGTGTTGAGCGCCGCGAGCGGACCGAGCTGGCGGTCCGCGGCCATGGCGTACTGGGTGAGGTCATTGGTGCCCAGGCTGGCGAAGGCGACTTCCCGGAGGATGGCCTCGGCGGTGAGGGCCGCCGAGGGTACTTCCACCATGACGCCGGGGGTCTTGATGCCGGCCTCGGCGCACAGCGAGGCAAAGTGGGCGGCCTCCTCCGCGGTGGAAATCATCGGCGCCATGACCCAGACGTCCGCCTCGGATTCCTTCTCGGCGAGGGCGACTGCCTGAAGCTGGCGTTCCAGCACGCCGGGCGTGGTGAAATCCGTGCGGTAGCCACGCACGCCCAGGGCCGGGTTGGGCTCGGTGGCGTCGGTCAGGAAGGGCAGGGGCTTGTCCGCGCCGGCGTCAAGCGTGCGGAGCACCACCTTCTTGCCCGGGAAGGCATCGAACACACCCTTGTAGGCGGCGGCCTGTTCTTCCACGGTGGGCTCGGTGTCCCGTTCCAGGAAGCAGAACTCGGTCCGGAACAGACCGACGCCCTGGGCGCTGAGTGCCGCGGCGGCCGCGGCATCCTTGGCCCCGCCGACATTGGCCAGGAGCGGGACGAGGTGCCCGTCCGCTGTCGAGCCCTGACCGTCAAATGCTGACAGCAGCGAGGCGGTGGCGGACCAGGCCGCGGCAGCTGCCCGCTGGGACTCGTCAGGTTCCGCGGTGATGGCGCCGGCGGCACCGTCAACGTAGACCTCTGTGCCGTCGGCGATCTCGTCGACGCCGGTGGCGGCCACCACAGCGGGCAGGCCGAGCGAGCGGGCGATGATGGCGGTATGGGACTGGGGGCCGCCACCGGCCGTGACGAGCGCAAGGATCGTCTCCGGATCCAGGGTTGCAGTGTCCGCGGGGGCGAGATCCTCGGCCACGAGGATAAACGGGGTGGCGGAGGCCGGGATGCCAGGCGCGGGCACGCCGCGGAGTTCGGCCACGATCCGGGACCGGACATCCAGGACGTCGGCGGCGCGCTCTGCCATGTAGCCGCCCAGGTTGTGCAGCATCTCGGCCACCGAGGCGCCAGCCTCCCAGATGGCGCGCTCGCTGGACGTGCCGCGGCCGATCAGCTTCGCGGCGGCCTTGAGGAGCATGGTGTCGGTGGCCATGAGTGCGGTGGCTTCCAGGACGGCCTTGCCGTCGCCGCTGACGGTTTCAGACCGGGCTTTGAGTCCGTCGTGGACAGCCTTTGCAGCACTCTTGAGCGCTGCGGTGGCCTCTTCCGCCGGGACACCCTCCGGCAGGCGCTCGCCGGACGGCGGCTCGCTGATCGGTTTGGGCATCTGACGGATAAGGCCGATGATGCGGCCGGGGCTGACGCCTACGCCTTTAAAGGTCTGCACTGAAGGTCCTCGTTCTCTGCCAGTAGCCAGGTGCCGCGGCTGACCCGGCTGGACGCATTGACGGCTACGTCAATCGGCGGGTCGCGGCACCTGAAAAAAGTGTATGTGATGCAGTTCATATAGCGTTGCTATAGGTGATAGGGTAACGGTTATGAGTTTAGATGGCCAGCTTCCGCCGAAAACACGGCTGTTGCGTGCCGCGGCCGAGTTGCTGGCCAACTCCGGGGGATCGGCGGTTTCCACCCGCCAGATTACCCAGCTGGCAGGAGTTACCGCCCCCACCCTCTACCACCATTTCGGTGACAAGGAAGGGCTGTTCGACGCCGTCGTCGCTGCAGGTTTTGAGGAATATGTAGCGGGCGAACGCGACTTCGCACCGTCCGGGCAGCCGCTGGAGGACATCGGGCGGATGTGGGATAACCACGTGCAGTTCGGGCTGAACCAGCCGGAACTGTACCTGGTCATGTTTGGCAATATCCGCCCTGAGAGCCGGCCGGCCATCGTCGCTGATGCCGAGGTGCTCATGGAGGAGATGCTCAACAAGGCAGCAGTCGCAGGCCAACTCAACGTCCCGCCCAAGGAAGCCGCCAGGAGTATCCTGGCGGCCAATGTGGGAGTGACGCTCATGCTGATCGCGGAAAAGGTGCCTGAGCGCAATCTCGAGCTGTCCGCTATGACCCGCGACGCCATGATCTTTGCGGTTTCCACGGAGCAGGCGCGGAACGACGGGCCTGAGACCACCGGGAAATCCTCAGTAGTCGTGGCGGCTATTGCCTTGAACGCGGCGCTCCAGGCGTCCCATTCGGACCAGCTCTCCAGCTCGGAACTCAAGCTCTTCCTCGAATGGCTCCACCGGATTTCCACCAGCTCCACCAGCTAGTTCGTCGAAAATATCGGATCATCCTGCGGTGCAGCAGGAATGGCGGTTAGGAAAATCACATGGCAACAGAGACAGTTGCGAAACCCCGTACCAGCGTGCGCGTGGGCGTCCAGAAATTCGGGACGTTCCTGTCCGGAATGATCATGCCCAACATCGGAGCGTTCATCGCCTGGGGCATCATCACCGCCCTCTTCATCGAGAAGGGCTGGCTACCCGTCCCCGAACTCGGCGGCTTCGGCACGAACGCCGCAGGGGAGCCGAATGTGGGCCTGGTCGGCCCGATGATCACCTACCTGCTGCCGCTCCTGATTGGCTACACCGGCGGCAGGATGGTCTACGACGTACGAGGTGGCGTCGTTGGCGCTATCGGCACGATGGGCGTCATCGTCGGCGCCGGCATCCCGATGTTCATTGGCGCCATGATCATGGGTCCGCTCGGCGGCTGGAGCATCAAGAAGATCGACGCCATCTGGGACGGGAAGATCCGCCCCGGCTTCGAGATGCTGGTGAACAACTTCTCCGCCGGCATCTGGGGCGCACTGCTCGCCATGCTGGGCTTCTACGGCATCTCCCCATTGGTCCAGGCCTTCAGCCAGGGCGCCGGCAACGTGGTCCAGTTCCTGGTCAACAACGGCCTCCTGCCATTGACCAGCATCTTCATCGAACCGGCCAAGGTGCTGTTCTTGAACAACGCCATTAACCACGGCGTGCTGACCCCGCTGGGCGTCCAGCAGTCGCTTGAGCAGGGCAAGTCCATCCTGTTCCTGCTCGAGGCCAATCCCGGCCCGGGCCTCGGTATTCTGCTCGCCTACATGTTCTTCGGCAAGGGCCTAGCCAAGGCATCAGCGCCCGGAGCCGCCATCATCCACTTCTTCGGTGGTATCCACGAGATCTACTTCCCCTACGTGTTGATGAAGCCGGCCCTCCTCCTCGCCGCGATCGGCGGCGGCATGACGGGGATCGCGACACTGGCCCTCACCAACTCCGGCCTGGTGGCGCCGGCAGCCCCGGGATCCATCATCGCGGTGCTCGCCCAGACCGCGCGTGACAGCTACCTCGGAGTGATCCTCTCGGTCCTGCTCGCCACCGCTGCCTCCTTCCTGATCGCTTCGGTCATCCTGAAGTCCAGCAAGGCCTCCGATGAAGACGAGCTGGGCGAGGCCACGTCCCGAATGGAATCCATGAAGGGCAAGAAGAGCTCGGTTTCTTCCGTCCTCACGGGTACGGCTGCCGGCGCGGGCACTGTGGCGGTCCTCGCAGGCCCGGTCAAGAACATCGTCTTCGCCTGCGACGCGGGCATGGGTTCCAGCGCCATGGGCGCCTCGGTGCTGCGGAACAAGATCAAGGCCGCCGGCTTTCCGGATGTCAAGGTCACCAACTCCGCCATCGCCAATCTCAGCGACAGCTACGACGTCGTCATCACCCACCAGGATCTGACCGAGCGGGCCAAGCCCGTAACGTCCAGTGCGGTGCATTTCTCCGTGGACAACTTCATGAACAGCCCGCGCTATGACGAGATCGTGGAAATGGTCAAGAGCAGCAACACCGCACCTGCACCGGAGGCCGGGACAGGCGCTGCTGGCGGCGCACCCGGGGCAGCGCCTGCCGCCGGCGTTACCGCTGTTGCTGCCGCGAGTCCGGCCACGGACACCGAGGCCGGACCGGCCGGCATCCTGGTAAGTGAAAGCGTCGTCCTCAACGGCACGGCAACCACCCGGGACGCTGCCATCGACGAGGCCGGCCGGCTCCTGCTGGATCGCGGCGCTGTCGACACCGGTTACCTGGATGCCATGCACGAGCGCGAGAAATCCGTCTCCACCTACATGGGCAGCTACCTCGCCATTCCGCACGGTACCAATGCGGCCAAAGACCACATCAAGAAGTCTGCGGTCTCCGTGGTCCGCTACCCGCAGGGCATCGACTGGAACGGCAAGGAGGTCAAGTTCGTGGTGGGCGTCGCCGGCATCAACAACGAGCATCTCCACATCCTGTCCTCGATCGCGAAGGTATTCACGAACAAGGCCCAAGTCGCACAGCTGGAGGCGGCCACCTCGGTCGACGAAGTGCTGGCGCTGTTCGGAAAGGTCAACTCATAGTGAAAGCTGTTCATTTCGGGGCAGGAAACATCGGACGCGGATTCGTGGGCTTGTTGCTTCACGAGGCGGGGTATGAGGTGGTCTTCGCGGACGTCGCGGAGGCGCTGATCACCCAGCTGGCCGCCGCAGACAGCTATGACGTCCACGAGGTGGGGGAGGACCCCACCGTCCGCACCGTGCAGAACTTCCGCGCGCTGAACTCCAGCACGCAGGAAGCAGACGTCATCAGGGAGATCGCGACGGCGGACATCGTCACCACAGCGGTGGGTCCGCATATCCTCAAATTCGTAGCCCCCGTGATCGCCAGGGGAATTGCCGCCCGGGACGCAGGGCTGGCACCGCTGCAGGTGATGGCGTGCGAAAATGCCATCAATGCGACGGACATCCTGAAGTCCGAAGTGGCTGGCCAGTGGGATCCCGCCGCCGGACCGCTGGCCGCCACTGCGGTGTTTGCGAACACGGCGGTGGACCGGATCGTGCCGAACCAGGAAGCCGGACAGGGCCTGGACGTCACCGTGGAGACGTTCTACGAGTGGGTGATCGACCGCACCCCGTTTGACGGCGCGGAACCGGTCATCCCGGGGGCAACCTTCGTGGACGAGCTGGCGCCGTACATCGAGCGCAAACTGTTCACGGTCAATACCGGGCACGCCGCGGCGGCCTACTTCGGGTTCGAAGCAGGCCTCGAGAAGATTTCCGAGGCCATGTCCGACCAGGACGTGGCCGCCGATGTGCGCGCGGTCCTGGATGAAACCAAAGAGCTGCTGGTGGCCAAGCACGGCTTCAACCGCGAAGAGCAGGAGGCGTACGTCCAGAAGATTCTGGGCCGTTTCTCCAATCCGCACCTGCCGGACACCGTAAACCGGGTGGGGCGGGCACCGCTGCGCAAGCTCGGCCGGCATGAACGCTTCATCGGCCCGGCTGCGGAGTTGGCCGAACGCGGGATCGTCCCTGAGGCGCTGCTCGGGGCGATCGCCGCAGCCCTGCGGTTCAACGATCCGGCCGACGCCGAGGCCGTGGAACTCACCCAGATCCTCGCCGCTTCCACGCCCGAGGAAGTCACCGAGAAGGTCACCGGACTGACGGCAGAGCACCCGCTGTTCCCGGCCGTGGTGGCGCTGGTGGACGAGGCCAAGACGGAGCGCACCGCGACTCCCGTCTGATCGCCTGGACGCGAACGACGCCGGAACTCAACTGAGTTCCGGCGTCGTCGTTTAAGCTGCGTCTAAACCACGTTGCCGGCGGGCGGGGCTAGCGGACTGACGCGGTCTCGGCGCGGGCCATTGCCTGCCACTCGGCCACGCGGGCCTGGTGGAGCGGGGAACGGCGGACGACGGCGTAGGCGGCGCCAAGGACAGCGAACCAGGCGGGTGTCACCAGCAGTGCCGTGAGCGTGTCCGGCTGGGTGGTCAGGGCCCAGATGAGGAACGCGAAGAATGCGAACACCACCCACACCATCGGAATGCCGCCGGGCATCTTGAACGGTGAGGCCTTGTGCAGCGCGGGGCGGCGCTTCCGGAACACCAGGTAGCTGGCCAGGATGATGCTCCAGACGAACATGAAGCAGACGGCGGACACGGTGGTGACCATGTCGAACGCAACGCCGACGTCCTTGCCCGCATAGAGCAGGGCCACCCCGGCGAGCAGCAGCACGCAGGAGAGGAACAGGGCGTTCTGCGGGACCTTGCGGCTGGAGAGGCGGCCGAACAGCTTGGGGGCATCGCCGTCGTTGGCCAGGCCGAACACCATGCGCGAGGTGGAGTAGATGCCCGAGTTGGCGGAGGACATGGCCGAGGTCAGCACCACGAGGTTCACCACGGTGGCGGCGATGCCTAGGCCCGCGAGGGAGAACATGGCGATGAACGGGCTCTGGCCTGCCTTGAACTCCGTCCATGGGGTGACGGACATCAGGATGATCAGGGCACCTACGTAGAAGAGCATGACGCGCAGCGGAATGGCATTGATGGCGCGGGGCAGGTTGTGCTCCGGGTTTTTGGTCTCGGCCGCGGCGGTGCCCACGAGTTCAATGCCCACGAACGCGAAGACGGCGATCTGGAAGCCGGCCACGAAGCCCATGAATTCCTTGGGGAAGAAGCCGCCGTGGCTCCACAGATTGGTGAAGGTGGCGGTGCCGGCGCCGGACTGGAACCCGGTGAAGATCATCACGAGGCCAACGACGATCAGCGCCACGATGGCCACGATCTTAATGAGCGCGAACCAGAACTCCGTCTCTCCGAAGGCCTTGACGGTGGGGAGGTTCAGCAGGAGCAGGATGATGATGGTGGCGATGCCCGGGATCCACAGCTGAACGCCCGGCCAGAGCTGCTCGGCGTAGCCGGCGATCGCGATCACGTCCGCCACACCCGTCACCACCCAGCAGAACCAGTAGGTCCAGCCGGTGAAGAAGCCGGCCCAGGGCCCCAGGAGGTCGCCCGCGAAATCGCTGAAGGACTTGTAGTTCAGGTTGGACAGCAGCAGCTGGCCCATGGCGCGCATCACGAAGAACAGCATGAAGCCGATGATCATGTACACGAAGATCACGGACGGTCCGGCTACTGAAATGGTCTTGCCGGAGCCCATGAAGAGGCCGGTGCCGATGGCGCCGCCGATGGCCAGGAGCTGGATGTGTCGGTTGCTCAATGAGCGTGAAAGGTGGGGCTCGGTGGCCTGGCTGGAGGCGGATCTCTGCTCCGTGGTGGTCTGTTCGCGCATTTCAACAATCCTTAGTGAGGTCCGCCGCAGGGTGACGGCGGTTACAAATCAGCCTTCCTAAGGTACAGCCTGGGAAACCCTTGCGCATTCTCCAACGTTTCACCACGTGTTCAGGGCCCGCCTCCGGCGCCCGCCTATTCCTTGACGGCGTCTTGCGGACTTCAGCATTCGTCTTCTTTGATTTTGGTCAGGCGATGGAGAGACAGGGATGTTAGGTCGGCGCTGTTCCGGACCGCGAGCCGGGGCCGCAGCAGCACCCCGTCCGGTGCCGGATTGCCTGTGGCAGCGAGCCGGTCCACGAGCGAGGCCATGGCGATGTCTGCGGCTTCCTCGAGCGGCTGGGCCACGGAGGCGATTCCGAGCGCCTGTGCCACCGGGGTGTCATCGAAGCCGATGACCGCGATGCCGCGCCCTGTTTCCCGCACTGCGGTTTGGACGCCGATGGCCAGGGAATCCGAGGCACAGACAACTGCGGTTGGGCTGCCCCGTCCGAAAAGGGCGAGGGCGGCACGGTATCCCTCGGCAGCGAAGTTGGGCACCCCGGTGTCCAGTTGCTCGAGCTCGTGCTCAGAGGTGCCCAGGGATAACATCTGCTCCCTCCATCCCCGGCGCCGTTCGTCTCCCATGCCGGACCCCTCGGGCCATCCGATGAAAGCGATGGACCGGTGGCCAGCCGTGGACAGGTGGGCCGTAGCTTCCCGTGTGCCCGCCGCCCCGTCGACGTCGACCCAGCTGTGCCGGGGCATGTCGGTCTCGCTGTCTCGAGGCCAGGGCCGCCCGAACGACACAAAGGGCACTTCCTTGGCCTCAAGCCACCTGATCCGCGAGTCATCGTAATGAGAGCCGGTCAGCACGAAGCCGTCGACATTGACCGTGGACAACAACAGGTTGTACTGGGCGACCTCGTCCGCGTCCGAACGTGCAGTGAAAAGCACGATCCGGTAATCATGCTTCTGGGCGGCTTCGGTAAGTGAGCGCAAGAAACGGTCCAGAGCTGCAGCGTTCATGCCGTCCGCATCCGGGTCCAACCGGAACCCGAGGAGCCGGGATCTGCTCGTGCGCAGCTGGCGCGCCGCGAGATTCGGTTGATACCCCGTCTGGGCAATGCTTTCGAGGACCCTCGCCCGGGTTTCCGGGCGGACTCTGTCGGGTTCGTTGAGGAC
The DNA here is from genome assembly GCA_025464925.1 of Arthrobacter sp. The sequence goes on from JAODMS010000213.1 coordinate 15,839, forward strand.
GTTCGAGACTGTCTGCCGCGATACGCCGGCATGTCTGGCAACCGACTCCACCGTCGGTCTTCTCCGTGCCTCGGCCATGCCGACCCTCCCATCGTCCGCACCATTGCATCTATCGCGTTTTTGAACGATCAATTAGAGTACTTTTCCGTATTGATCGTTCAAATCGATCCGATCGTTCCAAGTTGATCGTTCAAATCAGCTTCTATAGAATCTGCTCAATCTGGCGAGGCGTCAAGGTCACCTTGCTTGAGCATCGCTTCACCCGCAACTTTTCCAGACCGTCCCCCGCAATGAAAGCGAGGCGAGAGCCCGTGGGCACTCACATGCAGCCCCTGTTGAATGACCTCCTCGTGGCCTTCGCTGCGCCGACCCAGGCCTGGTCCGGGCAGGATGGGCAGATCGGCCACCCCGATGCGGGGGATTCCTCCGCGAGCGCGGGAGCCGGTGCGCAGGGGCTGCTCCACTCGGACGTCAGGATGCTCTCGTCCGCCTACCTGACCGTCAGCGGCGCCGCTCCCGAGCCGTTGCTCGCCTTCCCCGACGGCCACGGCAGTGTGCGCACCGTCGGAGTGGCACGCAATGTGGACGGCCCCGGCGCCGATCCGACCACGAGGCTCGAACGGCGTCGGACGGTGACGCCAGGACGCATGAGTGAAGCCATTGAACTGAGCTGCGTCACCGACGAACCCGTCACTGCGGTCATCAGTATCCGTCTCGGCGCGGACCTGGCCAGCATGGAAGACATCAAAAGCGGCCACGAGACCCGGCTGGTGCCCGCCGTCCAGGAAGATGAACTGCTGGTCTGGCGTTCAGTAACGACCCGCACCAGCGTCTCCGCCCCCGGCGCGCGAATCGACCTCGCCGATCCGCATCAACCGATCATTCACTGGAGCGTTACCGTCGCCAACGGATCACCGGTCCAGGTACAGTGGAGCGCCGAGGTCACTGACGACATCGCCGTGGTGCACGCCCCGCATCGGCTTGAACCTGAATGGACTCCGCTGGCGGTGACCGCCACGGACAGGCGCCTGGATGCCCTGGTCAAGCAGTCCATGACAGACCTCCATGGCCTTCGCATGGTTTCCGTACGTCGGCCCGACGACGTCTTTCTCGCGGCCGGTGCGCCATGGTTCTTCACCATGTTCGGACGCGACTCGCTCTGGGCCGCCCGACTCCTCCTTCCCGCTGGCACAAAGCTTGCCGCCGGCACTCTGCGCGCACTGGCCGCCTTCCAGGGCAGCAAAGAGGACCCGCAGTCAGCCGAACAACCGGGCAAGATCCCGCATGAGATCCGCCGCGCCACCCTCACACTCCCCGGCGAAGGCCTGACCCTTCCCCCCGTTTACTACGGGACCGTGGACGCCACGCCGCTGTGGGTCACCCTCCTCCACGATGCTTGGCGCTGGGGGATGCCGGAGGAAGAGGTTGAGGCCCTGCTGCCCGCCCTTGAAGCGGCCCTGGGGTGGGTGACCAGCCAGACCGGCGACGGATTCCTGCAATATATTGACCGGACCGGGCATGGACTGTCCAACCAGGGCTGGAAAGACTCGGGAGATTCGATCCAGTTCCGCAACGGACGGCTGGCCGAAGGCCCCATTGCCCTGGCTGAAGTCCAGGCCTACGCCTACGAAGCGGCCATGGCGGGCGCGGCCATCCTTGACCATTTCCAGCGCCCGGGTGCCGAGAGGCTCCGGATTTTTGCCACCGGCCTCGCTGGGCGTTTCCGCTCTTCCTTCTGGCTTGAGGACGATCTCGGACCCTACCCCGGCATCGCCCTCGATGGCGCCGGGGATGCGGTTGACATCGTCTCGTCCAACATGGGCCACCTTCTCGGCACTGGCATCCTCTCTCCCGAGGAATCCGCCCTCATCGCAGGGCGCCTCGTGCACCCGGAAATCAACTCCGGCTTCGGGCTGCGGACCATGGCCACCTCATCGGAGGGGTACTGGCCGCTGAAATACCATGGCGGGGCGGTCTGGTCCCATGACACGGCCATCTGCATGGTCGGGCTTGCCAAAGACGGACACACCTCGGAAGCCGCCCAGCTCGCCGCGGGCCTGCTGAACGCCGCCGAGTCCTTCCAGTACCGGCTGCCAGAACTTCACGGCGGCGACTCCTTTGCGGACATCCCAACGATCATCAGCTACCCCGCGGCCTGCAGGCCCCAGGCCTGGTCCGCAGCATCCGCAGTGGCCATCATCCAGACCCTGCTCGGTCTCCAAGCTGACGTGCCCGCGGGAACTCTGACCGTTAACCCCACCGAAACGCCCGTCGGCGCAATTCACGCGGCGGGCCTCTGCATCGCAGGCCACCGGTTCTCCATTACTTCCAATCCATCCCTGTCCGCCCTCGGGGCCAGCGTCCCCGCCGGCCTCCGCATCATCTCCGGCCGCCACGACAACGTTCAGCTGCCCGTCGGTCCGGATCGGGGTGGCAAAGAATCCTTGGCGCCGGTGCCTTCCTAATCCACCTCATGGCGCGCGCAGCATCCCGCTGGGGTCGGCGCGGCGGTTCAGACCCTGGCGGACCCCTTCGGAACGAACAGCGTCTCGGCCTGCTCCAGGGACATGCCGTTGGTCTCGGGCACCTTGAACATGACAAAGAAGAACGACGCCGCCGCGAACAGCGCATACATGGCGTACGTCAGGGGCAGTGAGGCCGCGGCCATCACCGGGAAACTGAGGGTGATGGCGAAGTTGGCGATCCACTGTGCGGCGGCCGCAAGGCCCAGGGCGCGGGCGCGGATCCGGGACGGAAAGATTTCACCCAGCAGGACCCAGACCAGCGGGCCCCAGGAGGCGCCGAAGCTGATGACGAAGACGTTGGCCGCGACCAGGGCGACGGGGCCCCAGGCGCCGGGCAGCGAAATCTCGGACCCCGAGCCGGTCGCGGAGCTGAAGGCCAGCGCCATGGTGCCGAGCGAAATCGCCATGCCGATGGAACCGGCCAGCAGGATGGGCCGGCGGCCGATCCGGTCCACCAGGGCAATCGCTACCAGCGTGACCAGGATGTTGGTGATCGCGGTGGCCACGGAGATCGTCAGGGAGTCCTTTTCCTGGAAGCCCACGGCCTTCCACAGCGTGGTGGAGTAGTAGAAGATCACGTTGATGCCGACGAACTGCTGCAGCACGGACAGAATGATGCCGATCCATACGACCGGCTGCAGGCCCAGGGCCTTACCGCGCAGTGAGCCTTTCTGGCCGGCCAGGTGGTCCTCGTCGATGGCTTTCTTGATGTCACGGAGGTGGCGGTCACTGTCCTCCGCCGGGGCGATGGACTTGAAGACCTTGAGGGCCTCCTGGTCTTTGCCCTGGAAGGCCAGGAAGCGGGGAGACTCGGGCAGGGTGTAGGCGATCCAGCCGTAGACGACGGCGGGCACCGCACCGGCCAGGAACATCCAGCGCCAGGCCTCGATGCCGAACCACAAGTCCTGGCCCGCGCCGCCGGCGGTGGTCGCGAAGAGCGCATCCGAGAGCAGGGCGGCAAAGATACCCGTGGTGATGGCGAGCTGCTGCAGTGAGGCAAGCCGTCCGCGGACGTGGCGCGGGGAAATCTCGGAGATGTACGCCGGGGCGATCACGGAGGCGAGGCCGATGCCCAGGCCGCCGATCAATCGCCAGAAAATCAGGTCCCAGACGCTAAAGGCGAAGCCGGTGCCGAGCGCGCTGATCAGGAAGAGCGCGGCGCCGATCTTCATGGCGGGGATCCGGCCGTAGCGGTCTGCGACCTTGCCGGCCAGATAGGCGC
>JAODMS010000261.1 GCA_025464925.1 Arthrobacter sp.
AGCTCAGCTGGTAGAGCGCCACGTTTACACCGTGGATGTCATCGGTTCGATCCCGGTAGGACCCACACTTTGTATGCACAACCCGCTGTATCCAGTCAAATTTCCCGCCAATACAGGGAAGTTTACGGATACGGCGGGTTTTGCTTTGCCCATCTGCTACTGCTTTTACTACTGCTTTTTTGACCAGTTCATGACCGCCGTGTTGGTAGTCTGTTCCCATGGCACCACGGGGGGAGAAGCATCGGGAAGACGGTGACGGGTCGATCTTCCGGATCACAAGCAAGCGGAAGGACGGCACCGTTGTCGAACGGTGGGGTGCCGACTTCACCATGGGATACGACTTCATGGCAAGCGAGTCGTTGCCCAGGGTCAGGGAGCAACCAAACAGATTGCCCGTGACAGGCGTGAAGCAGCCCGCCTGAAACTTCTTGTCCTCCAAGGCAAAGCTCCCCCTCCGTCCTCACAGGGGAGAAGCATGCTGTCCGCAGGGAAACCGTTCAGCAATACCTTGAAAAGTGGTTTGCCACCCTGGACCCGGAGGAAGTGGGAGATGCCACCCGACGCTCCTACCGCTCCAAGCTCGAACTTCACATTTATCCCCATATCGGGGACATCCCTCTCCTGCTTCTGACGGAAGAGGACATCCACACGCTCTTCCACGTCACCCTGAAAAATAAGGTTTACGACCCGAAACGCCCTAGAGCTGCGAATCAGCAACGGTGGTCTGCTGAACATCTGGAAGCCCTTGGGTAAGGCTCTGAGCATGGCTGAGAACAAGGGAATCATCCCGCTCGACCCCATGCGTTCCGTCAAGAAACCCAGGGTTGAGGAAAAGGAAGAGACTGTCTACTCCTGGAAGCCCAAGTATCTTCTGGAACAGTTGGACGGTGACCCCGATGAAGCAAAGTGGCTGCTCAGTTTCGTCCTTGGCTTGCGTATGTCCGAAAAGATCGGTCTGACCTGGGATTGTCTGAACCTGAAACCCCGTGGCGGAAAGCCGGCAACGGTCAGCATCAAGCAGCAGTTGAAGTGGCACGTCTCCGAACATGGATGCGGCAAGCGTGACAACGAAACGGCTCTCTACCCCTGTGGCAACAAGTCAAGTGCCCGTTGTCCGAAACAGATCGGCGGCGGTGGGCTATACGTCGATCCGGTGACCAAAACGGCAGCAGGTAAGCGGACGCTCCCATTGCCGACACAGCTGCAGAAGCTTTTGCTTGAACATCAGAAGCGTCAGGCAGCCGTGAAAAAGATGTATGCAGGAACCAAGGACTGGGATCCGTTGCCCGGTCTGGAAGATCTTGTGTTCACCACTGCCAACGGACGCCCAATGAGCCAACAGCGTGAAAACACGGCGTGGCATGCGTTGTGCGAAAAGTTCAATGTTCCGATGCAACGTGGGCACCTCAACAGGCACGTTGTTGCCACCTTGCTTGCCGAAGCCGAAGTCCCCCCTGACAGGGCACAACTTATCCTAGGGTGGTCTTCCGCACGCATGCTCAGCACCTACACGCACCTGAGGGCTGTGAAGCACGCTGTGGAGCCCATGCAAGACCTGGAACGGGTCATGTTGGAACGGCAGACCTCAGCACGTTCCCGAGCCGTTGTAAAGGCTAGGAAGCTTGCGGACAAGAAGGCTTCACTCATGGATGACGGTAACGAGGAAGAAGCGGTCTGACCTTTGCGGACAGGTTCGAAAATCCTTGTCTACTGAAGTAGACAGACGTAATCAGGCGTGCAGGTTTTCACCCGGAAGCGAACCTCAGCGGGTCCTCAGCAAGAAATGTCGGACCCACACGCCAGAATGGTTGCAGGGTCATCCATTGACCTTGGGTGGCTCGAAAGTATCTCTGCCGTGATGCACCCTGCCGTAAACAACCATGGGGGAAGTCATCGCCGGTCACATCTACTCTGAAGTGCTCGCCTATTCGGACAAGAACCTGTTGCCGTGGCAGAAAGATGCCCGTCGCCGGCACACGGCTTCTCCCACGCTGTCTGATACTGAGGTCAATGAACTGACCGACATCGCCTATGCGACGGCACTCTCAGACCTGAGTCTTGGACTGGAACACGAGGACGAAACGGCCACGCTGAATCCTCCGGAAGCACTCCCGCTGACTCAGCACCACATCCCGAGCAGTTCTTCTGACAGCCCGCCTGTCACGATCAGTAAGATCACGCATCAAAAGGGGGTTAACCGGATGCGTGAAAACACTGAACTCACCCTGGCTCCCAAGGGCATCGTCATCATTTACGGTCTCAACGGGGTAGGGAAGTCCGGGTATACACGGATCCTGAAATCCTCCTGCCACTCACGGCACCCCGAAACTATCTTGGGCAACGTTTTCAAGCAGGAAGATGTGGAACCCCGTGCGTCGGTGGACTACCTGCTGGGGGACGAGAACAAAACCCATGAGTGGAACCTGCGGGAGCCAAGCGAGGACCCGAACCTCTCACGAGTGGCAGTTTACGATTCCAAATCAGCCGCTTCCCACGTCTCAGCCAAGGGCACCACCCTCACTGTCACTCCGGACGGACTCGAACTCTTGCAATCCCTGATTGCTACCTGCGATGCCGTGGGAGCAACAGCGAAACGCAAACAGGCTGCACTGAAATCAATGTCCGCACCCAACATCTACTCCGAAGCCACCGTTGCCGAAGTCCGCAGGGTCATGAAAATCCTGGGCAAGTTTGGTGGCATCGAGCTCGTCAAGGAAATCGCCAAGCTGACAGAACCCGAACTTGCGGAGCTCGAATCCCTCCCCGGAACCATCAGCAACAGGAAAACCAACAGTAAGACCACCCGGCTCGCTCATGCCCAAAGCAGGATGAACCAGACCAAGACCCTGGCACGCAGGATTGAAACGCTTGCCGAAAAGGTCAACGCCGAACAGATCACGGTGCTGTCAGGGATCTGGAAACGCCTTAGCGAAATCAAGGTAGAGGAAGCCGCACAATCACAGCATGACTTCTCACAGGAGGCAGTGGCTGGGGTTCTGACAAGGCATTGGCACACCATGTGGGAGGCAGTGAGAATCTACTCCGACACAGAGGCTTACCCCGATCAGCAGTTCCCCTCTGACGGCATGGACAACTGCGTGCTGTGTCATCAGCCTCTCACCGAGGAAGCACACGAGCGTTTCCGTCAGTTTGAACGTGCCATGAAAAACGACCTCGCAGCCGAGAAGCACCGGCTTACCGAATCAGCCAAGGTCATCGTTGCGGGCATCAGGAATGCGGTCTCAGCAGAGCAGATTGATAATGACCTGCTCACAGTGCTGGCAGCCGAAAACGGTGCAGTCATCGTGCAGCTGCGGCTGGATCTGCACACCGTCACGGAGCTTCTCGAAAACCTGCCCACGGACACAGATACCGCTGAATCCATTGATGCCAAGGTTGCACCCTTCATTGAAGGTTCTGAGCTTGCCAACGTTGATGGTGATGGCGGTTCTGTGGAAGGTTTTACCCTTACGGACAGCTTGGGCGAAGCAGTTACCTTCATCGGGAAGATGGCGAAAACCTATGAGGCGGATGTTCAGGAGATTCAGAACGAAACCGGGGATGCCTCCGAGCTCGCCGCATTGCAGTCACAACTGACCAGCCTGCAGGAACGTGCCGCTGTCGCCAAGGCTCTGCCACAGTTGAAAAAGCTGCATAACAGGCTGATCCACATCGATGCCTTGCAGGAGGTCATCAAACAGTGCAACACCCGAGGTCTCTCTGATTATTCGGGGAAAGTGTGCCAGGAATACGTGGAGCAGGTTGCCGCTGACTTCAAGGGCAACCTCAGGATCCTGGAAGATCGTCCACGGGGAGCAGACAATGAGCCGCAGCTCAAAGTGGACCTCATTGCCACCAAAGTCGACAAAGGCGTCAGCAAGATTGCCTTCAACATTGTGGGAGCCCAGAAAAAGTCTGCCTCGGAGGTTTTGTCCGAAGGTGAGTTGAGGGCGGTCAGCATAGCCGCTTTCCTCAGCGATGTCTCCAGCAGTGGTGATGGTTCCGCTGTCATCCTGGATGACCCCATCACCTCCCTCGATTCAGCGTTCCAAATCAAGGTTGCTCAGAAGCTGGTGAAGGAAGCCAGGAACCGTCAGGTGATCATATTTACGCACTCCATGGCGTTCGCAGGTGCACTGTGGCATGAGGGCATCAAGAAGGACAGGGAAGAGCAGATCCGTGAAGGTATCGATGATCCGGTCAAGGTGGAATACAGCTTCATCGAGATAACTCAACGTGAGGAAACGGGCACGGGTCAGCAGATTCCCGGAACTTCGCCCAAGGGTGGGTTCAAGCCACTGCTGGCGACACTGCGGAATGAGCAGTATCCCAAGGCGAAGGCTCTGTATGACTCAGATGACCACTCAGCCTACGAACGGGAAGTTGAGAACATTTGCAACAACCTCCGGAAGGTCTGGGAGCTTGCCGTGGAGGAAATCCTTATCAACGGCATCGTGGCAAGGAACCAGCCGAGCGTATCCACGCAGCACCTCAAAACACTGCTGGTGATGAAGGAAAAGGACATCGTTGCTGTCAATGACGGCATGAACTTCAACAACTTTTACGTGCACTCCACTGCCGAGGGCAATGAGAAGCGGATCCCCACTCCGGCGGAGATCTTCCAGCGGTTGGAGGATGTGCGACTCTTTGCCAAGGATATTGGTGACCGCCGCAAGGAACAGGCTGATGAGTGGTCAGTCTGACCCGTCATCCCGAGGTGCAGCACATTACCATTGCTGAAATCTTGGCGAACAAGCGTCCGTCGATGCCTGGAACTATCCTGCCTTACATCCCTGCTGGTGGTCTCAGTGCTGACGATTGCTCGCAGTGCAGACATCCTGCCGAAGGGGATCCTGGACAGGTTGCGTGTCCCTCACCGTGACCTTCCTTGCTGATGGTTGGAGGTTGGGGAGTCCCGTCCGCCCCCGTGGGCACCAGGGTTGAGGGGGCAGATTCCGCTGCACACGCCTGCTGACATGTGGATGCTGAAAACATAATGCTACTGCTTTAGCTACTGCGTTTTTTGAAGGACGCTTGGCTCGATGGGCTGTTTTGCCTAGTGCTATATGGGAAGTTTGAAACCCTGTTGCGTCCCGGTAGGACCCACACAGACAAACCCCGTCGTTGCAGGCATAAGAACCTGCACGACGGGGTTTTTGTTTTGCGCAATGGTTGTTTGTGCAGTGGCGGGTGGGCCTCAGCGACGTCGAACACTTTTGTCGCACCCCCCTGGCAGAATTTAGTCATGGAAGCCGTCAGGGATTTCCTCCCGTCCCAGGACACGGACCAGGCCGATGGCCAGGTCCAGTTTCCCGGCGTGTATGCCGGCGTGGAGGATGCCCTCGCTGGGCTTCAGAGGGTGGGCTCGACCGCGGTGGCGGACGCGGCGTTCTGGGGATTCCGGGCCGCGTCCGACTTCGCCGGCCGGGTCGAGGAACTCTCCCGGACCGTAGAGTATTTCCAGCTCGTCGCGGCCGCCGCGGTGGACCGCACGAGGCGCCAGGCAACGGCCGAGGCCGGCAACAGTCGGGGCGCCGGGATTGTGGGCTGGACCACGGGCTGGCGCGACACGTGCGCCGATGGCCGGGACGGCACTCCGGACGCTTCTGCCGGCGTCGGCGCTGACGCGCCATGTGACACGGACGGTACTCCAGGCGCTTCTGTCGCTTCGGAGGTTTCCGGCTCCAAGGATGCCGACGCTGTAGACGACGGGTACCGGAACACTACGGAGTTCCTGCGGGCCCGGTTGCGGATCAGCGCCCCGGAGGCCCGGCGCCGGCTCGCCCTCGCCGAGGACCTGCTGCCCGAACCGCACGATTGGATGAGGCAACCTAAAAAGTCGCTGCC
>JAODMS010000001.1 GCA_025464925.1 Arthrobacter sp.
GACGTACAGGTTCTTGTGCCGCTCAAGCAGGAGGGCGGTTGCGCGTTGTGTCGCTTGCCCCGCTGGCCCGGGTGTCTTCACCGGTGCGGTACTCAAGGGCTACGGTGGCCTGCATCTAACTTTACAGGCTTATTGTGAGCTACTCAGAATAAGGTGGGAAGGCTCACGTTTATGCAAGGGCGCCTGACCAGAGCGAGGCAGGGGAAGTTCGGCGCAAAATGCCCCGCCGTCGGCGACTACTTCGACGACGTGCTGCAGTTCTGGTTCGACAAGGGCGTGGACGGGCTCCGCATCGACGTCGCGCATGCCCTGTTCAAGGCCGAGGGCGTGCCGGACTCCCCCTCCGCCGGCGGTGCGGTAGACGGGCTGCGGTCCAACCCGCAGGTCTCGGACCAGGAGGAAGTCCACGAGGTCTACCGCCGCTGGCGCACCCTCGCCGAGAAGTACCAGCCGCACCGCCTGCTGGTCGGCGAGGTCAATTTGGAACCGGCCCGCGCCGCCCGCTACACCCGGGCCGATGAAATGCAGCAGGCCTTCGCCTTCGCCTTCGTGAAACTGGGCTGGGACCCCGCAGCCTGGGCCGCCGTCGGCAACGACCTCGAGACCGCACGTCAGCTGCACGGCGCCACCCCCACCTGGGCGCTGGAAAACCACGACATCGTCCGCACCGTCACCCGGGGCAGGGTCTGCCGCGACGGCGCCCGCGTCCCGCTGCCCTGGACGGAGGACGCGGCGCTGAACCACGGCTTCTCGCTGAGCCAGCCCTCGGCCGAGCCGTGGCTTCCGCAGCTGGGGCACGCACGCGATCGAGCTGCAGCAGCAGGACTCGGCGTCCACGCTGGCGTTGGTGACCAAGGCATTGGAGATGCGCCGGCTGCTGTGGAGGAACGAGGTCTTCGGCCCGAACGACGGCGGCACCTGGCGCGTCGAGCCCGGGAACCTGCTGATCTGCCAACGCAGCGCCGACTTCTTCGTCGCCGTCGCGATGGGAACCGAAGCAGTGCAGCTCCCTGCCGGAACGGTGCTGCTCAGCGCCGCACCGCTCGACGAGGACGGCTGGCTGCAGCCGAACAACGCCGCGTGGGTGCTGCGGGACTAAGGCTCTTCAGTTCGTGGCCGTCCGAGGAAGGGATGGCTGTGCGAACATGTCGGAATGGAAAACCCCACGGAAGTGCTGCGCTATGCCGCCTTTACTGCCGCCCCCGACGGGGGAAACCCGGCGGGCGTCATCCTGGACGCGACGCGACTCGACGACGCCCAGATGCAGGCCGTCGCGGCCGACGTCGGATATGCGGAATCGGTCTTTGTCACCGAGGTGGCGGTCGGCGGAGACTCCCGCCGAACCCGAGTGCGGTATTTCTCCCCGATTGCCGAGGTGCCGTTTTGCGGCCACGCCACGATTGCTTTGGCCGTCGTGCTGTCAGGGCGTGACGGTGCGGGCACCTTCGTTTTCGACACGGCGGTTGGGCCTGTCGTGATCGAGACTGGAGGCCAGGGCGCAGCGGTGACGGCATCCTTCACGAGCGTGGAGCCGCGAGTGGCCGAGTTCCCCGACGGTGTTCTGAGCACCCTGCTCGGGTTGCTTGGCGTGGGCCGGGGCGAACTGCACCCTGCGTACCCTCCGATGATCGCTTTCGCCGGGAACTGGCACCCCATTCTCGTCTTCGCAGAACAAAGAACCTTTGACTCATTCGCTTTCGACCCGAATCCCATGCGCACGCTGATGGATGCCCAAAACTGGGCTGGTACCGTCGCGACTTTCTGCGAGATCGGACCGGGTGAGTTCGACTCGCGCAACCTTTTCCCGGTGGGCACCATCACTGAAGATCCGGCGACCGGTTCGGCTGCCGCTGCTTTCGGCGGTTACCTCCGCTTGTTTTCTCTCGTGGACCCGCCAAGCCGCGTGGTAGTGCACCAGGGCAGCCATGTCGGCCGCCCGAGCGTGCTCACCGTCGACATTCCTCCGTCCGGCGGGATTATCGTGAGCGGTGGAGCCGTCGAGATCACCTGAACACGGTGGGTGCCCACCTACGCGAGATCGGCGGCGGCCGTGCCGGCCACGCTGCAGTCGGACGGGCGACGGCGGCAAGCACCGGATGCTGGGTCGGAGGGCCACCTCTGGCGCCGTTGCGCCATTGTTTTCCCCCGGGCCCGGTCATACCGTGAAGGGACGGTCAGCCGAAGTGCAGGTGCGGGCATGCGGAATTTATCCTGGTCATCGCTCTGGCTCCTGTTGTGGTTCTTGGCCGCGGGCATCCTCGGCGGCGCCACACCGCCGGCACCTGCCCCTTCCGCTGCGCCGACCACCGGACCCCCGAATCCCGAGCAGGCCTACGCGCAGTTGGACTCCTTCCTTCAGGAGCAAATCGGGGCCCTCGGAATTCCGGGCGCCGCTATCGCCGTCGTCCAGGACGGGGTCCAGGTGCACGCCGCCGCCTTTGGCCGCGCCGATGACTTCGGACGGCCGATGACCGCGCAGACGCCGGTACTGCTGGCCTCCACCAGCAAGACCCTCACCGGCATCGCCGTGATGCAGCAGGTTGAGGCTGGCCGGCTGCGGCTGGATGAGCCAGTGCAAACCTACCTGTCCTGGTTCACACTGGACGACAGCCGCTCGTCAGCCATAACCGTCCGCCACCTGCTCCATCAGGCCAGCGGCATGGCCACGAAGGACACGGCCTTTGAAGCCTCCGACGCGCAGGGCCCGGAAGCCCTCGAAGCAGGGGTGCGGGCCTTGGCAGAATCCCCGCTGGCCGGCGAACCGGGCGCGGCCTTCCGGTATGCCAGCGCCAACTTCAACATCCTTGGCCTCCTGGTGCAGACGGTCTCCGGCCAGCTGTTCGGCGACTACCTGGAGCAGCACGTCTTCGGACCCCTGGAGATGGCCCACAGCCATCCGACGCGGGCTGAGGCCCGCGCAGACAGCGCGGCTGCCGGCTACTCGCGGTGGTTTGGCGCGTGGTGGCGCCAGACCGACGTCCCCGCTCCCACCACCGGAATGCCGTCCTCCACGATGTACTCGTCGGCCGAGGACCTGAGCCACGAACTGATGGCTCTGCTCGACGGCGGCCGATACGGCGACGCACGGATCCTCCAGCCCGAGAGCGTTAAGGCGATGTTCGAGCCACGGGTGCAGGTGGACGGCTCCAAGCGCTACGCCATGGGCTGGTTCACCCGGCCGCTTGTGGAGTCCGCCGATCCTGCAGCACCGCCCGTCCCGGAGGAGACGTTGCCTCTTCTCCTGGAGCATCAGGGGGAATGGGGCAACAGCCACACCTACCTGGCCTTGGTTCCGTCCGCCCGTCTTGGCGTCGCCCTGGTCATCAACGGCAATGACGCGGCTGCCCCGTCACGGCTGAAAGCGATCGATACCAACCTCCTGCGGATTCTCCAAGGCCAAGCGCCGGTGCCTGCGGTGGTGCACGAGGACTGGCTGCAGCGCTACAGCTGGGCGGTCGCGCTCGCACTGCTGCTGGCGGAGCTGCTGAGCCTGTGGCTGGCGCTCCGGTTCCTGTTGCGGCGGAGACATGCCCCTGCCGGGAAGCGGCGGGCTCCCCTGGCCTGGGCCGCCGCGGCCCTCGCCCTCGACGGGTTTGCGCTTTGGCTCTGCCTGATCTACGCCCCCGCCCGGTTCGACACCCACCTGTTCGTCATCGTCCGCCAGTTCCCCGACGTCGGCGTCTCGCTGGTGCCGGTTCTTGCGCTGGCTATCCTGTGGCCGGTCCCGCGAACAGTGTGGCTGCTCCTTAGAACGCGGGCCCGGCCGTCAGCACTCTGAGGTGACCGAGATTCCTGGGCCGCGGCGCAGGCAACGCCGGCACCCAACCAGAGTGCCGCCGTCGTACTTCTTTTCCGCAGCTTCACAAGGGGGCGAAGAAGACATCTGGAGGGAAACACCGAAACCGACCCATGAAGCTACGGGACGAGCTTGATGTCCTCGCCCCGGAGGTTGGCGCGGAAGCCGTCGCCCTGAACGGCGACGTCCTGCAGCACGAGGCCCTCGGGCAAGCCCTCGATGTCGTGCTCGATAGTCACGAGCCTGCGCACGACGGTGGCGGTGGCGTCGGAGAGGAAGTCCGGCCCACCCAAGTCGATCGAGCGTGGTTCGACAATGAGCTTGCCGGCCTCGACCTCGACCGTGCCGGTGGCGATGACGCGCACTTCGCGGCCCAAGGCCGTGACGGTTCGAACCACCATGGCCTGGCCGCCGTCGGCGGAGCGGACCACGATCCCGTTACCGAGCTTGTTGGCGACGACCTCGAACGGCACGGTTGCGTCCACGGCCAGTCGTGCAGCGACCAGCCCGTCCGGGCTCGTGACCACATCCTGCCCGACGGCCCGGACGTCGCGGAGTATCGAGCCCGAGGTCACCACTGTCCCAGCGTCCAGTGCAAGGTCGGCGAGCCACACTTCGCCCTCGCGCAGGTCGGCGGGAGGCTGTGCGGCCGGCGGGCGGTCGTCGCCTACCGGCGGCGACGGCAGAGGCCCTGCCTCGCCCCCGCCTGCCGGGTCGCTCACCGCCCACCAGAGGATCGCGGCCATCACCCCTAGGACGAGGACCATCCCCGTAGCACCGATCAGCCAGTCCTTCACACGAGTCCACTCCATTAGGACAGTCTGATGGCTCGCCCCCTGGGGCGCGAAACCCCGGCTGCTCCCTCCTGCCCCGTAATGTCCGCGGCCGTTGCGAACCAGTGCCGCCCATAAGATGAGGCATGGACTTCGAGGGTATGCTCTGGACGGTTTTGGGGACAGGGCTGGTTCTGCTGATGCTCGTTGACGTCTTTCGTACGCTCCTTTACCCGCACGGCTCTGGTCCAGTAGGCCGGGCGATCATGCGCGGATTCTGGTTGGTGTCCAGAAAACTGCGGGGCCGGGGCACCTTCATCGCAGCACCCTTGGCCATGGCTGCTGTCATTGGCGCCTGGGCAGCCCTGGCGGCCATCGGCTGGGCCCTGCTCTATCTGCCCCATCTGCCGGCCGGCTTCGTTCACGGAGCCGGGGTTCCGCAGCGGGGCGACTTTGCCGAAGCGCTCTACATCTCCCTGGTAACTCTTTCCACCGTGGGTTTCGGCGAAATCGTGCCGGCGCATCCGCTGCTCAGGCTGGTTGTGGCCCTCCAGGCCGTAACCGGTTTCGGGTTGCTGACGGCAACTGTCACCTGGATCCTGCAGACGTACCCGGCCCTGAACCGCCGCCGGGCCCTTGCCCACCAGCTGAACCTGTTCAGGGAGGCTGCAGGTCCGGCTGGCGTATTGTCACTGGATGCCAGGCATGCTGCCGGACTATTGGAATCAATGGCCGGAAACGTGGCTTCGGTGAGTATAGATCTGCTTGCGTTCCACGAAACCTACTACTTCCGTGAAGTCGAGCAGCGCGGCTCCTTGCCGGCCACGGTGGCCTACGCCCAGGAGCTGGCATCCCAGGCACAGCGCAGCGAGAACCCTGAACTCCAGTTCGCCGGACGGATGCTCCACGCGGCGCTGGACGCACTCGCGGAGGTTCTTCGCGGCAAATTCGGCCATTCAGGAACCACGTCTTCCGATGTGTTCGACAGCTACGAGCTGCACCACCGACACCTGCGGCGTGGGGAACCGGACACGAACTAGCCTCACTGGGCACGCGTCCCGTGAAGTCCTCGATATGTGACCAATCAGTCACCTATTCTGGATCTGGTCGGCGAGGTCAACCTGGAATCTGCCCGCGCCGCCCGCTACACCCGGGCCGATGAAATGCAGCAGGCCTTCGCCTTCGCCTTCGTGAAGCTCGGCTGGAACCCCGCAGCCTGGGCCGCCATCGGCAACGACCTCGAGACCGCACGTCAGCTGCACGGCGCCACCCCGACCTGGGCGCTGGAAAACCACGACATTGTCCGCACGGTCACCCGGTTCGGCGGCGTCTGCCGCGACGGCGCCCGCGTGCCGCTGCCCTGGACCGGGGACGCGGCGTTGAACCACGGCTTCTCGCTGAGCCAGCGGACGAGCCGTGGCTTCCGCAGGCCGCCGGCTGGGGCACGCACGCGATCGAGCGGCAGCAGCAGGACCCGGGGTCGACGCTGCGGCTGGTGACAGCCGCGCTGGAGATGCGCCGGCTGCTGTGGAGGAACGAGGTCTTCGGCCCGAACGACGGCGGCATCTGGCGTATCGAGCCCGGCAATCTGCTGATCTGCGAACGGAGCGCGGACTTCTTTGTCGCCGTCGCGATGGGAACCGAACCGGTGCGGCTGCCGGCCGGAACCGTGCTGCTCAGCACCGAACCGCTGGCCGAGGACGGCTGGCTGCAGCCGAACAACGCCGCCTGGGTACTGCGCGACTAAGACTTGTCCGTTTCGGGGCCGTCCACGTTCCTTTCGGGAACGTGGACGGCCCTTTGGCGTCTCCAACATCTTCGCTGGGCCCGACTTCTTGGCGTTCACAACTACCCGCCGCCCCGCTTTGGGTACGCTAGATACCAACACCGGCGCCGTATTGCGGGCGCGGCAGTAGCCCCCGCAAACGGCCGCCGTCACAGAAAGGCACACAGCATGGAAGTCCCCACCCACGTCTGGATTTTGACCATCGTAGGAATCGTGGGCCTCCTGGCCTTCGACTTTTTCTTCCATGTGCGGAAGGCCCACACGCCTTCCCTCAAGGAATCGGCCATCTGGTCATCCATCTACGTCGGGATCGCTGTGCTCTTCGGCGTCGGGGTCTGGGTTTTCGGCGGAACAACGATGGGCACCGAATACTTTGCCGGCTATGTAACGGAGAAGGCCCTGTCGGTGGACAACCTCTTCGTCTTCCTCATCATCATGGCCAGCTTCCGGGTCCCGCGCGCCGACCAGCAGAAAGTGCTCCTCTTCGGCATCGTCTTCTCGCTGATCGCCCGCA
>JAODMS010000010.1 GCA_025464925.1 Arthrobacter sp.
CAGGTCACTGCGCGATGCAGTGGCTACCGCGGTGTTGGTGGTGGTTTCAGACATGCGTTATGGCTCGATTCAGTGGTGAAGTCAGCTGTTGTATCGCGACATTTCCAACCGGAACGCACGACGGATATGCCCTTTTCGCACAGGGCATCTTCTTCAAGTCTAAACGCTAGGGCATTTATTGGCCTAAAATCCGAAACCCGGGATGGCTTCAGGCCGGGACCGCGGCGCGCCTGAAGAGATCGACTGTGAGTAAACTCACTGGATATTTGGCCGTACATGCCAATAATTGCCCTGATAGCGGCAGCCAACCCGGGGACGTGAATGCGCAACGCCTCGGCACTGTTCCGTTTCGTCGCACCGATGATCGCCATCGACCGCTGAACCCAGGCCGCGGGCGCCCGGTGCGTCAACAACGGGAGCCGGTGCCCGCCCCGAGGGGTGGACACCGGCTCCCATGCTGCAAAGGCCTTGCCCTGCCGGAGCTGACCGGGTCAGGCGACTTCCGGGGGCAGCGCAAGGCGGGCGCCCGGGATGGCGTTGAGCAGCGCCTTGGTGTAGTCCTGCTGCGGCGAATCGAAGACCTCGTCGGTGGAGCCGGTCTCGACCAGCTTGCCTTTCTCCATGACACACACGTGGTCGGCGATCTGCCGGACCACCGCGAGGTCGTGGGTGATGAACAGATAGGTCAGGCCGAGCCTGGACTGCAGATCGGCGAGCAGGTTCAGCACCTGTGCCTGCACCAGTACGTCCAGCGCGGAGACGGCCTCGTCGCAGATGATCACTTCGGGGTCCAGTGCCAGGGCGCGCGCGATGGCGACACGCTGGCGCTGGCCGCCGGAGAGCTCATTCGGGTACCGGCGCATGGTGGACTGCGGGAGCGCCACCTGGTCCAGCAGTTCGCGGACCTTCTTCTCGCGGCTGGCCTTGTCCCCGATCTTGTGGGTCCGCAACGGTTCCTCGATTGTCCTGAAGATGTTGTACATCGGATCCAAGGAGCCGTAGGGGTCCTGGAAAATCGGCTGCACGCGACGCCGGAAGGCGAAAATCTCCTTGCTGTTCAGCGTGGATGTATCCACGCCGTCAAAGACGATCCTGCCGGAGGTGGGCGGCAGGAGATTCAGGACCATCTGTGCCACGGTGGACTTGCCGGAGCCCGATTCGCCCACGATCGCCGTGGTCGTTCCCCGCCTGACGCTGAACGAGACGTCGTCCACGGCGGTAAAGTCCGTCGCACGGCCGAAGCCGGAGCGCAGCTTGAAGACCTTGCTCAGGTTCTCGATCTGCAGGACTTCCTCCGGCAGGGACGGCTCAAATACCGCACCCTCATCCGGGGCGAGGAGTTCCTCAGCCTGCACGCCCAGCTCCTTGGCCACCTGGATGCGCCGCGACGCAAGCGACGGCGCCGAGGCGACCAGGCGCTGGGTGTAAGGGTGCTGCGGGTTCTGCAGCAACTCAAGCGACGGCCCCGCTTCGACAACCTGTCCGCGATACATGACCACGACTTTGTCGGCACGCTCGGCAGCCAGCCCCAGGTCATGGGTGATCAGCAGTACCGCGGTTCCAAGGTCCGTGGTCATCTTGTCCAGATGATCGAGGATCTGGCGCTGCACTGTCACGTCGAGCGCCGATGTGGGCTCGTCGGCGATCAGCAGGCGCGGCTGGCAGGACAGCCCGATGGCGATCAGCGCGCGCTGCCGCATGCCGCCGGAGAACTCGTGCGGATACTGCTTGGCCCGCCGCGCGGCGTCAGGGAGTCCGGCCTCGGAAAGGACCTTGGCAACGTCGTCGGGGCCGCTGGGAAGCCCGTTGGCCTTCAGCGTCTCCTTCACCTGGTGGCCGATCTTCCAGACCGGGTTCAGGTTGGACATAGGGTCCTGCGGGACCATGCCGATCGTGTTGCCGCGCAGTTCAATCATGCGCTTTTCAGAGGCGTGCGCGATGTCCTCACCGTCGAGCAGGATCTGCCCGCCGGCTACGCGGCCGTTGCCGGGCAGCAGCCCGATCGCGGCCAGTGCCGTGGTCGACTTACCGGACCCCGACTCCCCCACAATGGCCACGGTCTCACCCGGCATGATAGTCAGGTGGGCGCTGCGGACGGCCTGGACCTCGCCGCTGCCGGTCTGGAAGGAGATCGCAAGATTCCGGATTTCCAGCAGCGGCCTGTCGGCCGTGTCCGTTTCGGAAATCCTGACGTCGGAAGTTGTCATGGTTGCCTCCTTCATCGCTGACGGCTCTTCGGGTCGAGCGCATCGCGAAGGGCGTCGCCCAGCATGATGAAGCTCAGCACGGTTATGGATAGGGCAATTGCCGGATATAGCAGGACCTCAGGATTGGTGCGGAGTGAGTCCTTGGCGGCGGAGATATCGTTACCCCACGACATGATGCTGCCGGGAAGGCCGATGCCGAGGAACGACAAAGTCGCCTCGGTGACGATGAATACGCCCAGTTCCATGGTGGAGAGCACGATAATCGGTGCCGACGCGTTCGGCAGCACGTGGCGGACCAGGGAACCGATGCGCGAGACTCCGAGCGAGCGGGCGGCCGTGACGAAATCAGCGTTGCGGACCTCGATCACGGCTCCGCGGGTGATGCGGGCCATCTGCGGCCAGCCAAGCAGGACGATCACCAGCACGACGGTCCACACACTCTTGTTTTCCCTGAAGAACGGAAGCTGGGTCACAACAAGGGCGCCCAATACGAGCGGCAGGGCAAAGAAGACGTCACCCAGCCGGGCAATGACGGTGTCCACCCAGCCGCCGAAGAAACCGGCCAGCGCGCCAAGGGTGACGCCGATTATCAGCACGCAGACAACGGAGAAGACGCCCACCATCAGCGACGCCTGGGTGCCGTGGATGATGCGCGAGTAAATGTCACAGCCCTGGAAGGTGAACCCCAGCGGATGTCCGGAGCTGGGTCCGCCGTTGGAGTTTCCCAGCTCGCACCCGTTGTCGGGAGCTACCTGGGTGAAGAGCCCGGGGAAGACCGCCACGAGAATGATCAGTGCGATCATGACAGCGGAAATGATGAAGAGCGGACGACGGCGGAGCTTCCGCCAGGCGTCTGCCCAAAGGCTCAGCGGAGCCTCGTCGACTTTGACGGCATCCGTTGCCAGCAGAGGGGTCTCCTCGACCGGGGCAACGAAGTGCTCGATTGCTCGGTTACTTTTCATAGCGGATCCTCGGGTCAAGCCAGGCGTACAACAGATCGACCAACAGGTTGGCGGCGACGAAGACCAGCACCAAGACACTCACAATGGCGACAACGGTGGGGCCTTCGCTTCGGAGAATGGCCTGGTAAAGCTTCTGGCCAACGCCGGGGACATTGAAAATGCCTTCGGTCACGATCGCACCGCCCATGAGCCCGCCCAGGCTGGCACCCAAGTAGGTGACCACCGGTATCAGCGAGTTACGCAGGACGTGCGTCAGAACCACCCGGGGACGGGACAGGCCCTTGGCCGTGGCAGTGCGGACGTAGTCGGCGTTCATGTTCTCGATGACGGACGCGCGGGTCAGGCGCAGCACGTAGGCAAACGACACCAAACCCAGGACGGTCGCGGGAAGGATCAGGGTCCCCCAGTCGACGTTGGAGCCGACGGTGGGCTTGGCCCAACCCAGCTGGACAGCAATCAAAAGCTGCAGCATGAAGCCGAGGACAAAGGTCGGGATGGCGATCACGACCAGCGAGAGCACGAGGACAGTGCTGTCGAAGATGCCACCCTTGCGCAGGCCAGCGATGAGGCCGAAGCCGATGCCGAAAACGGCCTGGATGATGAGGGCTTCCACCGCGAGCATGGCCGTGACGGGGAAGATGCGGGCCAGCGTGGCCCCGATCGGCTGGCCAGTGAAGTCCACGCCGAGGTTGAAGGTGAAGAGGTTTTTGAGGAACAGCCCGTACTGGATCCAGAACGGCTGGTCCAGGTTGTACTGCTGGCGCAACTGGGCGATGACCGCCTCGCTCGGCGGACGGTCACCGAAGAGTGCACGGATCGGGTCGCCCGGAAGGGCAAAAACCATGAAGTAGACCAGCAGGGTGGTTCCGAGGAAGACCGGAATGACCTGCAACAGGCGCCGGAGGATGTACTGGATCACAGCAGCGCCTCCGGAGAGTTGGTGAAACGAAGGGGAATCATGGGGACAGCTTTCCTGCCGGTTTCAAGGCCATGGGGGCCCGGCAATGCCGGACCCCCAATGGCTCAGTGATGTGGATGAGTTCTCGGAAGAACTACTTGGCCGTGATGGCCCAGTACTGCAGAACGCCGTTCCAGCCAGAGTCAACATTGCTGACATTCTGGCTCCAGACAGCCTGGCGTGCGGAGTACCACAGCGGCAGGTTGGGGAGGTCCGTGAACAGGATCTCCTGCGCCTGGGTGAACTTCTTGTTGGCGTCGTCCGTGGACTTGGCGCCCAGGCCTTCACTGAGGAGCTTGTCGAACTCAGGGTTCGTGTAGCCCTCGTAGTTGGCGCTGGAACCGGTCTTCAGGAGCGGGCCCAGGAAGTTATACAGCGACGGGTAGTCGGCCTGCCAGCCGGCGCGGGTCAGGCCCGGCAGGTCCTTGGCGGTGCGCAGCTGCAGGATTTCAGCGAACTTGGCGAACGGCTGGCCTTCGGCCTTGATTCCCAGGTTGTTCTTGAAGTTGTTGGCAACGGCGTCGATCCATTCCTTGTTGCCGCCGTCAGTGTTGTACGCGAGCTGCAGGGTCTTGTCTGCCGGCCACGGGCTGATGGCGTCAGCCTTAGTCCAGAGGTCCTTCGCCTTGGCGGCGTCGAACTTCAGGACATCGGAACCGGCAACGTTGTCGTTGTAGCCGTCAACGGCCGGGGAGGTAAAGTCCTTGGCCGGGATGCGGGTGCCGGAGAAGATGACCTTGGTGATCTCCTCGCGGTTGATCGCCATGGAGAGCGCCTGGCGGCGCAGCTTGCCTGCTTCGCCCTGGAACTCGGGCAGGTAGCCGGGGATGTTCAGGGTGGAGTTTCCGGCGTACGGCTTGTTCAGGTTGTTCTCCGGGAAGTCCGTGGTGTAGGTCTTCAGCGCGTTGGTGGGCAGAACATCCGTCACGTCCAGGTTGTTGGCCTGGATGTCCGTGTAGGCCGGGGCCGGATCGGTGTAGAACTTGAAGGTCACGCCGCCATTCTTGGCTTCGCGGGGACCCTTGTAGTCAGCGTTCTTGACCAGGGCGATCTGGCTGTCGTGCTGCCAGGCGCCTTCCTTCTCCATCTTGTACGGGCCGTTGCCGATCGGGTTCTCGCCGAATGCCTTCGGGTCCTTGATGGCATCGGCGGGCAGCGGCATGAAGGCCGAGTAACCCAGGCGCAGCGGCCAGTCGGCCTCCGGCTGGGCCAGCTTGACGGTGATCGTGGATTCGTCCTTCAGCGCGAGGCCGGAGAGTGTCTGCGCGGTGGGGGCGGGAACCTCGGTTTCCTTGCCGTCCGCTCCCGTCTGCTTCGAGGTGGCACTGACGGCGTCGTAGCCTTCGATGGATTCAAAGAAGCTGCTGTTGCCCTGCGCGTTGGTGCTCAGCGCGGCAAAGTTCCAGGCGTCAACGAAGCTCTTGGCGGTGACTTCCTCGCCATTGGTGAACTTGGTTCCCTTTTTGACCTTGATCGTGTAGTTCTGGCCGTCCGGGGACTCGATGGACTCGGCCAGGGCATTTACCGACTTGCCACTGGGATCGTAGCTGCGCAGGCCCTCGAAGAGGAGTTCAACGACGCGGCCGCCGTAAACTTCGCCGGTATTGGCGGGCATCAGGGGATTCTGCGGTTCGTTGCTGTAAGCGGTGATGACCTTGCTGGTGTTGCCACCGGTAGTGCCGCTGCCGGTGGCAGTGCCGCCGGCACCGCATCCGGTCAGGGCGAGGGCGGCGACGGCCACCAGGCCCAGTGCTTTGGAAGTGCGCGAAAAACGCATTCCGCCTCCTAAGAGTTTGGGGAGTTTGGCAGGGAAAACTTGTGCTTTCCCGGAGGCGGGCACAGGGAAGTTCCTGTGACGTGGCCTACATATGGAAGTAGCCTAACCGCAAAATGTCCGGATAATGGAACCCTGTTGCCGAACCGTGACCCACCAGTAACTTGACCGACGGCGTCAACGGAAATGTCGGTCAAGTCACATGGAATCGGCTGGTAGAATTCGATGCCGCGGCGACTCTGGTTACCGGCGGTTAACTGGCTCCGCCTGCTGCCAGCAGCTGCGCACGCAGTTCGCGCCGTTCGCGCTGTTTGTCCGGATCCGGCAAGGGCACCGCGGCCAGGAGCCGCTGGGTGTAGCCCTGCTGCGGGTTGCGCAGGATCTGGTCCCGGGTTCCCTGCTCCACGATCCGGCCGCGCTGCATCACGCAGATCCGGTCCGCGAGCACGTCGACGACGGCGAGATCGTGGGTCACGAAGAGGCAGGCAAAGCCCAGTTCCCTCTGCAGATTCTGGAAGAGATCGAGCACTTTGGCCTGCACGGACACGTCCAGTGCCGAGGTGGGCTCATCCGCGACCATCAGTTTCGGCTTGAGCGACAGTGCCCTGGCGATTCCGACGCGCTGCTTCTGCCCGCCGGAGAGTTCGTGGGGGTAGCGGTTGCGGTAGTCCCGCGGGAGCTCAACCTGGTCCAGCAGCGCCTCGATGCGTTGCTGCAGTTCGGCGCCCTTGGCCACCCCGGCGAGGAACATCGGTTCCCCGATGCTTTCCCCGATCGGCAGCCGGGGGTTCAGGGAGGAGGACGGGTCCTGGAACACCATGCCGACGTGCCGGCGCATCTCCCGGAGCTGCCGGCCGTTTCTCTTGGCGGCGGAAATGTCCTGCCCCACCACCCGCATGGTGCCGGCGGCAACGGGCAGAAGGCCGACTGCGGCCCTGCCGATTGTCGTCTTCCCGGAACCGGACTCCCCCACCAGTCCGACCACCTGTCCCGGATAGATCACCAGGTTGGCGCCCTCCACGGCCCGGAAGGCAGGTACCCGGCCCTGCTTGGGGTATTCGATGGCGACCCCGGTCAACTCCAGCACGGGCTCACCCGCGGGCTTGGCCGCTTCCGCCACGGCGAGAGCGGCGGCATTCTCGCGCTCACGCCGGAGCAGCTCCTCCTCAGGGATGGAGAGGATCTCGGCATGCGTGGCGGCGGCGAGCGCGGCCGTGACATCCACCTCCGGCGCCGCCTCCGAGCCGCCCTGCCCCAGATGCGGGACGGCGGCCAGGAGAGCCTGGGTGTATTCGTGCTGCGGGTTGTGGAAGATCTGTGCGGTCGTGCCGGTCTCCACGATCACTCCCCTGCGCATCACCGCGATCCGGTCGGCAAGGTCTGCAACCACGCCCATGTCATGGGTGATCAGGACGATCGCACTGTCCAGCTTATTGCGCAGATTCCGCATGAGATCCAGGATCTCGGCCTGGACCGTCACGTCGAGGGCCGTGGTGGGTTCGTCGGCAATCAGCAGCTTGGGGTCGCAGGAGAGGGACTGCGCGATCATGGCGCGCTGACGCTGCCCGCCGGAGAGCTGGTGCGGATAGGAGCGGAACGCCTTTTCGGGGTCCGGCAGCTCCACGAGGTCCAGCATGCGCAAGGCACGCAGCCGGGCTTCATCGGGAGAGACCTCATTGTGCAGCCGGATGGTTTCCACGATCTGCGCGCCCACGGTATAGACAGGATTCAGGGCCGTCATGGGTTCCTGGAAAATCACGGCGACGTCCTTGCCGCGGACCGCCCGGATATTCGCCTCATTGGCGCCCAGCAGTTCTTCGCCGGCAAGCTGGACGCTTCCGGTCACGCGGCTGTTGCTGGGCAGCAGCCCCAGGAGCGCCATCGAACTGGCGCTTTTGCCCGAGCCGGACTCTCCCACGATGGCCAGCACTTCGCCGGCGCGCACCTCGTAATTGAGGCCAATCGCGGCCGGAACCCACTTCTTGTCCACCCCGAAGTCGACACTGAGGTTCCGGACCTTCAGGACAGGTTCGCCCTTGCCGGGCTCGGGGGTCGCGGCCGGGTCCAGGGTGATGAAGTCAGTCATGATGGGGTCTTCCTTCCACCCGGGCCGCCGGAGCACCGGAGATTAGTTCCACGGCCCGGAATACTGAATTATTAGGGGCATGAGCTCTGCGCCGCACGCCGGAAACGTTGAAATCTTCAAGGCCCGCACGAACATTTGGTTCGCAGTCCTGTCCTGGGCAGTGGCCGCATTCGGCGTCGCAGTGACGGTTGTCTCGGCGGGGCCGGGGGCGCTGGCCGGCACCGCCCCGCTGGTGCTGCTCGCTTTTCTGGGGTGGCAGCTGTTCTGGATGCCGGCCGTCGTGGTGCACGACGGCGGCATCACTCTGGAGAACCCGTTCCGATCCATCACCGTCCCCTGGCCGGCGCTGGTACATGTCGATACCCGCTTCGCGCTGACCCTGATCACGGCGGATAAGAGCTACGCCTCGTGGGCCGCGCCAGCTCCGGGCATCTGGGGCGGCCGCAATTCCCGCCCCGACGATCTTCAAGGCCTGCCTGCGATCACCTATGGGCCGGGAAAGTCGGTCCGGCCCGGGGACCTGAAAAGCACCGATTCCGGCCAGGCGGCCCGGCTGGTGCGTGCCCGATGGCATGAGCTGGTGGAAAGCGGCGGACTCGCCGCCGGCGATGCCGCCACCACAGCCGTGAAGGTGACCGTCCGCTGGGCGGCGGCCGGCGCCGTCGTGCTGCTGCTGGCGGTCAGCTACTGGGCCATCGCAGCCTGACCCGCGGCACGGGGCGGGCATCTACTCGTCCCTTGCGCGGTCGAACGCCGTCACAGCGGTCTTCTCCGCGCCGGGGTCCGCGGTGTCCCGTGCCTTGCTGGCATTGAACTTCTTCTGCCGCGGGTCGAAGGCGTCGCGCAGTCCGTCACCGATGAAGTTGATGCTCAGGCAGATCAGCACGATGAACAGGCCCGGGAACCAGAAGAGCCAGGGGCGGGTGGAAAAGGCTTCCTGGTTTTGCGAGATGAGCAGCCCCAGTGAGGTGTCCGGGGCCTGGACGCCGACGCCGAGGTAGCTCAGCGCCGTTTCGGTGAGGATCGCGGCGGACATGGTCAGCGTCACGTTGACGATCAGCACGCCGACGGCGTTGGGCAGGATGTGCTTGAAGATGATCCGGATGTTGCTGGCGCCGGAGATCCGGGCCGCGTCCACGAATTCGCGTTCGCGCAGCGAGAGGAATTCGCCGCGCATGAGGCGGGCCAGGCCCACCCAGCTGATCAGGCCCAGGAAGATGGCCAGGGCCAGGACACCGTTGCTGCTGGCGAACGAGGCGAACCAGCTGCCTTCGTCGCGCCGGCCGGCCATCTGCGCCATTACGGCGGCAAGCAGCAGGACGGGGATGATGATGATCACGTCGGTGAGCCGCATCAGCACGGCTTCGACCCAGCCCCGGAAGTATCCGGAGAGGGCACCGACGACGACGCCGATCAGGCCGGCGATGAGGCCGATGACAAGCATGATGGTGATCGACTGCTGGGCCCCCCGCATGGTCATGGCGAAGAGGTCCCGCCCGATCCGGTCCTGGCCGAAGGGGTGCTCTCCCCAGGCGAGCGGCCAGAACGAGGCGGTGGGGGCGCCGCCGTTGACCAGCGGCGCAACGTCCTCGTGGGTATATTCCCACCAGCCCGGGATGCCCCAGTAGCCCACGGAGGTGAACGCCATGAGAAAGATGATCCCGAAGGCCACGAGGCCGGCAATTGCGCCCGAGTGGCCCAGGAAGCGTTTCCGGACGATCTGGCCCTGGCTCAGGCCCTTGGCGTCGAGGACGGGTTCCACACCCGCCGCCGCGGCCCGCCGCGAAGCCGCTTCCTCGGCCATGATTTCGTCCTGCTGGCTTGGCTGGCTCATGCTTTCACCCTTACGCGTGGGTCAAGTGCGGAGTACGCAAGGTCCGCAATGAGGTTAAAACTCATGGCCGTGATGGCAACACAGAGAAAGACTCCCATGACCGGGTTGGGGTCGACGTGGTCAAGGCCGTCCAGGAACAGGAAGCCCATGCCGCGGACCGAGAAGACAGCCTCGGTGATGACGGCGCCGCCGATCAGCCCGCCGATGTCGAAGGCCACGATCGTGGCGATGGGGATGAGGGCATTGCGGAAGGCATGCCGCATGACCACTGTCCGCTCGGACAGGCCCTTGGCGCGGGCGGTCCGGATGTAGTCCATGTTCATGATTTCCAGCATCGAGGCGCGGGTGAAGCGGGTGTAGCCGGCCAGCGAGATCAAGACCAGGGCCATGGTCGGCAGGATCAGGTGGGTGAAGGAATCCAGGCTCAGGATCCAGAAATCGCCCTCGATGTTCGGTGTGCTGGCCCCGATGGTGGCGATGGGGCGGCCGCGCACCCGGCTGTTGTTGAAGTACGTGGGCCAGGCCTGCATGTAACGGTCCAGCAGGATGAGGAACCCCACCAGGAAGGAGGTCAGCCCGGCCGCGCGCATGGACTGTCCGCGGTCGTAGCCTCCCATCAGGTAGCCGATACCCATGCCGACCAGGACGGAGGCCACCGCCAGCAGCACGATCATGAGGAAGGTGGCCTCGTTCAGCAGCGGCTGAAGAACGAAGTAGAGAACCAGGCCGACGCCCACGGCGATCAGCGCAGACTGCAGCGCCTTGCGGTTCTTCAGCCCCGCGGAGAGCAGCGTCACCGCGAAGGCGATGCCGGTGCCGGCGATCGCGATGACCACGGGGCCCAGGCCCGGCGTCTTGAACCACTCCGTGGCGGAGAAGTAGAGCAGCACGGCCGTCACGAAGGCGAAGACCACGCTGCCGGTGAGGAGCCTGCGTTTGATCTCGCCCCCCGCAGCCACCGCGGCCAGAACTCCGAGCACCGCACCGATGCCGAAGGCCGCGGGCAGCGGAATTTCAGGATTCCTCAGGAAGTTGTTGAACCCGATGGCGCCGTATTCCTTGAGCAGGACGGCGACCCAGAAGATCGGAAGGGAGAAGAACAGGAACGCCATGAACGTCACGCCGTAATCGAGCGCGCTGTACTGGCGCAGGGCCGTGATGATGCCCAGGGTGATGCCGATGAGGATGGCGAGCACGGTGGCCCCGGTGACCAGGGTGAGGGTCTGGGTGAGCGCATGTCCCAGCGCGTCCGTGATCGGCTGGCCGGCAAGGTTCTTGCCCAGGTCGCAGGAGTTGGCGAAGGGCACGAGGCACTGGGCGGCGCCTCCGAGCCACCTGAAGTACCGCAGCGGGGCGGGTGTCTCCAGCTGCAGGAGCTCGGTCCTCGCATCCATCAGTTGCTGTTTGTTGGCGGCGCTGCTGTCGCGGAATTCCAGCAGTGGGTCCCCTGACGCCGCTGTCAGGAGATACACCAGGAAGGAGGCGCCGAGAAGGATGAGGGCGGCGGTGATGAGCCGCCGGACTATGTAGGTCACCATTGTGCTAGAACCTCGGTATTCGGGCCCGGGGTTCGCCCGGGCCGGTCTCGGAGTTTGCCGTGTCCCGCCGATGTTGCGGCCGGTCACCGGCATCGCCAGGGGTGTCGCCAGAAAGGCGTCGGGACCGTCATGCCGTGGTCCCGACGCCTTATCCAGCAGTGTTACTTTCGGTCGCCGGCTACTTCTGTGCCCACTCCCAGAAGTTCCACCAGACTCCGGTCTGGTTTGGCATGTACTGCACGCCGGTGATGCGGTCGCTGTAGGCGTCCACGCCAACCGACTGGAACAGGGGCAAGCCGTAAGCCGAATCCCAGATCTTCTTATCGATCTGCTGGATGAGGGCGTCCTGCTTGCCGCGGTCGGTGGTGACGATCAGTTCATCCATCAGCTTGTCGGCTTCGGGATCACTGAACAGGTTGAAGTTGGAGTCGTTGTTCGACTTGAAGATCTGCGGAACGCCGGAGACGCCGACGCCCGAGTTGATCCAGCCGAAGATGGTGGCGTCGTAGGTGCCGCCGCCGAGGGCCTTGCCCCAGTCGGACTTGCCGAGGCCGCCGTCGACGATCTTGAAGCCTGCCTGGGTGGCGGACTCCCGGATCAGCGAGTAAGCGTCGACGCGGTTGGGGTTGTCCTTGTTGTACATGATCCGCACTTCGGGGGTGGCACCGTTGAGGAGCTTCTTGGCACCCTCGATGTCCACGTCCTGGTAGGCGGAGGAACCGTTGTTCTTGACGGAATCGGCGTACGGAGCCTGGTCCGGCACGAACAGCTGCGAGTCCAGCGGTGCAGCGTCCGGATCAAGCTTCTTGACGATCTTGTCAACGATGTCCTTACGCGGTACGGCCTTCATGAACGCCTCGCGGACGTTCTTTTCGGCGAACGGTCCCGAGTAGTTCAGGTCGATGTGGTCGTAGGAGAGCTGGTTGCCCACCTCCACCGTGACGCCCTGGGCCTCAAGCGCCTTTAGCTGGTCCACCGTGTCGGCGGAAGCCTGGGGGGCGATGATGTCTGCCTCGCCGTTCTTCAGCGCCTGGACCTGGGCGGCGGAATCACCGATGTAGCGGACGGTGATTTCGTCCAGCTTGGCTTCGGGACCCCAGTTGTAGTCCTTGTTGCGGACCATGGTCAGCGACTGGTCCTGGGTCACGCTCTTGACGATGAACGGGCCGTTGGACAGGTAGAGGCTTGGGTCAGCAGGCAGCGTCTTTGAGTCGAAGCCGGTGTTCCACAATTCCGCCATTGCCTGCAGCTGGGCGTTGGCGGGCGCGGGAGCTGCGGAATCGCCGCGCGGCATGCCCTTGAGGAGGTCGACGAATGCCTTGGTGTCCGTCAGGCCTGCCTTCTTGGCAAGAACGTGGGCCGGGATATCGATGCCGGGGCCACCGAGGGCGATTTCCCAGTCCGCGAAGGGCTTGGAGTACTTCAAAGTCATGGAGCGGTCGTCCGAGCCGAGCTCCGGGAAGTCCGTCAGCGCGATGCCGGTGGGGTCACCGGCATAGGAGAAGTAAGACGTTCCAGTTTTGGCTTCCGCGTCGGCGTCGTCGTAGTATCCGGAGAATGCAGCCCACTGCAACAGGAGGTCGGCGGCAGTGACGGGTGTGCCGTCTGACCACTTCACGCCCTCGTTGATGGTGTATTTGACCGTCAGCGGATTGTCGGAGGTCTTTTCCATCTTGCCGAACTTTTCGTTGCGGACGACGTTCAGTTTGTTGTCGATGTAGAAGAACCCCGAGTGCGTGGCGTAGCTGACCTTCGAGTTGATGTCAGTGTTGCCGTCGGCCGTGTTGGAGTTGAACGTGTTGAACGCGTTCACCTCCACAACTGTGGCCGATCCGCCGGATTTGCTTGCTGCCGCTGCAGTCGTCGGGGATGTCCCGCCGCTGTTGCCGGCGCAGGCGCTGAGGGCGAGGGCAGCTGCTGCTGCCACACCCACTGCTTTGGAAATACGACCCAAGCGCATTCCGCCTCCTTGTTTCCGTGGTGTGGATGAGTCCGGCACCGGAGGCGCCGGACAGACTCCCACACTCCCCCAATGGAAGTGTGGTGGGTCTCACATGGGATGAAGCGTAAACCTCTAATGCGCAGGCGCGCGAGAAAAGTTCACCAACAGTAAAGTTCGTTACCGAGCTGCAACATGGAAGCGAGCACCCCGGTCCGAATTTGGTAGGGAACATTGACGGACGGGGCGCCGCGCGGTAATGCGCTCCGCACAGGAAAAACCCGATCAGAAAAGCGGGACTTTCGAGTTGCTCCGTAATTACCTTGTGGTGGCACCAGGCGCTCAGACGCCGAAGCGGAATGTACCCTAACATGCCCGCCGGCAGCGGCTTCCGCGATCCGTAACGCAGGAGTAACGCCTTCGTGCCTACCCTGTGGAATGGTCCCCTCGGAAGTGCGAGGACCCGACAGATCGGGTTAACGATGAGTCAATCACCGGATCCTAAGGTGTCGGCCACAGTCGAGCAGATGACGGCAGATCTCCGGATCGCGAGCACCGAGTCGCCCGGTGTGCCGCGCGAGCTTGCTGAAGCCGCGGTCCGGGCGGGGTTGCAGCACACGACCGGCACGATCGGCTTCGCCGGCCAGTACGCGTCTGGCGACTACACCGTGCTGTTCCTCCTGGACAGCGGGGGCGGGTACTCGTCCTTGTGGCCGCAGTGGGCGTTCGCTCTCGCGAAGGATGCCATGCTCGGCAACAAGAAGGTGTGGGTCGGGTCCTACGGCGATCCGGTCGGCACGAACCTCCACTTCGTCATGGTCCTCGCCTGACCGGGCTGTTCCACCTCGTCAGGCCGAGCCGGCGGCGTCCTCGCGGCGGGGATGCCATGCCAGGATCGCAGCCGGATACCAAAGCGCCCCCGCACCTATTGGCCACACTGGTGCGGGGGCGTTCCGGTAGACCGTCCCGCCGGCGTTTGGGGCGGACAACCAGCAGGACCCCCTCAGCGTAGTGCAAGAAAAACCGGAGGTCACGCCCCTGCCAACGTCGCGGTTCGGGCCGTCGAGGAGGTCAGTGCGAAGGCCTCAGCCAGAAACCCTCCCGCCAAGGCGGAAACGGGCCCTATCAGACGTTGAAGCGGAACTCCACCACGTTCCGTCACGAATTAACCTCTGGTCGTTCGGCCGTCGGTAGGTCTTAGAGTGGCTAGCTTTCTGTTCGCTCCCCACGGAGTTCGTTGAATTTTGACCGGGCATCCGGTAGGGCTTCAATCAGACTTGCCAGCACTTGGTTCAACGCCTCCAGGACTTCATCAAGATTCGTGTCGCGTCGGTCTCGGTAGAGGTCCTGCCGGTCGTTCCCTATCATCTGGTCCCTAGCTGCAGTGGCTCTCGGATGCGTCGCCACTTCGATCGTTGCCCGCAGAAGACCCGCCCGGACACGCGTCCCGGAGACACTTTCTGCCGCTGCGCCCAGGCACTGGCCGAGGCCAGCAGGGCCGGAGTGCGGTCCGCGGCGGGCTCCGGATCGGCGTGGCTGGCGCGTCCGGTGCAGGATGAAAGATCGGTCCGTAGCCAAGCCAACGGCCGGGGCGTAGCGTTTAGTTCGTCAGAAAAAACCTAGGAGCCGATCATGAACAATGACAAGAGCCGGTCAGCCGCCGAGGAGGAGTTCCTCCTGGCAGTCACGTCCGGGCCGCTTACTGAGATCGCCATCACGGAGGCCGTGGACGGTGACCACGTCGACCTGGCGATCGACGCCGTAGCGATCGATCCTGACACCGGGGACGCCGTTCCGGTGAGCATCGCGCTTAATCCGGACGACTCCGCGTTCGTCGTCAACGTCGCGGGCGAGGAGCGGGTCGTGCCCCTTGTCGAAACGGCCGAAGAGTCCTATAGCGGGAAAGCCGGCGGCATTGGCCCGCTGCGCAAGCTGCACGAACTGGCAACCCGGGTCGAGCAAGAAGCCAAGGGCAAGGCCCGCCAGTTGGCCGAAAAGTTCAAACGCCCCCGTGGATCCGGCCCGAGCACTTCGGGGGGCACGCAATCGACGTAGCGACCAA
>JAODMS010000015.1 GCA_025464925.1 Arthrobacter sp.
GGACTTCCGCTCCCCGGCATTCACCCACGATAAGCCGGTCCGGGCGCATCCTCAGGGCCTGGCGGACCAATTCACCCAGGTCAACGGCACCGCCGCCCTCGAGGTTGCCGTGGCGGGATTCCAGCGACACGACGTGCGGATGGACGGGGTTCAGCTCCGAGGCGTCTTCAATCAGGACGAGCCTTTCCCGGGGATGGCACAAGCCCAGCAGCGTGGCGAGCAACGTCGTCTTCCCCGAGCCGGTCGCCCCGCTGATGAGAAAACTCAGTCGGCGTTCGACCATGCGTTCCAGCACGTCCTGGACCAGGGGGCCGAACATGCCGTTTCGCCGCAGCTCATCCATGGAAAAGACCGCCTCCCGTCGGATTCTTACGCTCAGGAGGGTTCCGGCAGTAGATATCGGCGGCAGCACCGCATGGACTCGGTAGCCGCCGTCCAGCCTGACATCCACGCAGGGAGAACCGTCATCCAGGCGTCGCCCGCCGGCCGCCACCAGCCGCGCGGCGAGGGCGCGGATCTGTGGTTCCCCGGAAAAAACGACAGGTGCCTTTTCCAGGCCGTCGCCACGGTCCAGCCAGACCGACTCCGGGCCGTTGACGAAGATGTCCGTGACGGAGGGATCCCGTGCGAGCGTTTGCAAAGGGCCTAGCCCGTTTAGTTCTGCGCTGATGCTGTCCACAGCGGCCAGGGCGCCCTCGGTGCCGAGCAGCATGCCGGCCGCCTGCACCGCGGCGGCAACCCGGGAAGGGGTGACCGGCCCGGCGTCGGCTATGACCGACTCGCGCACCGACTCCAGCAGCCGCTCATCCACCAAGCTGCGTGGCCGGTAGCCCGGGAGGCGCTGGATGTCCTTGCCCCGGTCCGGCCGTCCGAGCGCCGAATGCGCACTCATCTAAGATCTCCCCCGCTCAGGTCCAGGAGATCCGCGGTGAACCTTCGGACGTAACGCTGCCGACCGGTTTCCAGGAGCCGCCCGAGTTCCGTCGCGGCGCTGACACCCCTGATTTCCGGCATGATGCCGTGCAACGGAAGCCCCAGGGATTCAGCAATCAACGGACCGTCCAAGGCAGCTCCAGGTTTCCCGCGGATTACCAGGGCTGTTTCCACCGGAGGAAGCTCCTGCAGCAACCGGGCCGCCGCCACTGCCGCGCGCAGCCGGGCGGGTGCAACGACCACGATCCGGTCGCAGTCCCAGGCGAACGTCCGCAATGCCTGGCGCCCCCGGCCGATGTCCAGCACCACCAGTTCGTAACCGCGCCGGGCGGCATCGAGAACCCCTGCCACGGTGGTCTCATCCACATCCGCCGGCCGGTCACGGCTGCCCGGCCACGACAGGAACGAGAATCCGCCGGCAACCGGCAGGGCCTCAGCGAGCTGGCCAGGATCGATGCTCCCGCTCACTTCGGCAAGATCGGGCCAGCGGAGCCCGGGGAACTCTTCAGCGGCAAGTGCCAGTTCGAGGCCGCCGCCGCCAGGATCGCCGTCGACCAGAAGGACCCGCGCACCAGACCTGGCTGCGGCCTGGGCTGTCCAGATGGCTGCAGTGGTGGCGCCTGCGCCCCCGCAACCGCCGGTGATGCCGAGCAAGAGCCCTCCGACCTCAGGGGCGCGGGAGCGGCTGAGGAATTCCGCAAGCCAGGACGAGGCGTCGGGCAGCACGGCGACCCGTTCTGCCCCCATGGCTGCGGCCAGCTGCCACAGACGGTCCCCGTCCCCGTTCAGGCCGACGAGCACAGCCGGGGCCCGTCTCCTGGGCGGCAACTCGCGGATGTCACTTCCGACCAGCACCGCCGCGGCCGCGTCCCAGAACGGTGCGGCCTCCCCGACGTCCTGCACCGTCCGCAAAGGCCCCCCGGCCGCGGCGACGATGCGCTCCACTTCGCACCGCAGCACATCGAACCCGGTCACCAGCAGCGTCTCGGAGGACTCATCTGGAATCCACGGCCCCGCGTCCCGCGGTGGACGTGCCCCGGAATTCTGCAACTGGTGCCTGCTCATGCTGCCACTGTGCCCCGCCCTGCCGCACGCCGTAACCGCTGTCCCGCCCTATGTGGACAAGCGGCACCCATCGGCCGCAGGCGGCGCCGCAACGGCCGGCCCGCCTGCGCCGGGCATGCCACGGCGCAGGGCAGAATTGAGCTATGTACCTGCTGCTCGCCACGCACCCTGACGGCGCAGCCCTCCAGTACCTTGCTCCGGACGGCAGTCCGGACCCGGCCAATCCGGAACCGCAGGTGATCAGCGCCGGCGAGCTGGCCGGCGTCGTCCGCGGACTCGAAAAGCGCCGCCCGCGCTGGATCTGGCACCGCACGCAGGACTGGTATCCCGCGCTGCTGGGCGCCGGAGTGGAACTGGAACGCTGTTACGACCTCACACTTTGCGGCGCTATCCTGGCCCACTCGGAGTTCACTGCCCACACGGCCTACGCCGGGACTGCGGAGAAGCTGACCCAGGACGACGACATGCAACCGCCACCGCGCACCCTCCAGCCGCTTCCCCCGCCGGCTGATCAGGGCGCACTGTTCGAGGCGCCCGGCTCCGGCCGGGCGCCAAGGCACACGCTCGAAGACCTCCGTGCCGACTACGCCGCACAGCAGGAGGCACTCAGCCGGGCCGGAACGGAGGCGGGAACCGACCCGAGCCGGCGGCAGCGCCTGCAGCTGCTGCTGGCAGCAGAGTCCGCCGGCGCCATGATCGCCGCCGAAATGCAGCACACCGGAGTCCCCTGGCGGGAAGAACTGCACGAAGAGATCCTGAGGAACTACCTTGGCCCGCGTCCGCCCCTCGGCCACCGCCCGGCGAAGCTCGAGGCGCTCACGGCCGAGCTGCGGCAACTGCTCAATTCCCCCGCGCTGAACCCGGATTCCCCGCAGGAGCTCATGCGGGCCCTGCATCGGAACGGCATCGAAGTGAAGACCACGCGCCAATGGGAGCTGAAGGAATCGGCTCACCCGGCGATAGAGCCCCTCCTGGCCTTCAAGAAGCTCTCCCGTCTCCACGCCGCCAACGGGTGGGCATGGCTGGATGCCTGGGTAAAGGACGGCCGGTTCCAACCCGAGTACGTCGTGGGCGGAGTCGTCTCCGGCCGCTGGGCCTCGCGGGGAGGTGGTGCCCTGCAGATCCCGCGCCAGATCCGCGGCGCCGTCCATGCCGATCCGGGCCACAAACTGATCGTCGCCGACGCCTCGCAGCTCGAGCCCCGCGTGCTGGTGGCACTGGCCCAGGATGCCAAGATGGCCGAGGCCGCCCGGGACAAGGACCTCTACGCCGGGATCGCCGCCCAGGGGTTCGGCGGCGACCGGGCCAAGGCCAAGGTGGCGCTGTTGGGGGCCATCTACGGCGCGACCACGGGCGAATCGGGGCGGCTGATGCCACAGCTTGCGCGCACATACCCCCGCGCGGTCGGTTACGTGGAACAGGCGGCCCGCGCGGGCGAAGCCGGCCAGACCGTCACTTCACGCCTGGGCCGCAGCAGCCCGCCGCCGTCGGACCGCTGGCGGCAGAGCCAGCAGTCCAGCACCGCCGAGGAACAGCGCCGGGCCGATTCCCTTGCCCGCTCCCGCGGCAGGTTTACCCGGAACTTCGTCGTTCAAGGATCAGCGGCTGACTGGGCGGCCTGCTGGTTAGCGGAACTGCGACGGCGGCTGCGCGCGATGCGTTCGGACGGCACCCCCGCGGGGGAACTGGTCTTTTTCCTGCACGACGAAGTCATGGTCCACTGCCCGGACGCAGCGGTGGAGGACTGCATCCGGGCCATCGAGGAGGCCGCGAAGGCCGCCAAGGAGCTGCTGTTCGGCAGGATTCCGGTGGAATTCCCGGTGAGCGTGACCGTGGTGGACTCCTACGACAAAGCCAAATAGCGGGCTGCGGGCTCCCCGCGTAACGTACCCGCCGGTAGCGTTGTGCCCGTCTCTCAAGCCGGTTACCCTCGAAATACCGGCAAGCCTAACCATTCGGCCGGCCACTGCAACGACGCAAGGAAATTCGGGAGGCAGCATATTGTCTGGCATTTTTGAGATCACCGAGGCTGAAGACGAAACTTACTTCTTCAGGCTCACGGCAGCAGATGGAACGATAGTTGCTGTCTCGCCGTTGTTTAACACCATCAAGGGAGCGGCTGAGGGCATTACCGCTGTACGCGAGAACGCCGCCACCGGACTGGTCGTGGACCACTCCGGCACAGCCAAGAAGTCTACGGCCAGCACCCCGGCTCCGCGGCCGCTCGCGCCGCGGACAGTGACACGCTTGGCGACCGGCTAGAAGCCCAGCTTTCCGCGCCTCAGGCCGCGCACCCCAGGCCATCCGCCTCAGGCATCGATCCCGTGCAACCGGGTGCGGTCCCAGGGAACCGCCCAGCCCAGCTGTTCAAAGAGCTGGTTCAGGATCATTCCGGTAAAGCCCCACACCACCACGCCGTTGACGGTGAAAGCGGGGCTCTGGAATGACTGGCCGGCGCGGCTGACGGTGGCCATGACCCGGTTGTCCGGATCGAGCAGGTCCCGGACGGGGACCCGGAAGACCTGCGCGGATTCGCCGTAATCCACCACCCGGACGGGCGACTGCGCTGCCCACCAGCCGAGGACCGGCGTGACCAGGAAGTTCCCGCGGGGCAGGGCCAGTTCCGGCATGACCCCGAGGACCTCCACGCCCTCGGGGTCCAGCCCCGTTTCCTCCTGCGCCTCGCGCAAGGCCGCTTCGACGGTCGATTCCCCGGCGTCGATCCCACCGCCCGGAAACGCGACCTGCCCCGGGTGGTCGTCCAGGGTCTGGGCACGCTGAAGCAGCAGGACATCCAAGTCAGCGGGAGCCAGCGGCTTGCCGGAGGCAGCAGGAACAGAATCAAGCGCGCCGAAGAGCATCAGCACAGCCGCCCTGCGGACGCGTTCGCCGGGTTCAACGACGAGTTCACGCCAGCGCGGATCCGGGGCGGGCGCCGTTCCCGCTTCCACGGCGGCAACGAGGTCGATCAGCTCCTGGCGGGCGGTCATCTACCCTTCCTCTGCGATTCCATCCGGATTTCGGCGGCCCGGTGCGTCTCCGCCAGCAATTGTGCCAGCAGCGCTTCCTGCCCCGGGGCCAGCTCGTACTTCAGCAACTTTTTAGCCTTCTCCGGTTCCGTCTCTCCAACACCGTAGCTGGGGCACCAGTTGGCCACCACGCACGCGCCGCACGCCGGCTTGCGGGAATGGCAGACCCGCCGTCCGTGGAACACCACGCGGTGCGACAGCAGGGTCCAATCCTTGGGCTCGAACAATTCGGCCACGTCGGATTCGACGCGTACCGGATCGTCCGAATCCGTCCACCCGAATCGCCTGGCCAGGCGCCCGAAATGTGTGTCTACCGTGATTCCGGGAATGCCAAAAGCATTCCCCAACACAACATTGGCGGTCTTTCGCCCGACGCCCGGTAGCGTCACCAGATCCTCCAGCCGCCCGGGAACTTCGCCGTCGTACTCGTCCACGAGCCGATTGCACAACGCCATCAGGTTTCTGGCCTTGGCGCGGAAGAACCCCGTGGACTTGATGATGGCTTCCAGCTCGGCAGGATCTGCCTCGGCCAGGCTCCGCGCGTCCGGATAGCGCTCGAACAGCAGAGGCGTGACCTGGTTGATGAGCACATCCGTCGTCTGGGCCGAGAGCACGGTGGCCACCACTAGTTCGAACGGGCTGCGGAAATCCAGCTCGGCGTGAGCATACGGATATTGCTCCGCGAGGGCGCGGTTGATCCTGCGGGCACGGCGTTTGAGCGCCAGCAGGGATTCCGCCGCCCGCCGGCGGCCGGGCTTGGCGTTGCCGGCCGTGCCGGGCCCAACCGTGCCCGGCCCGGCCTTGCCGAATTCGCTGGCCACCGGGGTGAGGCTAACCGCGTTCGACGTTGCTGAGGTCGCGCAGCAGGCCCACCCGGCCGTCGGTGTGCTGGACCAGGAATTCGTGGCCGCGGTCCTCAAGGGCGAGGACCCAGCCCCCGGGTTCAATCACGAACACCGGCGCGCCGGTGTGCTGGTCCACGGCGGTGCGGGGCTGGGCGACGGCGAACCAGAATGCCTCGTGCACGGGCCGGACCTCGTCCTCCCGGGGCCGGCTTGCCGGATCGACGGTGGCGCCGATTGGCTCCTGCGAGCGCACGGTCGGGGTGACGGTGGTGGGGGCGCTGCTGTTCGCGGCAACCGGCAGGTCCGCGGCACGGGTTTCTTCCGCCGCGGCAGGCGCCAGGGCTGAAGCGCCAGACGTCCCGACGCCGGCAACCCGGGTCTGTTCCGCTGCGGAGGGGGCCGCCGCAGCGGAGGCAACCGCGGGCTCGGGCTGCTGGGCCCGCACAACGCCCTGGGCTTCCGTCGCCGGCGCTCCGGCCGTCGGGTCTGCCGCAGCAGCAGGTGCGGGCGCGGAAGGAGCTCCCTGCGGAGCTGAGCCGGATGCCGCCGCGGCTGCAGCCGGCGCTGTGCCCTGGGCCGAATCAGCGGCAGAAGCGGGGACGGGGATCTGGGCGGCGGCCTTGCGGGCCGCGTCCTGCGGGGCCCCGTCCTGCGGGGCCGCGTCCTGCGTAGCCGCGTCCTGCGTGGCCGCCACCGGGGAGGCTCCGTGGCCGCCCGGGATGATGCGCTTGGCCCAGCCGGCGATCGGCCTCGAACCGGCTTCCTTGGGGGCAATCTTTTGAGAGGATGTCTCCTTCTCGGTTGTCTCCTTGGGTGCCTTCGGTGCTTTGGGGGCGCGGGGCTTGCGGACCGGCACGGCGGCTTCGCGGGCCACCACGTGGGCCGGCGCTTCCTCTCGATCCAGGAAGTCACCGGCAAAGTACGGGATCAAGCGCGCCAGCACGGTGGCGGCAAAAAGCCCCAGGGCACCCACTAGGCCCAGGAGCATGAAGGGCACGAACGCACCGGCGACGGCAAGGAAGAAGAAGGCGACTGCGAAGGCTGCCACGACGGAAGCGAACTGGTCCACGGACAGCGACCCGATCCGGATGCGCGTCGCCGGGCTGACACGGCGTGCCATAAACAGGGCGGACACGATCAACGGCAGCACGATTCCCAGGCCCAGGAAGAAGAGGCTTCCGAGGTTCCACAGGTTGTAGCGAAGGGCGAACATCGGAATCAGTGAGGCCACAAAGAGAATCAGCGTGGCGCCAAAAACGGTGAGATCCCGGATCGTGAAGGGCCCCAAAACGGCCTCGTTCTTCTTCCGGGTCTTCTGGTCCGCTGGAACAGGGGGCTGCTCGGCGTAAGCGGCCTGCTGGGCCGGGCCGGTGTGGCCCTGGTTCTGGGCGGGCGCCTGTAACTGCCCGTTGGCTTGCTCGTTCATTCGATTCTCCTTTGCATGGCGACCCCCTGGACTGGGCCGCCTAACGGCAGGCGACGATAGGACCGCCAGCGGTCCGGTCGCCTCCATCGGTGTCACAACCTGCTCTCAGCCTAGCCAAGTACATGGCCGATCACTAGCTGACAAGCCAGGGACGGAAGCGCCAGGCCAGGGCCGGCGACGGGGCGCGCGTCCCCCGCAAACCGGGGGCACCGCTACCCCGAGCCACCATTCGGCGCTTAACAAACGCCGCTCACGGCTCTCTTTGTGACAAGGCGCACTTACGTGGAAGCGCAGGCGCTAGTGTTTGTTGCGGAACAGCACTTTGCGGTATCCCGTGATCAGCCGTCGCCCGGCGCCGCCCTGCGGCGGGGCATGGCGGAGAACCGAGGTGCCGCGCAGCACGGATCGATGAATGATGAGGTTCACCATGTCCCAGCCCACCCCCGGCTCCATCACGCCGGATTCCGGCGCAGCGGCAGGAAACGGCTCCGCTGCCGGCACCCAGGCTTCCGGCACCCAGCCCCGTCAGGGTGATGCGTTCGAAAACCTGTCGCACGAGACCCGGAAGTTTCCCCCCTCGGAGGAGTTTGCGGCGAACGCCGTTGTCACCGCCGCCGACTATGCAGAGGCCGACGGCGACCGACCCGCCTTCTGGGCCAAGCAGGCCCGCGAACTGTTGAGCTGGGACAAAGACTTCACCCAGACGCTCGACTGGTCCCAGCCTCCGTTCGCCAAGTGGTTCGTCGGAGGCAAGATAAACGCCGCGTACAACGCCCTGGACCGTCATGTGGAAAGCGGACACGGCGACCGTGTGGCCATCTACTTCGAGGGCGAACCGGGCGACACCCGGACCTACACCTACGCACAGCTGACAGACGAGGTCAAGAAGGCCGCCAACGCCTTCGAGTCCCTTGGCGTGGCCAAGGGTGACCGCGTGGCCGTCTACCTGCCCATGATTCCCGAGGCCGTCATCACGCTGCTCGCCTGCGCGCGGATCGGTGCCATCCATTCGGTGGTCTTCGGCGGTTTCTCCGCAGAGGCGCTCCGTTCCCGCATCGACGACGCCGAAGCCAAGCTGGTGGTCACCGCTGACGGCACCTACCGCCGCGGCAAGCCCAGCGCCCTGAAGCCCGCCGTCGATGAGGCCCTGGCCCACAGCGGCCACCCCGTGCAGAACGTCGTGGTGGTCAAGCGCAACGGCCAGGGCGTCGATTGGCACGAGGGCCGCGACCACTGGTGGGCGGACACCGTCGGGGCTGCCTCGACCGAGCACACCGCCGTCGGGCATGACTCGGAGCACCCGCTCTTCATCCTCTATACCTCCGGGACCACAGGCAAGCCCAAGGGCATCCTGCACACCACCGGCGGCTACCTCACCCAGACCGCCTACACGCACCGTGCCGTCTTCGACCTCAAGCCGGAGACGGACGTCTACTGGTGCACAGCCGACATCGGCTGGGTCACCGGGCACTCCTACGTCGCCTACGCGCCGCTCATCAACGGGGCCACGCAGGTCATCTACGAGGGCACCCCGGACTCCCCGCACCCGGGCCGCTGGTGGGAGATCGTGGAAAAGTACAAGGTGTCCATCCTGTACACCGCCCCGACCGCCATCCGCAGCTTCATGAAGTGGGGCAAGGAGATCCCGGCCCGGTCCGACCT
>JAODMS010000053.1 GCA_025464925.1 Arthrobacter sp.
GCCGACAAAGCCGCTGACCGGGTCCGGGCGATCAACCGCCTGCAGGCCCAGCTGCTCGAATACTTCCCGGCGCTGGAGCGGGCCTTCGACTACAGCCGCTCCAAGGCCGCCCTGCTGCTGCTCACCAGACACCGGACCCCGGACGGGATCCGCCGCGCCGGCGAAGCCAGGCTGCACGCCTGGCTGAAGAAATACGGCGCCCGCTCCTCCGCCGCGGTCGCCCAGGCCGCCGTCGACGCTGCGAAATCCCAGCACACCACCGTCCCGGCCCAACACCTCGGGGAACAGATCGTCGCCGCCCTCGCCCGGGAAATCATCACCCTGGACAAGGAACTGGCCGACCTCGACGCGCTGATCAGCGAGAAGGTCACCGAACACCAGCACACCCCGATCCTGCTGAGCATGCCCGGCTTCGGACCCGTCCTCGCCGCCGAGTTCCTCGGCGCCACCGGCGGGGACCTCACCGTCTTCCAGCCCGCCGACCGCTTCGCGGGCCTTGCCGGCCTCGCCCCGGCACCAAGAGACTCCGGCCGGATCACCGGCAACCACCACCGCCCCCGGCGCTACGACCGCCGGCTGCTGCGGGTCTTCTACCTCTCCTCGCTTTCCGCGCTGAAGTCCTGCCCCTCCTCGCGGACCTACTACGACCGGAAACGTGTGAAAGGAAAATCCCATATCCAGGCGGATGCTCTCCCTGGCCCGGCGCCGCCTCAACGTCCTCTGGGCCATGCTCCGCGACGGCACCACCTACACCCCGGTCCCGGTCCCGGCAGCCCGCCTGGCTGCCTGAGCTGCCCAGGTCCCGCGACCCCTGCGAGGGCCGAATCGGGGTGGCTGGCTGGGCGCTAATTTCGCGCGTTGGTCCTGGAATCCGGACCCGTGCTGTTGAGGGGTGCGCGCACGAAGCCGGTCCCTGGTGGTCGGTTACGCCGCTGGCGGTGCGACCTTGAATTCCGCCGATTTCGTTCCTCTCAGCAAAGTCAGTCCGGTCAGAGTGGCTGGTCCATCACCGTCACAGCCCGAGGGGCTTGGAATGACAGGAGCCGGATCCAGTCTGGATTCACGTCCCGTAGCTGTATTCGCGAAAGTGCCGCGGCGGTTTCCTGGACAATGATGGCGGCCTCGAGTTCTGCCAGTTTGGCACCGAGGCAGCGGTGGATGCCCGAGCCAAAAACCAGGCCGTATGCGGTCGGTGGTATGTGCTGGGCCTCTTGCGTTCGGGGAGAGGAGCCTCGGGTTTCGGCTGGTACCGTGACGTGGTTGCCGCTCAGTTCGAGGAGGATTTCTGTGCCAGCAGGGATCGGGGCTCCCTCAAGGCTCGTGTCGTGGGCTGCCACTCGGCGCCAGGTGGGGACGGATGATTCGGTGGCGAGCACGTGCCGGACCGTGCTCCTGGAGCCTTCTTCGGATGCGGCGTCCTTCCAGCCCACTGGGTTGGATCCTTCAAGGAGTCG
Organism: Arthrobacter sp.; assembly: GCA_025464925.1. Next base: position 1,455 of record JAODMS010000053.1, read on the forward strand.
GAACAGGGTGGTGCTGATCAGCTGGGTGGTTGTCTCCTGTCCGGCGATGAGCAGGAAGTAGCCGAGCGAGCAGATTTCGGGGGTCGACAGGCCGTGTTCAGCCAGAGATTTGAAGAGGTTGCGTCCCGGTGCCGTCATGGATTCTGCGACGAGTTTGCGCAGCCAGAGGTAGAACTCCGCCGCGCTGTGGGCCAGCTCGAGTTGCCGGGCTTCGTCGGGCCAACCCCAGAACAACTCCATGGAGTCAAGACTCCACCGTTTGAGGTCTGCAAGGTCCCGTACGGGCAGCCCGAGGAGTTCGAGCATGACGATTGCCGGCGGAAACGCCGCCACCGTTTGGACGAGGTCCACATGAGCGGACCTCGCGAGCTGGCCCTCGGCGTTCCTTGCCGCTTCCTGTGCCAGTTCCCGGATCCGCGGCTCCATGGCCGCGACTGTGGCGGGCGTGAAAAACCCGCCACGATCTTGCGGATCCCGGCGTGCGTGTCGGTGTCGTTGCTGGCCAGCACGGGAGGCAACGCAAAGCGAACGCGCTGCAGCACGCGCAGGGCCGGTCCTGCCAGGGGTGTCACCGCGACCAGCGCATTGGCTGGGCTGAAATCGCCCGGCCGGTGCAGGACTTGCCGGACCATATCCGGGTCACGCACCCCCATGTACGGGCATTGGGCCTGTCCAAGGCTTTCCGTCTGCGGCTCCGCGGATCTGGTTGCTGGTGGCGGGTTCATGCGGGCAGGCCGTTCAGCCACGCCGCCGCTTCGGCACGGAAAGCGGCCGGGGACAGTCCGGAGGCGTGCCCGGGGAGGGCGCCGAGGAAGGGCACCGACAGCGATCCGAGCACCTCTCGGTTGCTGTGGTGTACGACGTCGGGGTTGCCTGGCCAGCTTCCCAGCACTACGCCGAGGACCCGGAGGTCGCGGGTGTGCAGCGCTTCGAGGGTCAGAGCGGTGTGGTTCAGGGTGCCGAGGTCCGGCCGGGCGACGACCACGAATGCCGCTGCCAGGAGCGATCCGAGGTCCGCCAGGGTGCAGCCGTCGGAATCCAGCTCCACCAGCAGGCCGCCTGCGCCCTCAACCAGGACATGGTCGTGGGACGCGGCGAGCTCGCGGACGCGTTTGGCGTGCGCAGCCACTCCGGGAAGGGGTATTGCGTCGATGGCGGCCGCTGCTACCGGCGCCAATGGCTCCTGGAGAACCACCCCGGTTTCTGCTGTCACGGCGCCTGCGAGCCGGATGATTTCGGCTGTGTCGGAATCGCCGGCGGCAGCTCCTGACTGGCAGGGCTTGTAGACCGCGACGCTGCGCCCTTTTTCGTGGAGGGAGGCGGCGACGGCCGCCGTTGTGATGGTCTTGCCGACGCCGGTGTCCGTTCCGGTGATCATGATGACATCGGGCAGGTTCATGGAAGTTCCTCCAAAATGCTGCGCAGTACTGCGCAGCTGTCTTCGATTTCCTTGGGTGTAAGGGTGGCGCGCGCGGTGAGCCGCAGGCGGGAAATCCCGTCCGGAACGGACGGGGGGCGGAAACAACCAATCCGGACGCCGGCGGTGCGCGCGGCCCCGATGGCTGCCAGGGCCGATTCGGCTGACGGCATGGCGATGGACTGGACCGCCCCCGCCCCGTGCTCGACCTCAGCGCCGCGGGCTGCAAGGGCCGGGGCAAGTCCGGCGGCAAGGGCAGCAGCGTTAGTTCGGACGGACCCGGCCCGCCAAGGTTCCTCGCAGATGATCCGCACCCCGGCGAGGGCCGCGGCGGCGGACGCGGGCGCCAGGCCCGTGTCGAAGATAAAGCTCCGGGCACGGTTGATGAGGTGGTCCCGGAGCAGGGGGGATCCCAGGACCGCCCCGCCCTGGGATCCCAGGGCCTTGGACAGCGTCGCCGTCACGATCACGTTCGGATGCCCGGCGAGGGCTGTTCCGGCTACCGAGCCGCGGCCCTGAAAGGTGCCGGTGCCGGTGACTCCCAGGCTGTGCGCCTCGTCGATGAGCAGCACCGCGTCGTGCTGCTCCGCCAAGGCCAGCAGACCCGCAAGCCGCGGATCCGTTGCGAGGCCCAGATAGTCGTTGCTGGCCAGGTCGATGAACTGTTCGTCCGCGGCGCGGGGGAGCGGGCGGCGGACCAGACCACGGCGGTCCCGGACGGAGGCTTGTTGCTCGAGCCATCGAGTCATCGAGGTGCTCATGCTGCGTCTCCGGAGCGTTCCGGGCCGCGTTCGTGGACTTCGGTGACGGCAGCCGTCATGCCTGCGGTGATCTGTTCGATGTCCGCCGCGGTGCTGACGTACGGGGGCATGGTGTAGACGAGGTTCCGGAAAGGGCGCACCCAGACCCCCTGCCGGATGGCAGCCCGGGTGACGGCGGGGACGTCGACGGCGTCATGGAGTTCGATGACTCCGACGGCGCCGACGGTGCGGACCTCTGCCACGGACTCAAGTCCCCGGGCGGCGGCGAGCCCGGATGCCAGGCCCGCGCCGATCCGGGCGACGTCGGCGCGCCAGGCACCGTCGTTGATGATGCTCAGGCTGGCGTTGGCCACCGCGCATGCCAGCGGGTTGCCCATGAAGGTGGGGCCGTGCAGCAGCGCGCCGGCTGGCCCGTTGGACACGGCACTAGCGACGTCTGCGGTGCAGAGCATGGCGGCCAGGGTCAGGTACCCGCCGGTCAGGGCCTTGCCCACGCACATGATGTCCGGGACCACGCCGGCATGGTCGGCGGCGAACAGCTCGCCGGTGCGGCCAAGCCGGTGGCGATCTCATCGAAGATGAGCAGCAGCCCGTGCCGGTCAGCCACGTGTCGCAGAACTGTCAGGCATTCGGCAGGGTAGGGATACATGCCCCCGGCGCCCTAGAGGACCGGTTCGACGATAATCGCAGCCAGCTCCCCGGAACGCGCTGCCGCGATGCTCTTGAGCTCGGAGGCCCACGCCTGGATCGTTTCCGGGTTGCGGACGCCGCGGCCGGGGGCCGGGGAGCAAACACGTTGCCACCCAGCAAACCGGGGAAATCCGCGTGCATCCCGTCCACAGGGTCACAGACCCCCATGGCCGCAAAAGTGTCGCCGTGGTATCCGCCGCGGATGCTCAGGAACCGCTGCCGCTGCGGGTGGCCGGACGCGGTCTGGAACTGCACCGCCAGCTTCAGCGCGACCTCCACCGATACCGAACCCGAGTCCGCGAGGAACACCCGGTCCAATCGGGACCGCCCGGGCGCAGAAGGGGCCATATCCACCAGCCGCTCGGCCAATCCCACCGCCGGGGCATGGGTGAGCCCGCCGAACATCACATGGCTGAAATCATCGAGTTGCCGCTTCGCGGCCGCGTCCAGTACCGGGTGGCGGTAGCCGTGGATCGCCGACCACCACGAGGACATGGCATCAATGACTTCATGGCGTGTGCCGTTTTCGCTTCGGAGCCGCAACCTGCGTCATCGGATGAGCACCCCGTGACGGGAACATTCTGCGCTCCAGCCGGTGGGCGTGACCTGGACCTTCATCCGCCTCCTGCAGTGGGCGCAGTAGCGTGGCGGTTCCAGCGTCAGCAGCTCGACGCAGCGCCGGTGTTTGTCCGCCGCCGGGAGGCCGCCGTCCTCGGGCTCCCCGCAGTGTCCGCAGAACGTGCCGGTTGTCGAGCCGGTCGGGACCCCGGCTGCCGGGACCGTGTTCATAGTGATTTCTGGAATTCCTTGATGGGCATGTTCAGCTCGACCAGCAGGTTCAGGTCCGCGTCGGCGGCCCGGCCCAGGGTGGTGAGGTAGTTTCCGACGATGACGGCGTTGATGCCGCCGAGCAGGCCGTCGCGGGTACCGAGATCACCGAGGGTCAATTCGCGGCCGCCGGCGTAGCGCAGCACGGTCCGTGGCATGGCCAGACGGAACGCAGCGATCGCGCGGAGGGCGTCCTTTCCGTCCATGATCCCCTGGTTTTCGAGAGGGGTCCCGGGCCGGGGGTTCAGGAAGTTCAGCGGGACCTCGTGGGGTTCGAGGGCGGCGAGCTGGGCGGCGAGTTCGGCCCGCTGTTCGAGGGATTCGCCCATGCCGATCAGGGCGCCGCAGCAGAGCTCCATGCCGGCGGCCTTGACCATGTTGCAGGTCTCGAGACGCTCCTCATAGCTGTGCGTGGTGACCACCTCGGAAAAGTAGCTGCGCGCTGTTTCCAGATTGTGGTTGTAGCGGTGCACCCCCCAAGCGGCGAGCTGGTCCACCTGGTGCTGGGTCAGCATGCCCAGGGAGCAGGCGATGTTGATGTCCACGGCTTCGTTGATACGGTCGATCGCGAACTTGATCTGGTTCATCAGTTTGATGTCTGGTCCGCGGACGGCGGCCACGATGCAGAATTCGGTGGCACCGGTCGCGGCCGTTTCATTTGCCGCCTTGACCAGTTCGGGAATGTCCAGCCACACGCCCCGGACGGGGGAATCGAAGAGCCCGGACTGGCTGCAGAAGTGGCAGTCCTCGGGGCACCCGCCGGTCTTGATGGAGATGATGCCTTCGACCTCGACGTCCTCACCGCAGTGCCTCAGACGCACCTCGTGGGCCAGCTGCAGCGCCGCCGGAAGGGCTTCATCGGGCAGGCGTAGCACCTCCAGCAGTTGGCCCTGCGTCAGCCCGCGTCCTTCTTCAAGGACCTGCTCTCGGGCTGTTTCGAGAATCTCGTACCGGGTAATCGCCGGATGTGCCGGAATCGTCATTGATCGTCCTTTGCGTTGCCTGGTTGCGGGTATGCCGTAGAACTGAGGCTAGTTTCCTGATCAGGACAGGATTTTGTTGGGTACCTACAACCGGGCGGTTGAGGCCTTGGTCCGGCCCTCACTTTCACGCGACCTGCACCCCGGTCCCTGGTCCCCGCGCCGAAAGCCCTCAGGCTGCGTGAATCGCTCGACTCCCAACCCCCCATGGAGACGTCGGACGCTGGGCGGCGGCGGGGAGGAAAAGGACCTCGCTGCGCTCGGACAGCACAAGCATTTTTCTTTTTTGCTGCTGTCCGGTGGATCATACGTGTCCGCTCCACCGCCGCAACCGTCCTGCGGACGGCCGCGCAGCCGATGGATTGTGTTCGGCGCTGCGCTTATTTCCTCCCACAATCCATCCGCTGCTTTCCCTGCGGGTGGACCGGGCCTCCGTCGGGCACAGCTACGCGATGCTCCGCCAGCAGGCAAAAACATTGTGAGACTTATCAGCAGCTGGTCTGGGACTGGCTGGCAGGATAGGTACCTGCCGTCCCGCCCCAGCGAAACGGAGCATCACCTCATGAGCACACAAACCCTGACCCGCACGGCCACCGCCGACACCGCCGAACCGGTGACCGCCCCGTCCCTTCCCGCCGACGACCGGGCAGGGGACGGGTACGACTGGATGGACACCCTCGAAGGCACCGCCTGGTCGGTGCTGCCGAACTGGGGCAACGAAGGCTGGGACGCCGGATCCTGGCCCTACATCATCTTCGCCGTCGCCCGCACCCGCGACCGGAGCGGGGAACTGTTCGGCTACGGAACCTACGTCGAAGGCGACACCACCACACACTGGTTCCGCACCCAGGACGCCTGCTTCGAAGCGGTCGCCACCGAGGT
>JAODMS010000259.1 GCA_025464925.1 Arthrobacter sp.
TTGATGTCGCCGAACCTGGAACAAACGGTGGCCCGTCGCGAGATTCATACATCCGAATACCACGCGGCGGGCATTCCATCCGCTTAACATCACGTGTGCTGCTTGGCCGCGTGGCGACCACATCGCCCGCAACGGTGGAAACAGCAGCAAATCCGTCTCGTCTTCAACCAACACAACGCTCCGCCGGGGCAAACCAGACAGGACGCGCCGAATTTGGCGTTTTTTTCTCTCGCTCCGGATCGGGTGCGAGAACGTAGCGTGGCCGCTTCCAAACATAGCCCAACTCATGCAGCCTGCGTCGTATCGTATCCGACGAATACTGTTCCCCGGTGTTCTGTCGTAACTGGTTCTTCAATAGCGGGACAGTCCAATGCGTTGCGTAGTAGCCAAACCATTCCGGAGACAGGATCAGCAGCGTCTGCAGTAAAACGTTGACTACTTCACCAGCCCGAGCCGGGCGTCCTGATCGGAGCGCATCGCTTAGTTCGCACCCATCTCCTCCATGCTGGAAGCGAGTCATCCAGTTGTAGACGCTCTGGCAGCTCACGCCGAGTAATTCGGCAATCGCGCTTACCGACTTGCCTCGATCGAATTCCAGCACAGCGAGCAAGCGGCGGTATAGCCGCACATCATGCGTTTCTCGAAGTCTGGTTCGTATCTTCCGTCGCTGGCTTGCCGTCAGCTTCATCTTTCTCATGGCGTCTTCCTCGCGTTCCATGAAAGCCCTGAGCAAAGTTTATTTCAAAAGACTTTTGCGTACCTGCTTAGGTAGGAACCGGGGCAAGGCCCGGGGCTCTCGCTAAGGAAATGGCATTCATGACTGAAGCTTTGCAAAGATGGGCGCATTCAACATGGATTTGGCCGGCGCTTATGTCAAGTAAGGAGGATTAAAGCAAGGACGGACGGCTTGGGAAAGGAAAGGCGTTTATACTGGGGCTGGCCAACCGTCGGCGCCTGATTACCGCATTCCCCAAATCGGGGTGACTGCAACATCCCGCCTAAGCAAGGCGTTTCGCATTGCAACCGTCCTGGGTCTGGCTAGTCTTCCCTGTATCATAGGAATGATGCTGCAGGTCTTCCCCCAACAATAAAGCAGCTGGTTCCAACGGCTATCTTGGAAAATTCTCCGCGGTTTTTCTATACATGAGAAATGAACAAACTATGTCTTACAAAACAATCCTTGTGTATCTCGATGATGCAGCACACGTAGATGACCGTGTACGGTTGGCTGCTAATCTGGCTAAAACCTATGGCGCTCATCTTCTCGGAACTGCAATGACAGGTATTCCGAGCGGTATGGCAGCAACTTGGGCAAACGGAATCGGTGGAGACAAAGTGGCAACTTACCTTGGCACTGTTCATCGCACTGCTGCACGAACGCTGCATGACTTTAAGTTCATAGCGCAAGAAATTGGTGTCGCCACGTTCGAGGGACAGCTGGTGGAAGATGTTGCGGAGGACGGCCTTAATCGATGGGTCTCTTACGCTGACCTAGTCATTGTGAGCCAATATAATCCGCAAGACCCTGTATCGTCACGCGTCGCAGATCTTGGCGAATATGTCGCCATGAGTAATGGTGTCCCTGTACTGGTCGTTCCACATGCGGGACAGTACAAAACCATAGGAGACCGTGTTTTGATTGGATGGAATGGCAGTGCCCAGGCTGTGCGCGCAGTACGTAGTGCGTTGCCTATTTTGCAGCGCGCAGCCAAAGTCGAGGTTGCCATTTTTAGCTCGAGCGGCGATGCAGAGTCAGACTTAATTTTTACCGAAGGCAAAATCATTGAGTTTCTTGCCCGGCATGGCGTCCGAGCCAGTGTCATTCGACGGCCGCGAAACGAGGAAAGCAATGTAGACGTTGGAGATCTTCTGTTGTCTATGGTTGCGGATGTTGATGCGAATTTGCTGGTAATGGGGTGCTATGGTCACACCCGGTTCAAGGAAATCCTGCTCGGTGGCACTACACGAACCATCCTGCGATCCATGACCGTCCCAGTGCTAATGGCCCATTGATATAGCCGCCATAACATTCGGAACGGTTGAGCGAGCAGCCCGTGAACAGGGCACACTGCTTGGAGTGGGTTCGTTGTCAGCATGCGCTAGGACTTGTCAAAAAACAAGATAGCGATTGGGCAGTGATTGGTGCACAATAAAGTTCATGTCGATGGTTTCGCTAAGGGGACTGCCATGACTCATTCGCCTGTACATCATTGCGAATGCCCGCTTTGCCAATCCGCAGAGCCGCATCCGGATCAAGCCTTTCATCATCACATGAACGTTTTTCTCAGCAGGCTCAATGAGCCACAACGGCGCTAGTTCGTCGCACTGGAAGCGATGCGGCTCGGCCATGGCGGGAAACATCTGCTGATGCAAATCACCGGCATGAGCCCGACCACCATTTTGCGTGGGCGTCATGAGCTCGAGGCAGATCTGGCCGACTGTCCCGAATTGCATATGCGTGCGCCGGGTGGAGGTCGCCCCGTGGCGGAAGAGCATGATCCCGAATTAGAACAAGCCTTAGAAACGGTACTGTCGGTCTGCCCGGCATGGAATTACACGATTAGCCCGCGCCCAAGAAGCCCAGAAGAAATCGAACAACTTATTTGTTGCTAAGTCCTTAGCTGCAAAGCAATGGCACATAAGCGCCTCATCATCGCTTGCCGCTCGGTTGGCACAACGTCTTCAAACAGCGCTTCCAACTCGTTTCCCATAACGGCTCCAAACATAGTGCTCAGCCTTGGTAAGTTTAAGAGTTGAAATTACGACATGAAAGTTTCTCGCGCGGAAATATCATTCCGACGATGATCCCTATTGAACGTTGCCCATGACTCGTATATGCCCACAAACGACCATGCTTCAGCTGAGCCTGGACTTGACCTCGCCTGTAGGCAAGACGACGCTACCCATACTTGCAGCTGCTGCCGAGATGGAGCGCGATCAACTGTTTGAGCTTACGCAAGCCGGCTTGGCCAGGACGAAAAAGGAAGGTAACACGCTGGACCGTCCAACCAAGACCAGCAAGGTGCAGCGCAAGGAGATATCGGCGAAGCACCAGACCGGCACCATCATCAGCGAGATGGCCAGGCAGTATGGAGAGTCCCGCCTCGGCATTGCCCACATTGCGAAGCCGGCCTTACATCGGAGTTTAATTCAGTAAAAAATAGGCCGGTGGTCACCCATCAGCGCACGTAATTCCTTAATGCTGAAATTAGTTATTTCATGCATGCGGATCAGCAAGTTGGGCCCAACTACCATCTTGCGATGCCGGATTTTACTGATACTAGGCGGCGCAATTGCAAGCGCGCGCGCCAGCTGTGCATCGTTTTTAGCGTTGAGGTGTTTGGCGACCGTAGCCAACAGCGGGTTTGGATCGTAGGTAACGAGCTTGGCAAGGACGGGTTGCTTCATGACTTCCTATTGGTTCTATCGGCGGAACGCACAATGCCGCCCGCCGGCATACTGACACAGGTCGTCTTTATAGACAACAAATTGCATAAAATGAACTATTTGGCGACAAATATTGTTTTTGTAGACGGAGGAATGTATCTAGACCCGATAATGCTGCAGCGGTGCGTCAGCTGCGGCCCTACAAAAGGTCAATCCGTTTCGTGTAAGTTGATCAAGGGCCGGGATTAGCGCCGGCCGCCGCACCTTTGGGTGTTGTGCCGCCAAGACAGGTGGCCGCAAGAGGGTTTGCAACGCCTGCGGAAGGTAGAGGCTTTGCCACAGGGGCGAATCGCTGGGGGATGGTTTGATTACCTGGGCGATGAGCGCGCGTGTTGCCCGGACTTTCCCTTGTGTGAAGAAATGTCTTACGGGACAAGAGGATGGTCCGCGCTGGAACGTCTGAAGGTTCTCTATGCTTCCAAGAGAGCTCCGGGGAAGAGGAACCGCTTCTGAAGAAAAAGCGTGGCCTCCGCGGCCGGGACTGGCCTCGATATGAAATAGCCCTGCACCTCCTCGCAGGATAATCCCTGAAGTGCCGCGAGCTGCTCGGCCGTTTCCACACCCTCGGCTACCACGCGCATTCCCAACGCGTGAGCCATCGAAACAATGGCTTGGAACAACGTGGCGTCCTCGGGACTGTTGAGAAGCTGGGAAGTAAAGGCGCGGTCGACCTTGAGGCCATCCATGTCCAGACGTTTCAACTGTGCCAGACAGGAAAATCCCGTGCCAAAGTCATCCACATACACTTTGATGCCAGCCTTCTGGATCGCCGCCAGTTCCGTAACTGCCATCCCGTCCTCGGTTACTGTAGCCGACTCCGTGACTTCGACCTCCAGCAAACTGCCGTCCAGGGCATTTGCTTTCAGGGCCGAGACCAGCACGGCGCTCACGATGCCGGTGTCAATCTGCCGCGCCGATACATTGACTGAAACCGGTACGATCGCCAGCCCCTGCTCTTTCCAAAGTGCCTGCTGCGCGCATGCCATACGGATCACTTCCGTGCCCAGTGGCACGATCAGCCCGGTCACTTCCGCCATTGGGATAAAGTCGTTGGGTGGAATGAGACCCAGCACAGGATGAATCCACCGTACCAATGCTTCCATGCTGGTGATTTCACCGGTATCGCTTTTTACCCTTGGCTGGTAGTGGAGAACGAGTTCATGGCGCTCGATGGCCAGTTTCAACTCCGCCTCCCTGTTTAGCCGGGTCACAAGGCGCCGCTCCATGCCGGGATCAAAGAAGCAATACGTTCCCTTTGCACTGCTCTTGGCGGCATACATGGCGATATCGGCGTGCTTGAGGAGGGTCTCACCGTCGGTGCCGTCCTCGGGAAATAGGCTGACACCGACGGTCGCATGCACGAAATGCTGGCGCTGTCCTGGCCCCAGAATAAAAGGGCTGCGCAGCGCATCGATCACCCGTTCGGCCGCCGCCACTACCTCGTCCCGCGTATGCGCGGCCTCGACGATAATGGTGAACTCGTCGCCGCCAAGGCGGGCGATCTTGTCCTGTAGGTCGATCACCGCTTTCAGGCGCCCGGCGGCTGCGCCAAGCAACTGGTCGCCCACAGCGTGTCCCAGCGTATCGTTGATATTCTTGAAGTCATCCAGGTCGACGAACAACACGGCCAGCAGCATTCCCGTGGACCGTGCGTTCGCCACCGCGGTGGGCAGGTAGCTCATCAGCCAGTGACGATTCGGCAATGCCGTAACGGCGTCAGCATTGGCCAGTTGCACCAGCGCGGCCTGATGGAGCTTGCTTTCCGTGATGTCGCGCAGCGTCACCGCCAAGCCGGTACTGGTTCGCACGAGCCGCCTCTGCAGCCACTGGAGTGCTTCCCCCTTGCGTTGCGGCTCTCGGTATTCATCTTCGAAGTAGCCAGTTTCCATGGCTTTCCGGAACTGCCCCAACAGATGTTTTTCGAAAATATCAGGGAAAGCGGCCGAGAGCGTCTTGCCGACCAAGGATTCCCTCGGCAGCCGACGGACAAGTGCTCCCCGCTCGTTGCAATCCTCAATCAGGAAATCCGCGATTTCCCCACTTGGGCCATACAGTGCCCGAAGCATGTAGAACCCCTCCTTGGCGTGCTCCGTTGCGATGCGATATGCCTCATGCATTTCACGGGCATATTGCGCTTTCGAAGCACGCACTGCCGACCGGCGCATGCCGGAAGCGACAGTGAACAGGAGCGGGAGACTGATCGCTACGGCAAACAGGAGAACTTCCCGGGTCCTGGGCACATACTCATCCAGCAGGGCAGCCTCCGAAAAGCCGACCAGCGCCATGATGGGATAATCCGGTACAATTTTCCATGCGACGATACGGGCTTTGCCGTCCAGGTATCGGTCTGCGGTCCGATATTCGATGCCCTGCGGTCCGTCCGGGACAGGACTGCCAATGAGCTTGGGGTTCGTCGTTCGAATGCCGCTTTTCGTCTTTGTCGCAAAAAAGTCGCCCATTTCACTGCGAATCGAAACAAAGCCATCGACCCCAATATTTGTTTCATCGACAAAAGAGACAAGGAACGCGGGGTCAATCGAGGCCACTATCAGCCCGGCGAATGACCCGTCAGGCGCATCTAAACGGCGGGAAAGAATGATCACATCCTTGTCGCGCAGGAGGCTTCGCATGACTTTGGAAATCGCCAGTTTTCTGCTGGCGCTGGTCGCATGTACCCGGAAATAGTCTCGGGAAGCAATGCCCCTGTTAGCATCGACCTTCGAATTTGTCGTAGTGACAAGCTCGCCGTTCCGATCGAACATCGAGAGTGAGATCTGAGTACCCTTGGGTACCAGGCCCGCCAGTAACTGTTCTTGCAGGTTCAGCCTGCCGCCGTTCTTTTGCCAGTGAAACTGCAGACTCAGCATAATGTAATCGAGCTGCCCGATGCTTCTGCCGATCTGGTCGGCGTACGTCCGCGCCTGGGCTGCGGCCGTGACGTAAGCTCGGTTGCGGATTTCCGCCTTTTCGCTATGAACGGTCCAGGCTACCCATATCCACAATGTGACAATGATGACGCAACAGGCGACAGACCACGGCGAGAGAAACCTGACCTGGCTGCGAAATACGCCGAACTTGCGGCGCAACGACAAAGACGGTGGCGTAACAGTCATGGAGGTCCGTGAGTCAAATATTTCCATGTTGCAATTATGACTCATAGTTCGCAATTTTCGTCACAAATATCGCAGTGATGATTCTTACATTCAATAAAAAAGAACCATTTTTTTACTAAATATGTTGTTGCGAAAGCGAATGACCTCCGTCAGTTTTCTGAAATTGAGTCTGCGATTTCAAATGTGCTGTTAATAAGAACAGGGCGTGGTCTGAGCTGCGGATAAAACAAAGTCCTTGTTCCAAGCTTTGTTTGGTCTTCTCGAAGAATGGATTTAGCCCGCCGTGTTGATTCCGGCAGGCTTTTTGCCTTTCCAAGCGGACAAGAAAGAGCCCGCTGAGCAACTTGCAGCGGGCGGTTCCAAGTTTTCCTGGTTAGGGCTAAGGGTCTATAGCTGGCCTCTTCTTCCATGCCGTCTGTGCGGCTTTCATGCGCCGGCGTTCCTCGCTGGTGGTGTAGCCGGTTGTGGTGTCCAGCGAGGCGTGGCCCATGTTTTGCTGCACCACGTCCAGCGGCATCCCGGCCGCAACCGCATGCGTGCCATAGGTGTGTCGCATCCAGTGCGTCGAGCCGGATGCCAAGCGCTCAGCACTCTTCGGGTCTGTATCGGCAAGTTGCGACGCGCAGTGCTGGAAAAACCGCTTGATGGCCTCATACGCGGTTACATGCGATATGCCTGCTTTCGGATCGACGGCCTGCTGGGCACCCGGTGACCATGGCGCGCGTGTAGCCACGTCAACGGCTTGGCCAAGCAGATAGGCGCCGCGGTTACTGATTGCTTCCGGATCAGGATCAAGACCTCGCGACACCAGGTACGTATTCAGTTCGTCGATTACGTCCTGTGGCACCTGGACGATACGCTCCTTGTTGCCTTTGCCCAGCACTTTCAATTCCCAGCCTGAAATCACCTCGTCCGATTCATGGTCCGGATAGCTGACCCAGTGCAGATTGTCGAGACGGGCCTGTACACCCTCGATCAATCGCATGCCGGTGGCGTAGTACAAGTGCAGGGCGAAGCGCAGCCGGCGGTCTGCCGAACGATCTGTCAGTTGTGCAGCCTGCTGCTCGATGAAGGTCCACTGCGCCTGCGTAAAACTGCGGCCACGGGCAACTGCGACGCGTGTGGCGCGCTGCATACTGACGCCGTTCCATGGATTACCCACCAGGTAGCACTGATCTACCAGGAAGGTGTAGAGCGATTTCAGGACCCGAACGGCATGGGTCTGGGCGCTGCGCGACAATGGCCCTTCGAACGGGCGCCACAGCGGCGACCATTTATCGCGACCGCGCGGAGCGCACCACTTGTCGCTGGGCGTCGGGTCGGCCAGGAAATCGCGGTATGCCTCGCAATCTTCTAGCGTCATCGACGACAGCGGCTTCTTGTGCTGCACGATCGCCCAGAGCATGAAGCGCTCCGCTTCCTTCAGGTAAGCGCGCTGGGTATGGGACAGGTAGCCCAGCCAGTCGAGCGGTCCTTCCGTCGAACCGGGCTCGATGCCGCGTCTGGCCTGCACTGTCCGTTTCTGCTCCGGCGACATGCCTTGTCGAGTTTTTATCCATAGCAGGACCGCTTCATGGTCGTTTGAAGCGCGCATCATGCAGTGTTCGCGTGCAGCCCGGAATGTACCCTGAGAGCCGTCGAGTTCGCTCGGTACGATGAGCTTGTCGATCGGGACAATCCCGGTCTGACGCGGCACCACGCGCACCAGCTCATGGGTATAGAGCCGCTTCCGGGCGACCGTGACGTGCCCGCCGAGCGTCATGCCGAGACTCAGTTCATGGGCTCGCAACCAGTCCTCAATGCGCTTGGCTTTCAGCGGACCAATGGCAGGAATGGAGGCATACCAGCGCCTGCCGATGCCGTTGATGTGATTCACGAGCTGGCGCAGCGTGAACAGACTACTGGCCTGCAGATGACCAGCAAGGTCAGGATGGAGCCATGAGACGATCGGATCACCAGCAGCAGCCGGCTGTGCAGCCAGTTCTTCCAGCCAGCGTAACGCTTCGAGCTGCTTGGCCATGAGCTTCGCCCGGCGCTTCTGTTGGACCGCAATCGCCGGATACTCATCGGAAAATGCAACTATCTGGTCGGCTTCAGAGAATCCTTCCAACCCCCGGTCTACAACAAACTGGCCCAATGTCGGCTGCTGTATTGGACGCTCGCCCAACTTCGAGACGTCGACCA
>JAODMS010000055.1 GCA_025464925.1 Arthrobacter sp.
GCCGACAAAGCCGCTGACCGGGTCCGGGCGATCAACCGCCTGCAGGCCCAGCTGCTCGAATACTTCCCGGCGCTGGAGCGGGCCTTCGACTACAGCCGCTCCAAGGCCGCCCTGCTGCTGCTCACCAAACACCGGACCCCGGACGGGATCCGCCGCGCCGGCGAAGCCAGGATCCACGCCTGGCTGAAGAAACACGGCGCCCGCTCCTCCGCCTCGGTCGCCCAGGCCGCCGTCGACGCGGCGAAATCCCAGCACACCACCGTCCCGGCCCAGCACATGGGGGAGGGATCGTCGCAGCCCTCGCCCGGGAAATCCTTACCCTGAACGAGGAACTCGCCGACCTCGATGCGCTGATCAGCGAGAAAGTCACCGAACACCGCCACACCCAGGTGCTGCTGAGCATGCCCGGCTTCGGACCCGTCCTCGCCGCGGAGTTCCTCGGCGCCACCGGCGGGGACCTCACCGTATTCGAAACCGCGGACCGGTTCGCCGGCCTCGCCGGCCTCGCCCCCGCACCCCGGTACTCGTGCCTGATCAGCGGCAACCACCACCGCACCCGCCGCTACGACCGCCGGCTGCTGCGGGTCTTCTACCTCTCCGGGCTCTCGGCCCTGAAAAGCTGCCCCGCCTCCCGGACCTACTACGACCGGAAACGCACCGAAGGCAAAACCCACATCCAGGCGATGCTCTCCCTGGCCCGGCGCCGTCTGAATGTCCTCTGGGCCATGCTCCGCGACGGCACACGCTATACCCCTGCAACGGTACAGGCTGCCCCAGTGGCGGCCTGATGGGTGGGCCGCCAGATCTTGAGTCGCCCGGGACTGGTGCGGACGGCTTCTGATATTCCGTGCAGTCGAGTTCTGAAACTGACACCGGATTCCCATCTAGTCGGCGGCCTCAGGTGACTGCTGAGCGTTGTCTTGGAAAGTTGTAGATTTCCAAGACGGAGGGATCTTCAGCCTTCGGCCAGCAGCCCGTCTTACCCGCTGTACGTTCGCCGGGCTGGCGGTTGGCCCAAGGAGTGCGTCAGCCTCGGCAGCTGCGGACAGGAGGCCTAAGCTGCCGGTGATTCGTCATGCGCGTCGCGGGGAGGGCTTGCTTCCGGAGATGGGCTGTTCGGGGAACACCGATCATCATCCACGCCGGTAGTGCCGGCGCGCCGGGGTGTTAGGGTTTTTGTTATCCACACGGGTGCCCTGATGCAGGGGCTGAGATCGGGCTGATGCAGCCTGCGACCGTTGAACCTGTCCGGGTCATGCCGGCGAAGGAAGTAGGAAACCACTGATGAACGCCATGAAGTCACATTCGCTCGCGTACGCCCGCGACCCCGAACACGGCATTAGCGTCCCCGTCACGGAGATCGCCCTGGAGGACTCTCCGAACGGGGTGAAGAATCCACCGTTCACGGCGTACCGGACGGCCGGGCCCGGCAGCGATCCTGTGATCGGCCTGGAGCCATTCCGGTCCGAATGGATAGAAGCCCGGGGCGACACCGAGCCCTACGGCGGCCGGGAACGGAACCTACTCGACGACGGTAAGTCCGCCGTGCGCCGGGGTGCCGCTTCTGCTGAATGGAAGGGCGCGCAGCCGGTGCCACGCCGCGCCCTCGACGGCAAGACCGTCACCCAGATGCACTACGCCCGCCAGGGCATCATCACCCCCGAGATGCGGTTCGTGGCAATGCGGGAAAACTGTGACGTCGAGCTGGTGCGCAGCGAAGTGGCAGCGGGTCGGGCCATCATCCCGAACAACATCAACCACCCCGAATCAGAGCCCATGATCATCGGCAAGGCTTTCCTGGTCAAAATCAACGCCAACATCGGCAACTCCGCCGTGACAAGCTCCATTGCCGAGGAAGTGGACAAACTGCAGTGGGCGGCCCAGTGGGGCGCCGACACCGTGATGGACCTCTCCACCGGGGATGACATCCACACCACCCGTGAATGGATCATCCGCAACTCTCCTGTCCCGATCGGGACCGTGCCGATCTACCAGGCGCTGGAGAAGGTCAATGGCCAGGCCAATGACCTGACCTGGGAGATCTACCGGGACACCGTGATCGAGCAGTGCGAGCAGGGCGTGGATTACATGACCGTCCATGCCGGCGTGCTGCTGCGCTATGTGCCGCTGACCGCGAACCGGGTCACCGGCATCGTGTCCCGCGGAGGGTCGATCATGGCCGGCTGGTGTCTGGCCCACCATCGGGAGAACTTCCTGTACACCCACTTTGATGAACTGTGCGAGATTTTCGCCCAGTACGATGTCGCGTTCTCCCTTGGTGACGGACTGCGGCCTGGCGCGACCGCGGATGCCAACGACGCCGCCCAGTTTGCCGAACTGGACACCCTCGCCGAACTCACCAAGCGGGCCTGGAAGTACGACGTGCAGGTCATGGTCGAAGGCCCCGGGCACATCCCCTTCCACCTCGTTCGCGAAAACGTCGAACGCCAGCAGGAACTCTGCGACGGTGCACCCTTCTACACCCTCGGCCCGTTGGTGACGGACATTGCACCCGGCTATGACCACATCACCTCGGCCATCGGCGCCACCGAGATCGCCCGCTACGGCACCGCGATGCTCTGCTACGTTACGCCCAAGGAACACCTCGGACTGCCGAACAAGGACGACGTCAAGACCGGAGTCATCACCTACAAGATTGCCGCCCACGCCGCGGACCTCGCCAAAGGTCATCCCGGAGCCCACGAACGCGATGATGCCCTATCCAAGGCACGCTTCGAGTTCCGCTGGCGTGACCAGTTTGCCCTCTCCCTGGACCCCGTCACAGCCGAGGCCTTCCACGACGAGACCCTGCCCGCCGAGCCAGCCAAGACCGCGCACTTCTGTTCAATGTGCGGACCCAAGTTCTGTTCCATGCGGCTCTCCCAGGACATCCGCGATCAGTTCGGCGGCATGTCCGAACAGGAAGCCATCGCAGGAATGGAAGCCAAATCCGCCGAATTCCGTGAATTCGGCGGGAAGGTTTACTTGCCCGAACCGGTCCTGCCCAGGAGCTAGGAGCGGGCTTGGCCAGGGCCGGTCCTACGGGGCGGGCCTGGTCAGGGCCCGGTCCTACGGGGGCGGCCCTAATAATCGTTAGGGGCTGCGTCAACTACTCCGTGGCCGGTATTAGATGCCACCTCATCACTGCAGACCGGCACCGGTGGGGACTTTGCGCGCGATGGCCGCCTCACGTTCGGGAACAACACGCCCGGGACCGGGCCGTTACACCACGCTAATGGGCACTACCGGTCTTCCTCCTCATGAGCGGATTGTGGCTGTTCACCTATATGGCGATCCCCACACTGATCAGTGAACTGGCTCTCGACGGCCGCCTGAACTCCAAAGCCATGTCCTTCACCCTTATGTGCGCCACCGCAGCCTCTGCTGTGTTCATGGCCGCCTGCGGGCACCTGTCGACCTTCACCGGACGACGTATCTTCTTCATTGTCTTCGGTCTTCTCGGCGCGATCCTGGCCCCCTCACGTTCCTGGGCGTCTTTTCCGCTGAGAACATCAGCACCGTGGTGTTGTCGGCGGGTTCCCTGCAAATCGTGACAGTTTCCGCGTAAGGCCCCGTCGGCGCGTACCTTGTGGAGCGATTCCCTGCAGCGGTGCGCTCCAGCGAGTATGGCGTGGGCTACAGCCTTTCCATCGTGCTTTCCGCTCTCTACCCGTACTTTGTCCACCGTCACAGGACCCGCTGGGACGGCACGAGGCAGTCGCCGGATTGCTCCTTCTCGCTAGGTCTCGGTGTTCATCGGCGGATTTGCCGGACCGGAAACCAATAGAACACGCCGACGTCACTATTCGTCGGAAAGGGATTGCACCTCCTAGAGGACATAAAACACCCGTTCCGTTGCCTGCGGTGCTTGCTCCCCTCAGTGTGTTGTTGTATCTGCTGCGGTCCATAGCCGATGGAAGTGATTGATCGGCCCGTTGCCTTGGCCGACCTGCAATTCGTCAGCGTGAATGAGGGCGTCCTGTAGCCAATCCTTGGCCTGAGAAACAGCAACGGCCCAATTACCAGTGCGTGCCATGACGGTAGCAACTGCGGAAGACAGCGAACACCCGGTCCCGTGCGTATTCCTCGTGGCCACCCGGGGGGACACGAATTCCACGATGCCCCCATCAGTACCATTTAGCTGGCCGGTGGCATCCACGAGTGCGTCTGGACTGAATTCCGCGCTAAGGTGGCCGCCCTTGACGAGCACCACAATCCCGCATGCCATGGACAATTTCCTGCCTTGCTCAATAGCTGTCGGCCAGTCAGCGGCGACCGGTTCGTCGACAAGGACCGCCAGTTCGGGAAGATTGGGGGTCACCAGACCCACTTCTCCCACCAGCTCCCTTAGCGCGGCTTCGGCATCGGCGGCCAGGAGCCTGTCTCCACTGGTGGCGACCATGACGGGATCCAGAACCACTAGTGGCGGCCGCACACGGCGAAGCCAGTCCCGGACGACGGCGATCGTTACGGCGTCTCCGAGCATGCCGATCTTCACCGCATCGATCGTCACGTCATCACTGACGGCGTTGAGCTGTTCGTTAAGAAATTGTGCCGACGGCGTATGCATCGAGCGGACGCCGCGGGTGTTCTGTGCCACCAGGGACGTGACTACCGCCATCCCGTACCCGCCCAGTGCGGCGATACTTTTCAGATCGGCCTGAATACCCGCGCCCCCCGTCGGATCTGTTCCGGCGATACTGAGGACCCGCGGAATATCGCGCGGGATCAAAGCTGTTAGTGACACCATTGCTCCTTCAGCAGTTCGGATGCAGTTCGGGGATCATCGGATGCGCAGACCGCGGAGACGACGGCTACCCCGGCAGCGCCGGCGTCCCGCAGTGGGCGTACGTCACCCCGGCTGATCCCGCCGATCGCGACGCACGGCAGGGTGCTAGAGGAGATCAGGGCGCCGAACCCGTCGATCCCCAACGGTCGGGGATGATCCGCCTTCGTGGCCGTGGCATGGACGGCGCCGACTCCCAAATAGTCCGCTGTCCCAGCTGGCAGCTCGTGCGCCGTCCGGATCTCTAGATCGGTTGCCGCGCTCAATCCGACGATGGCTTCCGGACCCACCAAGGTGCGGACTAGCTCCGCCGGCAGGTCGGACTGACCGACATGCACTCCGGCCACCGGTGCTCCTGCCGCCCGAGCGGCCAGGAAAATGTCTACACGGTCATCAACCAGCACAGGAACTTGGTTGCCAACCAATTCCGCAACCGCCATCAGCAGAGTCAACAGCTCCCGGGTAGAGCCTTCCTTGTCGCGCACCTGAACAATAGTTGCACCCCCGGCCACCGCCGCTGCAACAACAGCGGGCACCGTCCGTGGGCTGCATTGGTGTGTATCAGTCACCACATACACGGACAGATGTCGCCTTAGTTGAGGCTTGAACCCCGACCCCCAGTCCTGTCTGGAACCTGTTCCGACGCCCGGCCGCTTCATCGAATGCCATCCAGCGCGACTGCATAGCGGAGGTTCAGTCCCCTGACGACGTCATCGGAAGTGATGCCCGACAGCCGGTCAACGAACTCCACCGCAAAACTTCCCGGGCCTTGTGCCCGCACCGCGGCCTGCTCCGCTGCAACGGTGTAAACACCCGTGGCCGCTGTCGCCGCCAGCAACGGATCGTCGGTCAGAGCAGCGAAGGCGGCCATAACCGCGCCCAAAGCACACCCACCACCGGTCACCTGGGTCAGAAGGGGGTGCCCGTTCGCCACGCCCACCGCCTCCCCATCGGGCCCCACGATCAGGTCAACTGCACCAGATACCGCCACCGTCGAGGAGAAGGAAGCAGCAAGGTGTTTCGCAGCCTCCAAGGCTGCCAAGGAACCCTCCGTCGAATCCACTCCCCTGCCTCCGACGCCCGCTCCAGCCAAAGCCAAAATCTCGGAGGCGTTGCCGCGGATGATGCGCGGGCGAAGTCCAACAAGCTGATGAGCCAACTCGGTGCGGACAGACAGGGCTCCGATGGCCACCGGATCCAAAACCCAGGGAGTTTCAGCAGCATTGGCGGCCTGAACGGCTTCGACCATCGCGGCCCGCTGTTCTTCTCGGGGAGTCCCCAGATTGATCAGGACTGCGGACGCCACGGAAGCGAACTCCCCAGCTTCTGAGGGAATGTCCACCATCGCCGGAGCCGCACCGATCGCCAGCAGGACATTCGCCGTGAAGTTAGTGACCACGGCGTTGGTCACGCACTGCACCAGAGGGCTCTGGACCCTCAATTCTTCAAGCAACTGAGCACAGTCAGACGATGTATAGCGAATAGCCATTCGCGACATCCCTTCGCTAGTTCGAACTAGATCAGGTTCAACGGGTGTGGATTCTCAGCTGCTCCGTTGGCGGACAGCACCCCGTGTCACTACTGCCACCCTAGCCCTTCGGTGCCCAGCCCACATAAAATGAGCGACCGCGGGGCGATCGGTAAGCAAATCAGATCGAAGAGAATTAAAGAGCCTCGCCGTGCTTCCGTCATGCTGCCGGAAGTGTGCGTGCTCGATGATCTGGATGGCTGGAACTACGCAACGGCACCGCGTGCGTACCTGGAGCTGGTGGCCGTCACCCTCGCCCGCGCGGTCCCTGGTGCAGAGGCTCACCGTAAAAGGGGGTGCGGATCGAGTTCGTCAAGGAACAGCTGGTCTTCACCGGGGAGGATTCCCCGCTGGCGAACCTGATGCTTTCGGTCATGGGGGCCTTTGCCGAGTTCGAACGGGCCCTGATCGGTGAACGCCAGCGCGGGGAGCAGAAGACCGGCCTGGCCCGGGAGTTCGGCATCAGCCGCGAAACCCTCTACCAGTACCTCCGGACAGAGAAGTAAAGCACCTTGCTCCATATCGGCCAGGTGTGGCCCGTAAAGAGCCCTGAGTACTTCCTGAGATGTGGTCGTTGTTTTACGGTGGTCTCTGGAAGGGCCCTGAGGGCAACGTCGGTCCGAGGACGTAACTGTAATGGCAAGTCCGCGTCGGCACGGCCGCTGAAGGTTGCGATCCCCCGGCGCAGGATGAGCGCCGGGGGATCCAAAATCTGCCCCGACCGGCATTGACGCCTCGAGCCCTCTTGGACACTGTAGATAACGGGATGAGGCCCGTCCGGGTCTCGTCGCTTTAGCTGTGGAGCGGGTCAGGAGCACGGTATGCCGTCTGGAGACAGCCGCAGGAACCGGGGCTGCTTCCGGTCCGGTAAGGCTGATGTTTTGTGATGGCCAAGGATGATCGCGACGGCGGGGGCGGGGGCGGGGGCGGGGGCGGGCCGGCGGGGCTGCAGCACCCTGTCTTCGCCCGCGCCTACGCCCGCGCCGTGATCCGGATGAACCGCCGCGGGGGCATCGCACACCGGCGTGCCCTTTTGGCAGGGCTGCACGGGGCGGTCATTGAGATCGGTGCCGGTGAGGGCTCCACCTTCGGGCTGTACCCCGCCGCCGTTACACAGGTCCTGGCCTTGGAGCCGGAGGACCATCTCAGGGCCCGGGCGCGCGGCAGGGCCCTCTCGGCTCCGGTCCCGGTCAGCGTCCGTCCCGGAACCGCCGAACAGATCCCGAGCCCGGACGCCAGCGCTGATGCCGTGGTGACCAGCCTTGTCCTGTGCAGTGTCGCGGACCAGGGTGCGGCGCTGGCGGAAATCCGCCGCGTCCTGCGCCCCGGAGGAACACTGGCCTTCTACGAACACGTCCGCTCAGACCACCGGCTTTTCGCCGCAGCCCAGGACCTGCTCACCCCGGTTTGGCGAGGGATAGCCGGAGGCTGCCACCCCAACAGGGACACCCTGAAGGCCATCAGCGCAGCGGGATTCACCATCCGGGACAACCGGCGGTTCGGCTTCGCCGTTCACCCCCTCGCCCCGCCGGTCGCACACATCCTCGGCCATGCGACTTATCCGTGATCAGCCGCCATGGCCGCTGGTGCCCGGATCCGCCCTCCCGCGCAGGGCCCGAGAAAGCTGTCGCTCATGAATGGTCTGCAGAAGAACATTCGAAGGTCATCGGTGTCCGTCTGCGACAACGCATTCCTCCACGGTCCCGGCCGCCACCGTGCAGCCAGGACCCGATCACCCCGAACGCGGCACCGTAGAGGGTGACCACGGCCGCTAAACCCAGCACGAAGAGCCCCACCCCGGCCAGGCCGCGGCAGCGGTTCCGTGGCTGAGCGGGGTCGGTCAGCCCGGAGACGAAGCCCAGATAGCCCGGTACCAGGGGCAGGATGCAGGGGGAGAGGAAAGACACCAGGCCCGCGGTCGTGGCCCGGGGATGGCGGTCACCAGAGCGCCGGAGATCACCATCGGGGTGAAGAATTCTCCGATGTCCAGGGGTCAGGAGGCGTCGGAGGGCCGGAACGTGGTGCCGCCGTCGGTGGAGACAACAATCCCCTCGACGGTGGCGGCCCAGATCCACGGGTTTCCGTCGGCACCCTTCACGGCGGCTATCGCCAGGACTTCCCCGTTGATCCGGCCCTTCCGGGTCCAGGTCGCGCCGGCATCGGCGGAGTAGTGGACCGTCCCGTCCGGCTCGACCCCGGCGGCCTCCGCGGGGTGGGCGAAGGCGGCGAACTGGATCACCGGCCCGGATGTCACCGGCTCCCAGGTGGTGCCGCCGTCGATCGAGCGTTGGATCCCTTGGGGGGTGGTGGCCAGAACGGTCTCACTGTCGGGGTGCCCGGCCAGGGCCGCGGGGGTGAAGGCGGAGGGCACGGTTTTCCAGGTCTTGCCGTCCGGGGTGGTGCGCAGTTCCCCGTCGAAGGCGACGATGCCGGATCTGGTGGTGGTGAGGGCGTGGAAGTCTGATTCGCCTTGCCGGGAGAGCTGTTCCCAGGTTTTGCCGCCGTCGGTGGACCGGATCAGGCCGAGCGGGTTGGGCATCTCCGAGCCTGCTCCGGGGTGGCCGCAGGCGTAGAAGACGCCGTGGTCTTTGGCGCCGGTGAAGCCCATCAGGTCATTGGTGCCGCCGATTTTGCTGGCGGGCTTTTGGGTCACGTCGAACAGTCCGTCGTGGGTGGCCAGGAGCACCTGGCTGGTGTCGCCGCTGACGCTCAGCCCGTGGATGTGCGTGCCGGGCAGGCCGGTGCCGGCCTGCCCGGTGGATGACGCGTCGGCGGGCCGGCCAGGGGCCGGGGTGCAGGCGGCAAGGGCCAGAACGACCGTGGCGGTGCCGGCCGTCATGGCGGCGGCGCGGGAGAGGGTCTTGGCTGGGAACGGCATGGGGAACTCCAGGGTTCAGGGCGGGGAAGGGAAGCAGGGTCCGGCACCGGCCCGGGAGGGCCGGTGCCGAAGGACGCCGGTCAGAGGGTGGCCAGCAGGTCCTGCATTTCCTGGATTTCCGCTTCCTGGGAGGAGACGATGTCCTTGCTGAGCTGGACCGCCTCAGGGTTCTTCCCGTCGGTGCTCTCGGTCCGGGCCATCATCACCGCGCCCTCGTGGTGGGCGATCATCTGGGTCAGGAAAAGCTTCGCCGCGTCGGTGCCCTGGGCGGCGTCGAGCTTCTTCAGGTCCTCCTCGCCCATCATGCCCTCCATGCCGCCGCCCATGCCGCCGCCCATGCTGTGGCCGGAGGGCGCCGCGGTGGGTTCGTTCCAGCTGGTGAGCCAGCCGGTCATCTTCTCGATCTCCGGGCCCTGGGCGGCCTTGATCTTGGTCGCCAGGGCGGTCACCTCGGCCGGAAGGTCCTGTTTCTTGAGCATCATGTCGCTCATCTGAACGGCCTGGGTGTGGTGCGGGATCATCATCTGGGCAAACATGGTGTCCGCGGCGTTGTGGTCGGCCGCGGCGGTCGGTGCGCTGCTGGACATCATCCCCGGGCCGTGGTCCATGCCCGGCATGGCGCTGGCGGAGGTGGCGGAGCTGCTTGGCGCGGCCGACGGTGCGGAGGGGTCGGTTGAGCAGCCGGCGAGGGCGAGTGCCCCGGCGATGGCGGTCGCGGAAAGGGTCAGAAACTTCTTGTTCATCATGGTGTTCAAGTCCTTCAAGACATCAGTGCGCGCGTGGGCGCCACGGGGATGGGGTGCATCGGTGATGCGCCCGACGGGTCCGCAGAGGAGCATCAGGCAGGGATGGGCGCCGGTCAGGTCACAGCGCGGGTCCCTGTTTTACGTTCTGCTGATGGACAGCTCACCCGGTGAAGGAGTCCAGGGAAGATAGGACCAGTCCCCGCGGACGGTGCCGGCGGCCCCTGCCTTGGGAATGACGCCGAAGACAGTGCTGGCCGGGGACAGGGCGGCCAGGGAGCCCTTTTTTACCGACGGAATACAGGACGTGGTCATGGCGTGCCTGCCGGTGCCGCAGTCGGAGCACGAACACATCTGCGCCGGTGTCCCGGCCGCGTCCCGGATATCGGCTGCGGGGTGGGCCCGGGAAGTGCCGGATGCCTGCTGAACGGCGTGGCCGTCGGCTGCCGCGGCGCCGGCGTGGACCCCGTCGGTGATGGCCGTGACGGCGGCCGGGGAATGCATGGAGTGGGTTCCGGTCATCACGTGCATGCCGAAGATCCCGGCAATAATGGCCAGCAGGCCGGCCAGCAGACCCGCCCGGCGGAGGAACGCCGCCAGATTCCGGTGCGAGGCGGTCATGACGTTCCTCCTTCGGTGCGGGTCGGGGTGCTTCAAGGCTATCGGCATTCAGTGGCGCGGGGTGCGCGCGTAGCGGTTCCCTGGTCAACGAACCTGCTCCGGGTTGAGTTTCACCCGGCGCAGCAGCTGGGCGTTCAGGGCCACCACGATGGTGGAGACGGACATCAGGATTGCTGCCGCCGCGGGGGAGATTGCGACGCCGGCGAAGGCCAGCACGCCGGCGGCCAGGGGCACGGCGATGATGTTGTAACCGGTCGCCCAGAGGAGGTTCTGGATCATTTTGCGGTAGCTGGCACGGGACAGGTCGACCATCGAGAGCACCGCGCGCGGGTCGTTGCCGGCCAGCACGACGCCGGCCGATTCCATCGCGACGTCGGTGCCGGCGCCGATGGCGATGCCGACGTCGGCGCGGGCCAGGGCGGGGGAGTCGTTGACGCCGTCACCGACCATGGCGGTCTTCAGGCCGCGGGTTTGCAGTTCGCCGACCTTTTTGTCCTTGTCCTGGGGCAGGACCTGGGCGAAGACCTCGTCGATGTTCAGTTCCGCCGCGACGGCGGCGGCGACCTGCTGCGCGTCTCCGGTGATCATGGCGACCTTGATGCCGCGGTTCTGCAGGGCGGTGACGGCCTGCCGGGATTCGGGGCGGATCTCATCTTCGACGCCGACGGCGCCGATCACCCGACCTTCGCGCACCACATGGAGCACGGACGTGCCCCGCTGAACCCAGGGGCGGGTTTTCTCCTGCAGCCGGGCCGGAATCTGCAGGCCTTCGGCGGCGATCAGGTTCGGGCCGCCGACCAGGACGGCAGACCCGCCGACCACGGCCTTTACGCCCCGGCCGGTTAGGGACGCGAAGCCGGCGGCGGGAGGAATGCCCAGGCCCCTGTCCCGGGCCGCCGTGACGATGGCGCGGGCGGAGGGATGTTCACTGTCCGCCTCCACGGCGGCGGCGAGGGCGAGCAGCTCGTCCCCGGTCAGCCCGCCGTCGGAGGCGACGCCGGTCAGGGCGGGCTGGCCCCTGGTGAGGGTGCCGGTCTTGTCGAAGAGTACGACGTCGATGGTGCGCATGCGTTCGAGGGCGATGCGGTTCTTGATCAGCACCCCGGCGCGGGCGGCCTGTTCGGTGGAGATGGCAATCACCAGCGGAATCGCCAGCCCCAGGGCGTGCGGGCAGGCAATGACGAGCACGGTCACGGTGCGGATCACGGCCTCGTCCGGGCGGCCCAGCAGCACCCAGGCGATGAAGGTGATGGTGCCGGCGGCCAGGGCGAAGTAGAACAGCAGGGCCGCCGCCCGGTCGGCGAGGGCCTGGGCTCTGGAGGAGGAGGCCTGGGCCTCCGCGACCAGGCGCTGGATGCCCGCCAGGGCGGTGTCCGGGCCGACGGCGCTGACCCTGACCCGCAGCGCGCTGTCGGTGGCGACGGTTCCGGCGACCACCCTGTCTCCGGGGCCGCGGGCGACGGTTTTAGATTCGCCGGTGATCATCGACTCGTCCAGCTCGGCCTGCCCGTCGGTGATTTCGCCGTCGGCCGGCAGGCGCGCGCCGGAGCGGACCAGCACGATGTCATCCACCGCCAGGTCGGCGAGGCTGACTTTTTCCGTGCCCTGTGCGGTGACGCGTTCGGCCTCGTCCGGCAGCAGCTCGGCCATGGCATCCAGGGCGCCGCGGGCCGAGCCCAGGGCCCGCATTACGATCCAGTGGCCCAGCAGCATGATCACGACCAGCAGGGCCAGTTCCCACCAGAAGTCCAGGCTGAACCCGCCGATACCCAGGGTGGTGATCCAGGACGCGGCGAACGCGACGCTGATGGCCATGGAGATCAGCAGCATCATGCCCGGCTGGCGGCTGCGCAGCTCGGCCAGTCCGCCTTTGAGGAAAGGCTGGCCACCGTAGAAGAAGATCACGGAGCCCAGCACCGGCGGGATCCAGGCCCCTCCGGGCAATGCTGGGATGTGGTAGCCGGCCAGGTGCGAGACCATCGGGCTGAAGTACACCACCGGGATCGAGAGCAGCAGGGACAGCCAGAACTTGTTCTTGAACATCGCCGTGCTGTGCCCGGCGTGCTGGCCGTGCTGATGGACCGCATGGTCATCATCAACGGCCGAACGCGCGTCGCCGGCGAGTATCGCCTGGCCGTGGGTGGCGTGCTCCGCGTGGCCAGCTTCGTAAACCGGGGCGTGCCCGCGGTGGTTGTCATGGGTGTGGTCTTCCATGGTTGCCTCCTTAAAAGAGGATGCAGGGTAAGAGGATCCAGGCCGGCCGCGGACTACACGGGTCCGCGGCCGGCGGGACCGGACTGGCGGGGGACCAGGCTGTACCCGGCGGAGGTGACGGCGTCACGGACCGCAGCATCGGCAGCGGATCCGGAAACAACCAGGCGTGAGCGGCCGCCCGCTACCAGCTCAACGGAGGCGGCGTCGACGCCGCCCACCGCCGCGACGGCCTTCCGGACCGTCTTCACGCAGTGTCCGCAGGTGAGGCCTTCGAGGGCGTATTCGGCAGCCCCGGCGGTGCCCAGGGGCTCTTCCGGGGCCTGCGCCTGGCAGCAGCTGCAGCCGGACGCGGAGGAGGCCAGCGGTAATTCTTTCCGGAATTCAGATCCCCACATGTCAGTTTCCATTTTCTTGTCGAAGAAGGTGATGGGCGCTGGGGTTGAACGGCTGTGACGGCGGGCGTGCTGCACCGGCCTGGACATACCACTTCACTAACAACACCCCAAGTATACCCCTGGGGGGTATGTTTTCAAGAGGGGTGGGCGGTGCCCGCGCAGACCCGTACGAAGGCGTCCGGGTTGCCGGCTCCATGGTCCGGGCCCGGAGCAGGTATGTTTGTGCATGGATATGCACATATGCTCTTAAGGGCTGGGCTGATGTTGGCGGTTTTGCGGAACGGGAGGTACCGGCGGCTGTTCGCCGCGCAGATCGTGGCCCTGATCGGGACCGGGCTGCTCACGGTCGCGCTGGGTCTGCTGGCCTATGACCTGGCCGGGCAGAACGCCGGGGCGGTGCTGAGAACGGCGTT
Organism: Arthrobacter sp.; assembly: GCA_025464925.1. Next base: position 13,579 of record JAODMS010000055.1, read on the forward strand.
GACGATCAAGATGCTCGCCTATGTCGGCCTGGCCCCGGTGATCAACGCCCTGGTCGCGCGGTGGCCGAAGAAGCGGGTGCTGATCGGGGCGGACCTGATCCGCGCCGCGATGGCCCTGTGTCTGCCGTTCATCACCGATGTGTGGCAGATCTACGTGGTGATCTTCCTGCTCCAGTCCGCGTCCGCGACCTTCACCCCGGCCTTCCAGTCGCTGATCCCGACCATCCTGAAGGATGAGCGGGACTACACCCGTGCCCTGTCCCTGTCCCGGCTGGCCTATGACATGGAGGCGCTGGTCAGCCCGGCCATCGCGGCGCTGCTGCTGACCCTGGTCAGCTACAACAACCTCTTCACCGGCACCGTCGCCGGCTTCCTTTTCTCGGCCTTCATGATCAGTATCACTGCCCTGCCGCAGGCCGGCACATCCGCGGGCCCGCAGACCTCGTCGCTGTGGCACCGCACCACGCTAGGTGCCAGGATTTTCCGGTGCACCCCGCGGCTGCGGTCCCTGCTGGCGCTGAACCTCGTGGTCGCAGCCCCCACGGCCCTGGTGCTGGTCAACACCGTCGTCTATATCCGGGACGTCCTGCACCGGCCCGACACGGACCTGGCCCTGGCCCTGGCCTGCTTCGGCCTGGGGTCGATGCTCGTGGCGTGGACCGCGCCCCGGGCGCTGGAGCGTTTCGGGGACCGGGCGGTGATGCTCACCGGCGCCGCCCTGGCCCCGGCCGGGCTGGCCGGCGCCGCCGCCCTGACCGTTCTGGGGATCGGCGGTGCCGGCTGGTGGCTGCTGCTGGGCCTGTGGTTCCTGCTCGGCGCGGCGAACTCCACGATCCTCACGCCCTCCTCCCGGCTGCTGCGCGACGCGTCCACCGAGGAGACCCGGCCCTACGTTTTCACCGCGCAGTTTTCCCTCTCCCACGCCTGCTACATCCTGACCTATCCGCTGGCCGGCTGGCTAGGCGCGGCCGCGGGACTGGGCTGGGCTGCCGCCGCGCTGACAATTATTGCGATGATAGGTGCTGCAGGTGCATTCCTGTCCTGGCCCCGGCACCGTGCCATGTCCGGGGAGTTCGAGAGTGAGGAGGGCCGCGTTGAGCAGCCAGCCGGAGCGCGTGCCTAAAGCCGCCCCTGAGAAGCCGTCCCTGATCCACCCGGTCACGCCGGGCCCGGAACTGCTGGACACCGCCGCCGCGACGCTGCGGATGCTCGCCGAACCCACCCGTCTGCTTCTGCTCTGGCAGCTCTGCAACGGCCCGAAATCCGTCACCGAACTCACCGCCGCATCCCCGGTGCCGCGGACGGTGGTCAGCCAGCACCTGGCCAAACTCCGCCTCAGCGGCCTGGTCGATACCCGCAAGGACGGCCGGCGCGTCATCTACTCCCTCCACGACGGACACCTCGTCCGGCTCATGCGCGAAACCATCAACCACGCCGACCACCGGATCACCGGCGAACCGGCCCACGACTGAGCCCTCCGCATGCCAGCCACCTCCGCCTGCCGCCTCAGGACAGGAGCCTGAGCACGGCCGCGCCCGGGCGCTTTCCGCGCACCCAGGGGATCACCGCGGCAGCGCCCGGACCGGCCGCAGCAGCCCACACCGCAGCCCGGGGCGGCCCTGCACCCTCCTGCACCCGTGATGGTCCTGCTCACGGCCCTGGCCGTCCCGCCGGTCATGGCCCGGTCCCGCTACCGGCTGACCTTCCCCGCGATCGGCGCTGCGAGGTCAGGTCCAGCCTGTCGGTCGGAATGCGGGCGTAACCGATGATGTGCGCGGTCAGGATGCAACTGCAAGGGTTGAGCCACCCGCCGGACTATTTCGCGGCGGGAACGTGCAGCGGGTGCCGCGCTGGGGGACCGGGTTCCGGGACGATTGTGGCCGCCTTGGACCGGGACCGTCCACCCGGAAACCGGTCGCAGGGGGTCAGCGTGCGGACGCGCTCGGGTCTTCCTTCAGCTGTCTAGGTGCCGTACTGACCGGTCTGTCTGGTTCTGGTGTAGGCTCTGTGCGTGATCGAACACTCTCAGAGCCTTCTGGCCGGACAGGCCACCCCGTCTGCCCCCTCCCGGCCGGGTGTTCCCGGGGCGCGGGAGCGCCTTATGGCCGCCGCCTATGAGCTGTTCGCACGGCGTGGCATCCGCGATGTCGGCATAGCTGAACTGATCTCCCGGGCCGGGGTCGCCAAGGCAACGTTCTACGCACACTTCGCCTCCAAGGACGAGCTGGTCCTGGCCTTTCTGGAACGCTGCCATCAGGACCTGACGGTCGAGCAGATCATCGCCGAGACCCGACGGAGGGCCGAGAATCCGGCAGCGCAGCTGCTGGCCATTTTCGATGTCCTGGACGGGTGGTTCCGCCAGGACGACTTCCAGGCCTGTGCCTTCATGAGCACCATGCTCGAAATGGGCCCCGCCCATCCTTTAGGACAGGCATCCGCCGGCTATCTGGCCCGGGTAAGGGCCTTCATGCGGACTCTCGCCGCGGAAGCGGGCCTTGAGGATCCGGACGGTTTTGCCCGGTCCTGCCACATCCTGACAAAGGGCTCCATCATCTCCGCGGTCGAGGGAGACAGGGAGGCGGCCCGTTGGGCCAGACGCATGGCCGTTTCCCTGATCGCCGATCACGGGGGCGGCGCCGCGCAGCCCACCCGCCCTTTCCAGGCCGGCACGCGGCCATAAGTCCTGCCCTCCGGGCGGCCTGATGCAGTGCCGCCGCGGGCGTATCCACAGGTTTGAGAGTCAAGGAAGCAGGACTGATCAGTGGCAACTTCGGACTTTGCGCGTTTCGTTTCGGACTGCATTGCCGCGGATGCGGCGGAGGATTCCGGGCTCGCGGAGGATGAGATGTACGGGGTGTACCTCAGCTGGTGCGCCCTGCACCGGCAAACCCCCGAGCCCTGCAAGGTGTTCTGGGCGGCGATGTCCGGGCTGGGGTTCTGCGAACGGCGCCGGATCAACCGCCGCTACATCCGGCCCGGACTGCGGATGAGGGGACCGGCCGCCGTGGACTACATCCTCGCCCGCCGTCCCAACCTGGTCTGACCCGACAAGGGCCTGCGGAGCGCTCCCACCGGGTTTTGGCACAAGGGAGACCGCGCGCGGCGGCAAGCCGGGTCCCGTGTTGCGCCGGCACTTCGCCTCTACGCAAAAAGACGGGTTCGGACTTGTGTAGGAATGGCGGCGATTCAGTGGATGTCGTGGCGGTTTTCGGTGTCGTCGTGGGAGAGTGCTCGGCTCAGAGTGCGGCCCGGCTCCATGGGGTCCGGTCTGCGTCCGCGCCGGTGGCTGGCGCCGGTCAGGAGGGGATTCTTGCCTTCTCGACGGCGTCTTCTTCCAGCCCGAGGGGTATTCGGCGGTGCGTGACGGCATCGGCGAGGGCCCGGTCGTGGGTGACCAGAATCAGTGCGGCGCCGTGGCGTGCCACTTGGTCCATGAGGCAGCTGATGGTTTCCTCCTGGGTGATGAGGTCCAGCCGTGAGGTCGGCTCGTCGGCGAAGACCAGAGCGGGTTCCAGCAGCATGGAGCGGGTGATGGCGAGGCGCTGCAGCTCTCCGCCGGAGACCTGCCCGGGCGTGCGGTGCAGCAGTGCCGGGGCCAGGCGGAGTGCGGCCATGAGTTCCTCGAGGAGGTCCGGTTTCAGCCGGTGGCGGCGGATGACGTCGCCGAGGGAGTCCCCAAGCGGGACGCGTGCAGCGAAGGCCATGGCCGGGTCCTGGTAGAGCTTTTGCAGCCGGCCGCCGTGAAGCGCGCTGGCGTGGTGGACGTGGCCGGTGTCCGGGGACAGCAGGCGGAGCAGGATGTTGCCCAGGGTGGTTTTGCCGGTGCCGCTGGGGCCGCTGAGGGAGACCCTTTCACCTGCGCCGAGGGTGATGGACAGGTCCGAGAAGAGTTGCTGGCTGGCGAAGGTTTTGGCAAGTCCTCTTCCGGAGATGAGGGGTTCGCCTGGTGCCGCTGTGCCCTCCGTCGTCGACCCGGGGCGCGTCCAGGGGTGGTTCCAGTGTGCGGGTTCGGCTGCCAGGAGCCGGCGGGTGTAGGGGTGTGCAGGTTCTGTCAGCACGTGCCGGGCCGGGCCGTGTTCCAGGATGTGGGCGTCCTTCATCACCAGCACGTCGCCGCCGAGTTCGCGGGCCAGGTCCAGATCGTGGGTGATGGTGAGCAGGATGCCGCCGCCGGCAAGGTGCCGTTTGAGGAGTTCTGCCAGTTCGGCGCGGGTTTGCCGGTCCAGGCCCTTGGATGGTTCGTCCGCGATGAGCACGGGGGCGCCGCCGATGGTGGCGGCGGCGAACGCGACCCGCTGGGCCATGCCGCCGGAAAGGGTGTGCGGGAACGCCGCGGTTGCGTGTCCGAGTCCGAGGGAGGTGAGCAGGGTTGCGGCTGAACGCCGTGCGGTCCTCTTGTCCGTGCTGAAGGAGGGGGGCGCCTTCGGCGACCTGCTCCCGGGTGCGCATGGTGGGGTCCAGGGCCAGCGTGGGTTCTTGTGGCAGCAGGGCCATCACCGGCCCCCAGAGGCTGCGCCGGTTTGTCCGGTCGGCCAGGTCGTAGCTGTGGCCGTTCACGGTCAGGCTTCCCCGTGCCGAGAGGTTGGCGGGGAGGGTTCCCATGATCGCGTGGGCCAGCAGTGACTTCCCGGAACCGCTTTCGCCGACGATCGTCACCGGCAATCCGGGCTCGAAGTCCAGTCCGGAGACCTCGACCAGAACGGTGCCGTCGTGGCTGACTGTCAGGTGATTCAGGCGCATGCTCACAGGCGGGACTCCTTGTTTCGCAGGCTCAGCAGCCCGATCAGGATGGCGGTGAGGATCAGGACGGGGGCGAGGGACATCCAGGGGGCCTCGTGATAGTAGGGGAACGCCTCAGTGACCATCAGCCCGAGTTCCGGAGTGGGCGGCCGGATCCCGATGCCGACGAATCCGAGGGTGGACAGGGCGAGGATGGAGGTTCCGACGCCGAACGTGGCCATGGTGGTCAGCAGCGGCCGCAGTTCGAACCAGAGGTGACGGCGGATGATGTGGGCGGGTCCCAGCTTGAGCATCCCGGCGACCTCGACGGCCGGCCCGGCGAGGATGAGTCCGCTGCGGGAGCGGACCATGCGGAAGTATTCCACCCATTGCGCCAGGGCGATCCCTACATAGAGCGTCCACAGGTCACCGTTCGCGACGGCCGAGAAGATGAGGACCACCAGTAGGGCTGGAACGGCGATGAAGGCTTCGGACAGGCCGTGGAGGACGGTGTCGATCCAGCCGCCGCGCCAAGCCGCAATGATGCCCGCGAGCGATCCGACCAGCAGGGCCGTCGCGACGCATAAAACGGCCAGCAGCAAGGACAGCTGCGTGGCGTGGGCAAGCCGGGCGATGACGCACCCAACGCCAGGCCGCACTTGCACCCTGGCTCCAGCACTACAACACTGAACGAATCCACACCGGCATCGGAACCACACCCATCACCCGAGTGCCACCAACCTGATGGCGCAGTACACCTAGGACCGTTCTGGCTGCCGGTCTTCGAGCGCGAAAAGGCGCTTCCAGTCGCGCTTCATGTCCACGACAGTCCAGCCTTTGGCGGTGGCCTCGTCCAGTGCCGTGTCCAGCGTGCCGATGTGGGAGGTGCGGTCGTAGGCCACCTCACGCTCGGCATCGGTGTGATGCACGATTCCCATGAATCGCGCGCCGCCGCCGGCGGCGGTCCACTGCAGCATCTGGAGGTCGCCGTCGGAATTTCCAAAGGCGAAGACCGGACGCCGGCCGATGTGCTTTTGAATACCGACGGGTTTGCCGCCCTTGTCGTCAACGAAGTCAATCTCTGGCAGCTTTACGAGCACCGGCCCGCCGTCGCGCAGTTCGAACGTCAGCTTGCCGGTGCTGCCGATGACCTGCTCGGGCGGGATGCCGTAGACCCGCTCGGCAAACACCCGCATGAAATCGGCGCCGCCGCCGGAGAGAATGAATGTCCTGAACCCGCTGGCGCGCAGGTAGTCCAGCAGCTCGAGCATCGGCTGGTACACCATCTCCGCATAAAGCCGCCCGGTCTTCGGGTGTTTCGCGCTGTCGATCCAGTCCCGCACGATCGTCTCGAAAACCTCGGTCGTCATGCCCGAGTGCGCAGCCGCGGCGATCTGGCAATGGCGGGGCCGCCGCCGGTCAGCGCACCCTGGAGATCGCCGTCGAGCAGGGAGGCGAAGGGCTCCGTCGTCTTCCACTCCGGGTGCTGCGGGGCGAGGGATTTCACGCGGTCGAGGGCGAAGGCAAGCTGGCAATATATGGGCTGCTCTGTCCACAACGTGCCGTCGTTATCGAACACGGCAATGCGATCGGCGGGCGGGACGAAGTCCTGGTCACCGTCTGAGAGGGCGCGCGCTACGAAATCCACGATTGATTGCCTCACGCTACCGTCATTCCAGGACGGGAGCGTGTCGTATGCCAGGGGGTCGGATGTTGCGTTGGTATTCATTGAACTTTCTTTCTCTTAGGCTCAGGCGGACAGCCGCAGGAGCACGTTCCACCCGATCGCCTCTGGACGGGCAGGTGCACACGGACGAGAATGTTCGGGCCCGGCCTGGCTCTCGTTCACCGGAGAAGCCTCACGTTGTAGGGCTTCGAAAGGCGGCGCCGCGGCCGTTGCGTGATGAGGGGTACCGA
>JAODMS010000083.1 GCA_025464925.1 Arthrobacter sp.
GATCCTTGGCCGCATCGTTGCCATCAAGGTGCTCAAAGAGGAGTACACGGGCGACCCCGGCTTCCTCCAGCGGTTCCGCGCCGAGGCACGCCACACCGCGCTCCTGAACCATGTGGGCATCGCCAATGTCTTTGACTACGGTGAGGAAGAAGGCTCCGGCTACCTGGTCATGGAACTTGTTCCGGGCCAGCCCCTGAGCAGCATCATCGAACACGAGCAGGTGCTCTCTCCGGACCGCACCCTCTCCATGATTTCCCAGACCGGGCGTGCGCTGGCCGTCGCGCACGCGCAGGGCCTTGTGCACCGCGACATCAAACCAGGGAACCTCCTGATCACCCCGGAAGGGCGCGTCAAGGTCACTGACTTCGGCATCGCCCGCCTGGCTGACCAGGTTCCGTTGACGCAGACCGGACAGGTGATGGGCACCGCCCAGTATCTCGCTCCGGAACAGGCCACCGGGCAGACAGCCACCGGAGCGTCGGACATCTATTCGCTGGGCGTGATCGGCTACGAGTGCCTCACGGGCCACCGTCCTTTCTCCGGTGAATCCCAGATCGCCATTGCGCTGGCCCAGGTCAACGACGCGCCACCGCCGCTGCCGGACACCCTGCCCAGGCCGGTACGTGCCCTGTTGATGTCGATGCTGGCCAAGGATCCGAAGAACCGTCCGGCCAACGCCATCAAGCTGGCGGAAGCAGCCGACGCCATCCGCAACGGTGACATCGCCGCCGCACACGCCGCCGTTCCCGGCATGCTCCTTTTCGAGGCCGCCACAGGGCCCATCACCGCCCCGGTTGACGTCCCTTCAGAAGCCACCCGTGTCATGGCTTCCAGTGCGGCAGAGGACACTTCGACGTCGGCCACTTCCGCGCTGCCCGTTGTCGGCGCCGCCGGCGCAGGTGCTGCGGCAGGGCTGGCGGCCGGAGCAGCCGCTGCCAGTGGCTACGGGGCGCGCAATGCGCTTTCCCGCGCCGATGCCCTGGCGGTCGAACGGAACTGGGTGCCGGAGGATGATGACTACGACGAACCGCTCGACGAACCGGAGCGCCGCGGACGCAGCCCCTGGACGTGGCCGCTCATAGCCCTGATCCTGTTGGTGCTTTTCGCCCTGGTGGGCGTCATCCTCACCCAGGCCGGGATCCTCTTCCCCCCGCAATCGCCGGCCAGCAGCAGCGCCGTCACCAACAGCGCGACACCAACCAACTCGAGCCCGACGACTTCGGCATCTCCGACGACCTCGCCGACGTCCGCGAGTCCCAGTCCTACCAGCAGCCCCGCGACACCCGCCCAAACAACCCCGGTGGCTCCGGCGGCCATCAACCTGATCCCGGATGCCTACCGCGGACGGCAGTACAACGAAGTCCGCAATGAGCTAATCGGAATGAAGCTGCGCGTCGCGGGCGCTGAAGTCTTCAATAACGCTGCTCCCGGCACTGTCATCGACATCAATCCGGCCGGACAGGTCCAGCCCGGTGACACCATCACGGTCTCGTACTCCAAGGGCCCGGAATTGGTGTCGGTCCCCACGATCCCAGTGGGCGCCAGCGAGGCCGCAACCCAGCAGGCGGTCCAGAGTGCCGGGCTTCGCTGGGCCAAGGGCGCCGACGTCGTCCCCGCTGACGAGCAGCCGGCCGGCACCTTTGTCAGCTCGGAGCCCTCAGCGGGGAGCAGGGTAGCCGCGGGATCCGTGGTGACCTACCACTTGGCCAAGGCATCCCCCTCCGCAACTCCGTCCCCCACCACCACCACCACCAAGAGTCCGTAGGCAGTCGTGTCAGATATACCCCGCACCCCGTCACACAGGGAGGACCGCCGCCCCGTTGACACGCAGCGCGTCCTCGGTGGGCGCTATGAGCTGGGTGAGTTGATCGGCCGCGGCGGGATGGCGGACGTGTTCCGCGGCGTCGACACGAGGCTGGGACGCACGGTTGCCGTGAAATTGCTGCGGCCGGACCTTGCCAGGGATCCGCAGTTCCAGGCCCGATTCAAGCGTGAAGCGCAGGCGGTGGCCGCACTGAACCACTCCTCGATCGTAGCCGTCTACGACACCGGGGACCACGCCGTCCCCGAAGACGACGCCGACAGTGTCCGGGTGCCCTACATCGTGATGGAGTTCGTTTCCGGCAAGACGATCCGCGACCTCATCAGGGCGAAGCAAGTCACCATCGATCAGGCGATCGACTTCACCCTGGGTGTGCTCTCGGCGCTCGATTACAGCCACAAAGCCGGAATTGTCCACCGGGACATCAAGCCTGCCAACGTGATGTTCTGCCCGGACTCCGACAGCGTCAAGGTCATGGACTTCGGTATCGCCCGCGCCATGGCCGATTCGGGCGCGACCATGACGCAGACCCAGGCCGTCGTGGGCACGGCCCAATACCTGTCGCCGGAGCAGGCCCGCGGCGAAACAGTGGACGCCCGCAGCGACCTCTACTCTGCCGGCTGCCTGCTGTACGAGATGCTGACCGGCCGGCCGCCATTCATCGGGGACAGCCCCGTTTCCGTGGCCTACCAGCATGTCCGTGAGATCCCGGAACTCGCCAGCACCCTCAACCCTGACGTTTCCGAGGCGCTGGACAGCGTGTTGATGAAGGCCTTGCAGAAGAACCGAGCGGACCGCTTCCAGGATGCGGCCGCCTTCCGGCGCGCCCTCAGGGCGGCGCGCAACGGCGTCGGGGTGGCCCCGCTGGCCGCCAGCGAGGCCCCTACTGACCCGACCAGCACCGTCCCGCGACCCGACGGCATACCGCCCACCGCCGCTTTTTCCCTGACCGGTGCCAAATTCCTGGATGACGTGCCCGGTAGCCGGCTCCGGCCTTCGCAGGACAGCACGGACGGCGACCACCTGCTGCCGGCCCAAGGCACCCAAGTGTATGGCCCCTCCGACACCGGCAGCCTGCCGCTGGTCCTGCCGTCCGAACGCGAGCACAGCCCGCGGCAGAAGTCGCGCCGCCGGGCGTGGATCGCCACCTTGGTGGTCCTCACTATGCTGGTCCTGGCCGGAGGCGGCCTGTGGCTGTACAGCATGATGAACCAACAGCCGCCGCCGGTAGCCAAGGTCCTCGTTCCCTCAGTGACATCGCTGACCGAATCCGAGGCCCTCCAGAAGCTTTATAACGCGGGGTTCAGACCCCAGCTGAACCGGCTCCAGAATGAAACCATCGCCAAGGGCATTGCCATCGGCACAGTGCCGGATGCGGGCAGTTCCATGGCACCCAATTCGGATATCACCCTCAATATTTCCGCCGGTCCCAGCGTCATCACCATCCCACCGGACCTACCCGGCCGCACCGAGGCGGCCGCCCGGGATGTCCTGCGCCAGCAGGGGCTGACGGGGGCACCCACCACGACGATGGCCAACAGTCCGACGGTTCCGGCCGGCATCGTCATCACTACCAATCCCGCCCCCGGCCAGAATGTGGCCGTGGGCAGCGCTGTGGAGATCATTGTCTCCACCGGAAAGATAGACGTGCCCGAGCTCCGCGGAATGCAGCGGGCCGAGGCTGAGGCTGCGCTCACCGCCCGCGGGCTGACGCTCAGCGTCACGGAAGTCGAGAATTCCCAGGTTGAACCGGGCAGAGTGACGGATCAGAGTGATGCCGCCGAGGTATTGGTGGAGCAGGGCAAGACCATCTCCGTCACGGTGGCGAAAGCCCCGCCACCACCGCCGCCACCACCGCCTTCGCCGACACCCACGCCGACACCCACGCCGAGCCCGACGCCGAGCCCGACGGGCACCAAAAAGGATTTCAAGGAAAACGCGGCCGTCATCGGCGGTATTTTCCCCTGACGTTGCTCGCTGACACGCCCAGGACTTGCGTCCCGGGCCATTGAGGTCAGTGTTTGATGAGCGGGCTCAGTTCCGCGGCCCGCTGAGCGGCGCCCGCCAGGCCCAAGGATTCCAGCCAGTTGCCCAGCATCTGGTATCCGCCATCGGTCAGCACGGATTCCGGGTGGAACTGGACTCCGCACAGGGGGGCGGTGCGGTGCTGCAGGCCCATGATGATTCCGTTGCCTGTCTCGGCGGTGATCTCCAGGGCCTCCGGGATGCTCTCGCGGACTGCCGCCAGGGAATGGTAGCGCGTCGCCGTGATGGGGGAGGGCAGCCCGGTGAACACGCTGGTCCCGTGGTGCTCCACCAGTGAAGTCTTGCCGTGCATGAGTTCCGGGGCGTGCGTCACCGTTCCCCCGTAAGCCTCCGCCAGCGCCTGGTGGCCCAGGCACACCCCCAGCATCGGCTTTGTCTGGCTGCCGCACCACTTGATCAGCTCAATGCAGACGCCCGCTCCGGCGGGCGTTCCCGGCCCCGGGGAGATGAGCACGCCGTCGCGCGCTTCAGCCAGTTCGATTGCCTCAGCGAGTGTGACATCGTCATAGCGGACCACCGTGGTCTCCGCGCCGAGTTCCTGAAGGTAGCCGACCAGGGTGTAGACAAAACTGTCATAGTTGTCGACTACCAGGATTTTGCTTGTGCTCATGGGTGCCTTGTAGAACCAATCGTCGAATCAGTGAACTGGGTGAATTGTGACATCCAGGGAAAAAGGTACTGAACCATCAATACCAGCACGCCGGCAACCAGCACCAGCGCCGTGGCAATACGCAGCCACAAGGGGCCCGGAAGATGGCGGAAGATCCAGCCGTACACTACTCAGCCCTCCCCAACCGCGCGCGCCACCTGGGCGGCGATCTCGGCCGGCGGACCCGCCGACGTCGGCTGCCATCGCTCCAGCAGCGAGTAGGCGATGATGCGCTCCTGGGAGCCGAAGCGCGGGTTGCAGCTTGTCATCGTGAGGTAGCTTTCCTTCGGGCTTGCCGCGGGCTGTGCCGGGACCGGCAGCAACACGTCTCTTCTGGACGGAAGGACGATCTGGCTGTTCCGGAACACGTAGACGTAGTAGCCGTCCCGGGTCTGGACGTAGATCCGGTCCCCGGGCACCAGGGCATCGATATTGTCCAGGACCGCACCGTGGGTCTGCCGGTGACCGGCAAGCGCAAAATTCCCCACCGCCCCTGGCATGGATGTCCCGGTGTAATGGCCGAGGCCCAGCGTGTCCAGCACAGCGGGGGTGGTTCCCTGGACGAGGGGCCGCGTGTAGTCCGCACCGAACCTGGGGATGTAGATGATGCCGATGGTGGCGCCGCCGGCCGGTTCGGTCCCGACGGCGGGCGGGCCATAGCCAACGGAAGAGTCAGCGGGAGCAGCCGGCGACGCCGTGTCGGGCCCGCCGGTCCCTTTCAGGTTCTGGGCGAAATCCTTGACGACCTCGCGCTGCCTGGTGTCGGATTCCACATTGGTCCACCACAGCTGCCAGGCGACGAACAGCAGCAGGATCATGCCTGCGGTGATTAGCAGCTCACCTGCAACCTGGACGGTGCGGGAGAGAACGCCGCCGCGGGCAGGCGCGGACCCGGGCCCCTCCTTCAACTGCAGCACCGTGGGTTCTCCTCCTGGCATTAGCAACGGACCCCCGTGCGGCCTCAACTACAGCTAGAATTGGCTGCGAGTAAGAATCCACACCTGACCAAGAGCGTGTTGGCCGCGGGCGTTTCCTTCTTGCAGGATATCAAGCCCCGGTGCCGCTCCTGTTCCAGCCCGCCAAGGAGAACACGTGCCCGAGTCGAAGCCGCGAAAAAGGACTGCCCGCGCGGAGCAGCAGACTTCTGCTGCGCAGGCCTACAAGCCCAACGCCGTGTGGTTCAAGCCGGTGATGTTCGGCCTGATGATCATTGGCCTGCTCTGGATCATCACGTTCTACATCAGTGAAGGCGCATTCCCGGTCCAGGAGTGGGCGTCGTGGAACATCGTCGCAGGTTTTGGCATCGCCATTGTGGGCTTCCTGATGACAACCCGCTGGCGCTCCTGACCCGGGGCCACTCCGCTAGATAACTACCCTGACGGGCCGGTACACACGGTGTACCGGCCCTCTTCGTTAACCGCCGAGGCAGCGGGTGTCCGATAATTTTGGGTGGCGGCAACCCTCCGGCGAAGGACTCCAGATGACCCCGGCTGTAAACGGCTCCATTATCGGCGACGACGGATTGGCGCGTCCTGCCTGGGCCGCAGTCGACCCGATGCTGCGCGATTATTATGACAATGAGTGGGGCCTGCCGGTCCGGAACGAACAGGGCCTGTACGAACGCATCAGCCTTGAGGCCTTCCAGGCAGGACTGTCCTGGGCCACGATCCTCCGGAAGCGGCCCGCGTTCCGGACGGCGTTCAGGGATTTCCATCCGGAGACGGTGGCGGCCTTCACCGAGGCCGATGTTGAACGGCTGCTGTTGGACGCCGGGATTGTGCGGAACCGGCTCAAGATCCAGGCCGCCATCACCAATGCCCGGGCAACCCTCGCATTAAGGGACGACGGCGGACTGGTGGACTTCGTCTGGCAGTTCCAGCCGCAAGCCCCCCTGGAGCCGACGAGCCTGGATCAGATCCCCACCTCCTCCGCGGAGTCCACCGCGCTTTCCAAGGCACTGCGCAGGAGGGGATTCACGTTTGTCGGCCCCACCAGCATGTTTGCTCTGATGGAAGCCATCGGGATGGTGGACACCCATCTGCTGGACAGCCACCGGCGGGGAACCTCCGGTGTGTGGCCTGGGTGAGGCCCTCACTCCCCCGGAGAACCCCCTCTAGGTGCCGGCCGTTGTGCACAACTGTGCGGATAGTTATCCACAATGTTGATAACCGTCCTCTCCAGAGGACTGGCCGACCGGGCATCCTGGCGGCCTGTGGCCCGCGCAGAGGCCGCCAGGATGCCCGGCGGGACAGTACTCCAACTCTGTAAGTTATTAACAAATGTGGATTAGCTGTGGATAACTGCGTCGGACGTCCTGCGTATCCGGAAAGACTTCCTCGGGGCGGCGCTGGAGGGGCCAACGGGAATCCGCCGGGACGCGAAAGAAGTTATCCACATAACAACATCGCAGTACCCACAAGTTATCCACAAGTGGGGATAACCCTGCGGTTCGAGGCCTGGCTGCCTCGTCCGGCGCCGGATCCCGGGTGTTTCCAGGAAAAGGCACGGAGGAGCGGGTTCGGTACCCTGTGAATAACCTTGTTGACATCGGACAGTTAGGGCGAGGGAACCGTCGGAGTCCGGGAACCGGTCTCCGCAAGCACAGATAATCCCAGGAAAGTTGTCCACTTAACCACAAGGCGACCCCCAGGAGTTATCCACAATTGTGGAGATCGAGCCAGGCGTTTGGAAAAGTCTCGGCCATTTTGCCCGCTGTGGCGGTCAGATCCGCCCTTCCCGCAATAACTACAATGCTGTAAGTTACCAACAGTGTGGATAACGTCTGTGGAAAACCCGGACTTTAGCACAGGCCCGGCTCCTCACCGGAACGTACTCGGGGTTCGCCGGAGCGACCGCGGAGTCGTCCAGCGTGCAGGAAACCCCCAGCATGTGTGAAAAAGGTGCAGGAGATCGGCTCGGGCGTGGCGGGGGCGCTACCAGCCTCAATAGATCCAGGCGGGCTAAGGGGATGGGATCCAGCGGAACCGGCAGGCCTGTTTAGGCGCTTGCCATCCGGAAGGCCGAGACTACGAGCAGCAGTGCCAAGATCAAGGCCAGGCCGCAGGCCTGCAACAGGCCTTGCCGCCGGCCACGGGGAGTGTAGGCAAGAACGGCAGCACACAGGCCTCCCGTGACCAGGCCGCCAAGGTGGGCCTGCCAGGCGATCTGGGGGACCAGGAAGCCGATGGCGCCGTTGATCGCGATCAGCACCCATAGCTGCCTCGTTTCCCCGCCGCGGTGCCGCTGGACTACCAGCATGGCGCCGAAGAGGCCGAAGACGGCGCCGGAGGCTCCCACGACACCCACTGGACCCTCCGCGGGATAGACAGGGGTCAGCAGTAGGAAGCCAACCGAGCCGCCGAAGGCTGACAGCAGATAAACGGCAAGGAACCGGATCCGGCCCAGCAGCGGCTCGAGCGCCTGACCGAAGATCCAGAGGGTGTACATGTTCAGAACGATATGGAGCAGGAAGCCTTGGGAGTGAAGGAAGGCCGAAGTGAGCATCCGCCACGGTTCGACGTCCGTGAAGACAGGCGCATAGGCGAGTTCCTGGTAGATCCCGTCGTTGGGGACCAGCCATTGCAACACATAGACGAGGGCGCACAGCCCGATGATGATGAAGGTGACCAGCGGTTTCCCGGCTGCCACGGCGCCGCCGTAGACGGTCTTGATGCCCGGCGTCGTACGTTTTGTTTCATTGACACAGTCAACGCATTGGAATCCGACGGCGGCCGCCCGCTGGCAGTCGGGGCACGCGGGGCGCCCGCAGCGCTGACAGCGCACGTAGGCGGGCCGATCCGGGTGCCGGGGGCATACCGGGATCTGCGCGGACGGCTCTGCCGCCGGAATTCCGTAGCTCATGCCTGGGCTAGAGCTTTTCTACATCAATGCTGTTGATGGTGACGTCCTTGACCGGGCGGTCGCCCGCTCCGGTGCGGACACCCTCGATGGCATCGACGACCTTCCTGGATTCCTCGTCGGCCACCTCGCCGAAGATGCTGTGCTTGCCCTGCAGCCAGCCGGTGGGAATGGTGGTGATGAAGAACTGGGATCCGTTGGTGCCGCGGCCCATCTGGACGCCAGCGTTGGCCATGGCCAGCTTGTAGGGCTCGTTGAAGTTGAGCTCCGGGTGGATCTCATCGTCGAACTTGTAGCCCGGTCCGCCCACACCGCGGCCCAGCGGGTCCCCGGCCTGGATCATGAAATCCTTAATGATGCGGTGGAAAATCGTGCCGTCGTAGAGCGGCGTGCCGGTCTTGTCCTCGCCGGTTTCCGGGTGGGTCCAGGCCTGCTCGCCGGTGGCCAGCCCGACGAAGTTCTGAACGGTCTTGGGCGCGTGGTTGCCGAAGAGATTAACGACGATATCGCCGAGGCTCGTGTGGATGGTGGCTTTTGCGGTTGCGGTTGCAGTCATAGCGCTTATTCTTCCATGAGGGGCCACAGCGTCCAGTGCCCCACAGTCAGTTCCGCGCTGGGTGAAATCCGCCGGAATTCGGCCAGAAGAATGGCCGGTGAGGTCTGGGACACGTAGGCTAACTGCAGAACCGTTCCATTAATCGGGAGGTAGTTGTGAAGAAAACAGATCAAATTGTTCGTGAACTGGAGCAGTCAGTGAGCACCGGTGTAGAGAACGCCAAGGACTGGGCAGCCCCGCGGGTTGAAGCAGCAGTCAGCTGGGCTGTTCCGCGTCTGCAGCATGGCCTTGATAGCGCTTCTCCCAAGATTCAGGAAGGGCTCAAGTCCGCGGCCCACAACCTGGCGGACGGCGTTGCCACGGTGACCCCCCGCCTCCAGGACGGTCTGGCGCAGCTGGCACCGAAGATCCACGATGCGGTTGAGGGCGCGACCCCGCGCCTCCAGGTGGCCCTGGACAGGGCCACGCCGGCTATCGCCAGCGCCCGCGACCGGGTCGTCGTCGAGTACATTCCCAGGCTCTCGGACCAGATCGGCTACGCGTCCGACGCCGTGCACCGCACCTTGGAGGGCGCTCCGGCCCACGTCGACGCCGTTGCCCAGAAGCTCGGCGACGTGGGAATCATCCACGCCGTCCAGGAGCAGACGAGGTTGGCCGGCGGCCCGATGAAGTTTGCTGCAACCGGGGCAGGCAAGGCAGCCGGCAAAGAGTTGGCCAAGCCGCAGCAGCCCCAGCACCGCGGATTGCTGATCCTCGGCGTCGTCGCAGCAGCCGTCGCCGCCGGTGTTGCCGCGTGGAAGGCATCCAAGCCGATCGAAGACCCGTGGAAGACTCCCGCGCCGGTAACGCCCGCGCCCGTGCCCGCGGCCGCCGTCAAGGACTTCAAGGACGGGATCGAGGACACGGCGGACGAGACCGGTGCCGCAACTGTTACCGCCGCGGACGGTTCAGCGGCTGTCTCCGCCGATGTTGCCGGTTCCGGAAAGGACGACGCCAAGGATGCGGCTGACACGAGCAAGGAGGCCACCGTGAAGGTAGCCACCGATGCCAAGACCGCCGTGCGGAACATCGCCGCGAGCCGCAACAACGGGGACACTGTTGGTGGGGATAAAGGCCAGGCGGACAAGTCCACCGGCCAGTAAGTTTTGGTAAGCCGCCCGTGGGCAGCTGAGCAAGCGAGGGATTCCGCCAGGGGCGGAATCCCTCGCTTGTTTTCCGGTTCTTTGGCCCGGGTGTGCGGCCCCGGCTTGAAACAACGGGCTTGATGCTAAATTTGAGGTGATGTCACCTGATAGATCCACCGAAAATACCTTAAGCGTTGCTGCGCTGCCCCCGGCTGTATCTATAGTCATCCCTGCATACAACGAGGAAAGTGTTATCCGGCAGTGCTTGATCGCCGCCGTATACCAGTCCGTCCCTGCCCACGAGATCATCGTGGTGGACAACATGTCCACGGACCGCACCGCGGAAATCGTGCGCCAGATGCAGTTGGAGTATCCGGAAAGTCCCATCATCCGGCTCAGCCAGGACGGAAGCCAGGGGCTCATCGCGACCCGCAACTTCGGCCTGGACCACGCCACGGGCGATATCCTCGGCCGGATCGACGCCGACTCTGTGCTGGAACCGGACTGGGTCGAACAGGTCCAGGAGGCGTTCGGGGACGCGTCTGTCCATGCCGCCACGGGACCGGTGGTCTATTACGACATGCCGATGCGTCGATTCGGTCTCAAAGCCGACGACAAAATGCGCCAGCTGATGCTCAAGCTCGCAAAGCACCAGTACCACTTCCTCTTCGGTTCGAATATGGCGCTGCGCCGCTCCGCATGGGAAATCATCCGTGCGGAGACCTGCTTGGATGAAGAGGACCAGATGCATGAGGACATCGATCTGTCCCTTCACCTGGCCGACCACGAACTCCGGATCCAGTACTGGCCCCAGATGGTTTCCGGGATGTCGGCACGACGCCTCGAAGACTCACCCCGGGATTACCGCTACTACGTGACGCGCTTCGACCGCACCTACAAGGCTCACAACGTGAAGAAAATGGCGCTGAAGGCCCCGATGGTCGTTTTCTTCTCCGTGTACTTCCCGGCGAAGCTGCTCCGCGCCATCCACACGGTCAACACGGCCCAGCCCGTCCGCCGCGGCGGCCAGTAGCAGCTACGGCCCGACGTCGCCGGCGGATCCAGCGTCAGTCGGTGCCCAGTTCCGCCAGCCGCGCGGTGCTTCTCCGGACGGACCGTGAGCTCCGCTGCCCCAGGACGACGACGGCGAGCCCCACCAGGATCATCCCCAGCCCCGCGTAAGTTCCGGCAGGCAGGGTTTCGGACAAAAATGCGGCAGCCAGCAGCGCCGCACCGGGGATCTCCAGCAGGATGATCATCGACACGAGCAGCGGACTCATCGTGGCCAGCAGGTGGTTGAAGGCCGTGTGTCCCACCAGCTGCGCGCACACGGTGATGGCCAGGATGCCCAGCCAGCCTGCGGCGTCGAACCCCGCTAGTGGCTGCCGGTACAGCAGAGCCAGCGCGGCGACCACCGCGGCGCACATGCCGTAGCAGAGGGTCGTGTAGATGCCGGTACCCATGGTCTGGCGGGCCTTGCCGCCGGCCAGGGTGTAGATCCCAGCCAGGGCGCCGCCGGCCACGGCCAGGAGGTCCCCCAGGAGCGCATCCGGCGAGGTGCCCATATCGAATCCGGTGATGGCCACGACACCGCCAAAGGCCACACCCAGGCCTACCAGGACCGGCCAGCGGTGTCTGGCTCCGCGGAACAGCTGGAAGACGGCAATCCAGCCGGACTGCAGGCAGACCAGGGCCGTGGCAGCCGCTACCGAGGTCAGCTGTAGTGAGGTGATAAAGCAGGCGAAGTGCAGCGCCAAGGCGGTTGCCGCCACCAGTGACCAGCGGAACTCGTTGCCCGTGATACGGGAGAACTGGCCGGGCTGCCGGACCAGCACCGGACTGGCCATGACGGCGGCTCCGATCGCGTTGCGCCAGAAGGCAATGGCGAGGGCGCTGACGGAAGTGGCGCCCAGCGTGGCCGCGATCAGCGGCCCCGAGGACGCGACACCCAGCACTCCCAGGGCGGCAAGGAAGAAGTTCACGGTCCAACACTAGTAGGACCAAAGGCGGCTGAGGCTGACGCCTGTGTGCTTGACCGTGGCATATGGCGGTGACAGTCTTAAATTGCCGTCTCATCATCGAAGAAGGAGACCATCATGGCTGCGATCATCCGTAAGAGCCTGGACCATCCGGAGGAGACACGTCCCGTGGCCGATGGGATGGGTCAGGTGGACCTCGTCAATCTCGACGCCGGCGCCGTGGGACGCGCCACGTTCCTGCCCGGCTGGAAGTGGTCCGACCACGTCAAGCCGATCGCCAAGACGGACAGCTGCATGGCAAGCCATGTCGGCTACACGGTGTCGGGGCGGCTGAAGGTCGTCATGGACAACGGCGAAGAGAGCGAATTCGGCCCTGGCGACTTCGGCGTCATCCCGCCCGGGCACGATGCCTGGGTGCTCGGCGACGAGCCCTACGTGTTTGTCGACTGGCAGGGCATGGAGGACTACGCCAAACCCAAGGACTAAACCCCGGTCCGCGGCGCCGCGTTCTTCTTCTTGTCCCGGACGGCTTGGGCTGGCCTTGCAGGAGCCGGACATGCAAAAGGCCCCGGGCTGCGTTTCCGCATTCCGGGGCCATCCTTATGGTGGAGGCACGGGGACTCGAACCCCGAACCCCCTGCTTGCAAAGCAGGTGCGCTACCAATTGCGCCATGCCCCCATAAGAAGCAACCCGACAATCATATCCTAGTTCCGGAGAGCTGATTTCCAGCTTCCGGACCGCGAATCCGTGCTAGTCAACCGAGTCGGTCGACTTGCTCCAGACTGTTTTCCGGGCTTCGGATTCCTGCACTTTCTTGTAGAGCAGGGCGCCTGCGATCGTGGCTGCAACAACCAGCAACTTCTTCACATTCACCCCGTTCCAGTGACGCCTAGACATCACGTGAATCTCCACTTGAACCTGTACAGGTTCCGTGGGCGTACCAGGACTTGAACCTGGGACCTCTTCGTTATCAGCGAAGCGCTCTAACCGCCTGAGCTATACGCCCCGATGCCTCATCGGACCGAGATACGACTTTACAGCACATCCCG
>JAODMS010000251.1 GCA_025464925.1 Arthrobacter sp.
TGATTGCACCGCTGGTGAAGTCCCACGGTGTGGACTACTTCATTGCCGCAGTGATCCTGGCCGGAATCTTCCAGATCATTCTGGGCGTCTCGGGGGTGGCTAAGCTGATGCGCTTCATCCCGCGTTCGGTGATGGTGGGCTTCGTCAACGCCCTGGCCATCCTGATCTTCATGTCCCAGGTCCCCGAGCTGATCGGCGTACCCTGGCTGGTCTATCCGCTGGTGGCGCTGGCCCTAGTGATCGTGTTCGGCCTGCCCAAGCTCACGAACGTTGTACCCGCCCCGCTGGTCGCGATCGTCGTACTCACCCTCATTACAGTCCTGGCGTCCCTCGTCGTGCCGACCGTGGGTGACAAGGGCGAGCTGCCGGACTCACTGCCGACCCTGTTCGTCCCGAATGTTCCGTTCACCCTCGAAACGCTGCAGGTTATCTTCCCCTTCGCCCTGGCCATGGCGTTCGTTGGCCTGCTGGAATCACTGATGACCGCAAAACTCGTTGACGACGTCACGGACACCCGCTCCCACAAAACCCGAGAAGCCTGGGGCCAAGGCGTTGCCAACATCGTTACCGGCTTCACGGGAGGCATGGGCGGCTGCGCGATGATCGGCCAGACCATGATCAACGTCAAAGCCTCCGGCGCCCGGACCCGGATCTCCACCTTCCTGGCCGGCGTCTTCCTGCTCATCCTCGTCGTCGCCCTGGGCGGAGTCGTGTCGGTGATTCCGATGGCAGCCCTCGTCGCGGTAATGATCTTCGTTTCCTGGGCCACCTTCGACTGGCACAGCATCCACCCCCGCACCCTGAAGATGATGCCCAAAAGCGAAACCATGGTCATGGTCGCCACCGTCATCGTCACCGTCGCCACCCACAACCTCGCCATCGGTGTCGGCGTCGGCGTCCTCGTCGCCATGGTCCTGTTCGCCCGCCGCGTGGCCCACTTCGTCACCGTCGAACGGTCAGTCACCAAGGTAGAGGGCCACGAGACGGCCACCTATGTCGTGAACGGCGAACTCTTCTTTGCCTCCTCCAACGACCTCTACACCCAGTTCGAATACGCGCTGGACCCGGAGCACGTGGTCATCGACATGCACGCCTCCCACCTCTGGGACGCCTCCACCATTGCAGCCCTGGACGCCATCACCGAGAAGTACCACAACCATGGTAAAGACGTGAAGATCATCGGTCTCAACGACGCCAGCATCACCATGCGCGAACGACTTGCTGGAAAACTGGGCGCAGGCCACTAATCAAGCGGGCTTCCGATAAACCCAGTTGGTAGTGATCCACCGTGGCCACGGCGAAGTGGTGTCTTGATAAACAAAAGCTTTCCAAGACAACGTCCAGGACTGCG
This sequence comes from Arthrobacter sp., assembly GCA_025464925.1. The sequence goes on from JAODMS010000251.1 coordinate 1,352, forward strand.
GACAGTCCGACAAGGGGCCAGAACGACGGGCCTTCCCGCGTCTCGAAAAAGCATCCCACCATAACGTGTCTCGCCGTGGTTACGTGCGGGGCTTCCTGAGTCACAATGGCCTGGTGAGACAGCTTGTTATACAGGCGGGAGTACATCGGAACCGCCTTGGTTTGGTTGACTCCTTGACCTGTGGAGATTTGTCTTCGCTGAAGGATGTTCATCATGCCAAGCCCTACCTAGTCCTGATGAGTTCCGTGATGTCGGTTCCGGCGCTGAGGAGCGAAATGGTCCGCTGCGCGATTGCGTCGAATCCGGTTTGCAGCCACGAGCGGGCTGTCGAGGTCGCGTCGGTTCGGGAGGCACCGGAGATCCGGTGCGTTCTGGGTCCGAGGGTGCCTGTTGCGTCAAAGCAATACCTCCGGGAAGGATACTTCGTTGCCTCATGTGCAAATCTCCGGATGGGTGTCGTCGCGTTGTTGCGGCTCTCTTGGCGCGGCTGTACGATTCACCCGGGGGACGGATCGCACCTCTGCCAGGCACGAGAGGACCGCCCCATCAGCGACACCGGACGCACAGTTGGCCCAAACCCATGCGGGTGAATCTGCCGGTCATCATCGGCAGTTCCGCACTTGCGCTCGTGATCGCCGCCGGCGTCGTTGCGTCTCTCGCACCCACAACGACCATGGGCGTTTCCGTCGCCGGCAGGCTGGCGACACCATCCCCGACCGCCCACACCCCCGAAAAGCCAAGGACCGGCAAGCCCCACTCGCCGGCGCCGTCAGCCGGGCCGCCAGTTGTCGGAAACCCCGGTGCCGAAAGGGCAGTGCCCCGCGGAGCGAACCCGGAGCCTGCAATGCCCGGAGGCACGGGGCCAGGGGAGCAAGGTCCGGTTTTGGACCCGGAGCCGGGACTGCCTGGAGGCACGGGGCCGGGGGAGCAAGGTCCGGTTTTGGACCCGGAGCCGGGACTGCCTGGAGGCACGGGGCCGGGGGAGCAAGGTCCGGGTTCGGACCCGGAGTCGGGACTGCCTGGAGGCACGGGGCCGGGGGAGCAAGGTCCGGGTTCGGACCTGGAGGCCCCGGTTCCGCCGGCGGGGATCGTTCTCGGCCAGACAACTGACGGGATGGGCAACCCCCACACCCTGGTGCTGAATGTCGCCGCCACTGTTCGGGAGTCCCTGGTGCACACTAATCAGGTGTTCGCCGTTGTCTCCGGTGGTTCCAGATTCTCCGTTACAGGTGATGCGGCCGTTGGCTCGTGGCGCTTCGGCGTGGATTCGGGCGTAACCGGAGTGGGAGCTCCAATTGTTGTGATCAAGGGCGTGGCGGGGAGAAGCGTGCAAGACCTGGCGGCCGAACCCCGTACGTACGCCTCCCCTGTCGAATTGAACGACGACGTTGTGGGGGCGTCCACTCGATTGAACGCACTGATCGCCGAGGTTATCTCGAAAGCGGAACCCACGCACCCGGACAGGTTGCGTTACACGGCGCTGGCCCGGCAATTGGGGGACCCGGGGTGGATCGGCGTAATGATCTTCAACGCCGCCGCAACGGTTCCCGGCGAGATTCTGGGGCAGCCGGCCGGTACTCTGGCCGATAGAGAAGTCGTAGCGCTCAATATCGGGTTTGAGGCGAGGCCGATGACCGGGACTCCGGGAACTTTGGACGCACTCTTCTTCGGGACGGTCGACCAGTCTCAGGCCTCCGGTGATGCGTTGCCGCCGGGGGTCCGGTATCTGCGTGCCCAATTCACCAACGGTGCGCTGACAGCCTTCGATCAGGGGTAGGTCAGGCCACAAACGGAACAAGGTCAGGACGGGGGGGCGGAGCCGGCCGACGGGGAGGAACTGGAATCCCGGAGCTTGCCAGCAACCAAAAAACAATGTGAGTCTTGCAGTGGCTGGTCTGGGACTAGCTGGCAGTGTTGATGCCGGTCGTTCTGTCTGGCGCGTGACTCGAAAAAACAATTGCCCCATGGAGGGTGCGTTTCCCCCGACTTGTCCGCGCTGGGTGGAGCGGCCGGCCTTGACCTGTCCCACGTCGGTGGCTTGATTAGAAGCTTGCCCAGCCCTCCGCCGGCGGCTCGGAGCACAGCATGCCTGCGGTCCTATTTCCCGCCGCCAGGGGACGAGCCGGTAACGCGGTGCGGGCCACCC
>JAODMS010000126.1 GCA_025464925.1 Arthrobacter sp.
CGTCGGCACGGTGCCCCCGTCAAGCAATCTGTACACCCAGCGGAGCTGGCTCGCCGGCGCCAGCTCGCTGGCCTCGGCAAACCTCATGTGCGGGGACGCCCCGCTGACCGGCGGCGGAAAAGTCACACTGACCCAATACGTCTCGGGCGGGTTCGACTACAACAAATCCTGCATCTGAGCCGCTCCCGGCCTGCACCCAGTCACGGGCCCGGCTCCCCGTGGTGCGAAGACGTGTCGCGGAGCAGCTACGGGAGGCTGGTTTCCGTGGGCCGGTCCGCGGCGCAGCTTTTCCTGAAGTCCGGCCCCGTGCTCGTGGAGAGCAGCTGAAGCGTCAGGTTCAGCGTCCTGAGCCGGGTAATCTGGTGAGCGGGGACCGGCGCCCTGCTTCTTCCTGAGCCGGCACCAGGCCAATGAAGGGTAATCGCAGTGTTCGAAGCTCCCAATATCATCTTTGCGGCGGCAGGCATCGCCGTCTTCATTGCCGCAGTGCTGCCTAAGTTGCTGCGCAACGCGCCGCTGTCCATGCCAATGGTGTTTTTGGGCGCCGGGATGCTGGCTTTCACGCTCATCCCCGAATTGCCAAACCCGGACCCCCTGCAGCATGGCGAGGTCGTTACCCACCTGACCGAAATCTGCGTGATCATCTCCCTTATGGGAGCCGGGCTGGCCCTGGACCGCCCCCTCGGACTCCGTACCTGGTCCAGCACCTGGCGGATGCTGGGCTTGGCAATGCCGCTCTGCATCATCGGCCTGACCCTCCTGGGGCTGGGGATCCTGGGCCTCGGACTGGGTGCGGCCCTGCTGGTTGCCGCTGCCCTGGCCCCCACTGACCCTGTGTTGGCCTCCGAGGTGCAGGTGGGTGAGCCCGCCGACGACGAGGGCGAAATCGACGGGGAGGATGAGATCCGGTTCGCGTTGACTTCGGAGGCAGGACTGAACGACGGACTGGCCTTTCCCTTCGTCTATCTGGCCATCGCCATCAGCTTGGTCGGTGCGTCCCCCTCGGAGTGGTTTGTTCCTTGGTTCACCGTGGACGTGCTCTGGCGGATCGGCGTCGGGGCCCTGTGCGGCGTCCTCACGGGCAAGGCCCTGGGCAGGCTCTTCTTCTCCGCCCGGAGCGACACTATCCGGCTCTCCAACCACTCGGAGGGCTTCGTTGCGCTGGCCGCGACTTTCCTGGCCTACGGGCTGACGGAGCTAATCGAAGGTTACGGGTTCATTGCCGTGTTTGTCTGTGCCCTTACCATCCGGGCAGCGGAGCGGACGCACGGCTTCCACCGGGTGATGCACTCCTACGTCGAGCAGCTCGAAAGACTCATGACGGTCGTCATTCTGGTGCTGCTTGGCGGTGCCATCGCCCGCGGCCTGCTTGCCGGCATCGGCTGGGCCGAGGTCCTGGTGGCTCTGGCGTTCCTCCTCCTGGTCCGGCCTCTCGCGGGCTGGTTGAGCCTGGCCCGGGGCAAGACCGGTCCGCGGGAACGGATTGCCATTTCCTTCTTCGGCATCCGTGGCATCGGCTCCCTGTACTACCTCGGCTACGCGCTCAGCAAGGGCAACTTCGCTGCACAGGCCCAGGAGCTGTGGGCGTTCGTGGGGCTGGTCGTGGCTATGTCCATCGTGGTGCACGGCGCCACCACGGCCCCCGTGATGAACCGGCTGGACAGGCTCCGTGCTCGAAAGGCCGTTCAGCTGCACGGTGATGAAGGCAACGCACCCAAGACCGCGATCTGAGGCCCGGGCGCCCGACAGCAAGCCTTCGGCAAGGACCTGCTCGACTTCGTCAGCAGCTGAACCCTTTTCGGCGGAGGTCCCAAATTCTCGTTGCCGATAGTCACGCAAGCCAATGTTTGAGCGCGCCGTAGACCGGCGGCAATTCCGTTACCCCGTCAGCGTCAAGAAAATGCTTTGCTCCTGGCACGACGAGCACGTCGGCGTTAAGCCGGAAAGCCAGGTCTGCTGACGTGGCGGGCGGAACGGTCGGATCGTCATCGGAGTGAATCACCAGCCGTCGGTATATATTCTCAACAACACCATCGAGCTGGACGCCATCGTCCAGGAAAGCGTCCAGTTCCGGTATTGCCTCCAATCGCCCAGCGAATCCAGCCACGAGGATAAGCCCGCCCAAGGTCCACGGCTTCGGCAGACCGGCCAGGTAGCGCAGGATCGTTATGCACCCCAGGCTGTGGCCCACCAGGAACGTTGCGGAACCGACGTCACCAACAGCGCTTTTTACAACCTCGCCCCACTCCCCGGGATCGGCCGGTATCCCGTCAGGCATTTCCGCGACCGAGACCGGCACGCCGGCCGCGGTCATTTCCGCTTTCAGCCAGGGGAACCAATGGTTGTCTGGGGAGGCGCCGTAGCCATGGATGACTACTACCCGGGGGGAGCACCCCGCGCTTGGAAAGGGCGTAGACAGTCGTGAGGTCATAACGCTAACCCTAGAGGGTCTGCCGGCAGACGGGACCGGAAAGAAAGGCTCCTTAATGAGGCATAATCTTTCCGGTGCTGGACCTTCTCGCGGGTCCGGTCAATAACCCGTTCCTAATATTCTCGGAGTGGCAAATTACCGGCCTCCCCTGGCACCAAGATCTCTTGCCAGTCCATGGGGGCGGTGCTATAAAAACCGTATCGGCAAGTTTTCCCAAGGGCACTGTCAGCGCCCGCACCATCTCTCCCCCGTAAGTGGCCTCCGGCTGCGAAAGCAGTCCGGGGTCACATCACCCAAAGCTGCAACGGGCATCGGCAGCAGGCATCCGGAGCCACTCATCGGGCTGTTGATGGGATTCCAGTGGACCAGACCACCATCGTTGGTTACGCCCTCGGCTACATCGTGACAATCACCGCCGTTTTCATCCTTTTTCTGCCCACCCTTATCGGCTTGGCCCTGCTCCTGCTCTTGGGCGGCGCAATTCAGCTGGTGATCCTCCTCCTCAAAGCCATGACCGCCGGGATATTCACGAGCCTGGGCCGACAATTCAGGAGCCTGGCCGGCAGGTTCCCTCGGCACCGGGGCGGCGACGAACTGGTGCCGCATTGAGTGCTCCCGTGCTTTTCCGCATTCGCAACAGCAGCGGCCGAAGCGGCGGCACAGAAAGAAGGGCGCCTGCCGCGTGGCAGGCACCCCTCTTCAGTACGCAAGCCGGAACGTAATTCCGGTCCGGTTAGGCTTTTTTGCCGGGCAAGGCCAGCTTGAAGACCTTGGCCCAGGTTGAGCCGACCTGCTTCAGCAGCGGCCCCGTGGTGTAGGGCAGTCCGTACCGCTTGCAGATCTCCTGCACCTTGGGCGCCACTTCGCCGTAGCGGTTGGACGGAAGGTCCGGGAAGAGGTGGTGCTCAATCTGGTGCGAGAGGTTGCCGCTCATCAGGTGCATGAACTTGGATCCGGAAATATTGGCCGATCCGATCATCTGGCGGACATACCAGTCACCGCGGGTCTCGCCTTCCACCATCTCTTCGGTGAAGGTGTCCGTGCCGCTGGGGAAATGCCCGCAGAAGATAATCGCGTGCGCCCAGAGGTTCCGGACCGCGTTGGCGGTCAGGGTGCCGTAAAGCGCCTGCTTGCCGGAGCCGGTGAGCATGGCGACCGCAGGGGTGGCGGCGTAGTCCTTGGTGAACTGCTTCAGGGCCTTGCGTCCGAGGGCCTTGAGGTCCCTGGTCATGGCCTCTTTGCTCTTCTTGCCCTCCTGGTAGTCGGGCAGCTCAAGATCATAGAGTGCGATCCCCCACTCGAAGACCGGGGCCAGAAGGGCGTTGTACAGCGGGTTGCCCAGGTTGAAGGGCTTCCATTCCTGGTCCGGATCCATGCGCAGCAGGTTGTATCCGATGTCATTGTCCTTGCCCACGACGTTCGTCCAGCGGTGGTGCAGGTCGTTGTGGGTGTGCTGCCAGGAGCGGGTGGGTGTGACGAAGTCCCAATCCCAGGTGGTGGAGTGGATGTCGGGGTCACGCATCCAGTCCCACTGGCCGTGCAGGATGTTGTGACCCAGTTCCATGTTTTCCAGGATCTTGGCAAAGCTCAGCAGCGTGGTGCCGGCAACCCAGGCAGTCTTGTTCTTGCTCACCAAAAGCGCAGCGCGCCCGGAGATCTCGAGTCCGCGCTGGACCTTGATCACCCGGCGGATATAGGCCGCGTCGCTCGTGCCGCGCTTGGCGAGGACCTCGTCACGGATGGCGTCCAGCTCACGGCCCAGCTCGGCCACCTGCTCGTCAGAGAGGTGCGCCGCAGCGGGCGGACGGACCAGGGGGCTGCCGGACTCGGCGAGGGCGCCGGGCCGCCTCTTTGCGGCAGCGGCCGCCACGTCTTCGGAGACGGCCTCCTTCAAGATGCCATCGCTGGAAGCGGCGTCTGCAACGTCGGGTTTATTGGTGACAATCGTCATGCGGTGGTACTCCTCAGAGGTCGAGGTTTACGGGTCCGGCGGCTGCCGAAACGCACGTCTGGATTAGTTGGCCGGGCTCGCCATGGACTTCGCCTGTGCGCAGGTCGCGGATCTGGCCTGCCCGGAGCGGGATGAGGCAGCTGTGGCAGATTCCCATGCGGCAGCCGCTGGGCATCAAGACCCCGGCATCCTCGCCGACGTCGAGCAGGGGCGTATCACCGTCTGCTTCGACTTCCCGGTCGGACGCCTCGAAGGTGACCAGTCCGCCGTCGTGCCCCTCGCCGCCGGCCAGGCTGGTGCTGAAGCGTTCGATTTTCAATGTCGCAGCCGGGACGGCCGCGTCGGGGGCCGATTCAACTTCGGCTTCCCAGAGCGCTTCGGCGTCGTCGAGAAAACCTTCCGGGCCGCAGGCGTAAGCGGCACGCTCCCGCCAATCCGGGCAGAGCCGTTCCAGCTCGTCCGCGGAACTGAAGTCCAGCCGCCCGCGCTCCCCGGTGAACCAGTGCGTGACGCGGAAGTTCGGGAACTGGTCGGCGAGCTCGGCGAGTTCCTCGCGGAAGATGGCGTCCGCCGCGGTGCGGGCCGTGTGAATGAGCACGACGTCGGAGTCAGGGCGGTGCGGCACGAGCGTGCGGATCATCGACATGACCGGGGTGATACCGCTGCCCGCGGTGAGCATAAGGAGCGGCCGGGGACGTTCCGGGAGGACAAAGTCACCCTGCGGCGGGGCCAGGAAGAGCACGTCGCCGGGCTTGGTCGAACGCACCAGGGTCCCGGAGACGGCACCCATGTCCGTGACGGTGATGGCCGGGTCCTTGCCTGCCGGAGCGCTGAGCGAATAGGACCGCCAATGGCGGACACCATCGAGCTCGACGCCGATGCGGGCCCACTGGCCGGCAAGGTGCGCCTGCCAGCCGTGGCCGGGGCGGAAAAAGATAGTGGCAGAATCGGCCGTTTCCGGGACCACCCGGGTGACCACGCCGCGCAGTTGGCGGGCGGAGTACACAGGGTTGAACAGCGCCAGAATGTCTTCCGGAGCCAGCGGGGTGGTCAGTAGGGATGCGGCGCGTGCCAGCTTACGGAGCCGAATCATGCTACAAGCCTATGTCAGTTGGGGTCATAATTCTTCATTCAGGGCATACGATCGGAGCTCAGGAACTATCTCTATGGAACAACTTTTTGGATATACCATGACTGCTTCCCCTCCTTTCCAGTCCGCTGCCCCGACCTACGACCCTCCATGGCTTGCTTTGCCGGGGGAGGTCAGCGATATGCTGCGGCCCAGGATGCCGGGCATTGTCGAGGCGATCATCGAGGCCGTGCCCCAGCTGGTGCCGGCTTACGCCAGGCCCATTGAAGGACGGTTTGGCCGGGGCCTGCGGCGGGGCGTGGCCGCGGCGCTGGACCGCTTCCTGCAGTTGCCCGGCACCCGGCTGCCTGCGCTCTCCGAGGAGAGCCGGCAACTGGTGGCCGGGCTGGGGAGCGGCGAATTCCGGCAGGGTCGGAGCATGGATGCGCTGCTGAGCGCCTACCGCTCGGGGGCCCGCGTAACCTTCCGCGAGATGTCCCGGGTGTCCGTGGAACATCATCTGGGCCAGAGCGTGGTGGTGAATCTGGGTGAATCGATTCTGGCCTACATCGACGAGCTGTCGGCCGTCAGTGCCGAGGCCTATGCCTTCGAGCAGTCCGAGCGTGCCGGCGCCGTGGACCGGCGCCGCACCGAGCTGCTGGATCTGCTCCTGCTGGGCCGGGCCGATGAGGCGGCCCTACGCCAGAAGGCGGCCATGGCCGACTGGTCACTGCCGCCAAGGATGGTGGTGGTGACCCTGCCGCTGAACCGGGCGGCCGGGCTGCGTTTGCGGCTGGGTCCGGGAACCTTGGTGATCGAACGCGAAACCGACGCCGTGGCCCTGGTTCCGGCGCGAAAGTCACAGGCCGCGCGCGCCGAGCTGGAAAAGGCGCTTCGGGGGCGCGGGGCTTCCGTCGGGCCCGCCGGCGGCTGGGAGAAGGTCCCGGACTC
>JAODMS010000263.1 GCA_025464925.1 Arthrobacter sp.
GTACGCCAGTTCATCCTCGGTCCCGCCCATGTCCGTCCCGTCCAGCCGGGACGGGTCCTCGGCGTCCACGTGGGCCCGGACGTGGTCAAGGCATACCGTCACGGCGGCGACCTCGGGCAGAAGGTCCTTCAGGTGTGAGAGCGAGAGGACCATTGCCGCGTCGGCGTCTTCGACAATGTATTTGAGGCGGTCCGGGGGGAACCCCGGATCCAGGGGCACGTAGGCCGCGTGGATCTTCAGCACCGCCAGCATCGCCACGTAGGCCTGCCAGGGCTGGTCGAACAACAGCGCGATGCGGTCTCCGGGCCGGGCCCCGCAGGCCAGCAGATGGCGCGCCAGCTGGTTCGCCCGCCCGTCCAGCTCACGGTAGCTCAGGACCAGGTCCCCGGCATCGACCGCGACCTGCCCGCCGAGCCCCTCTTCGCGCAACCGGTCACAGCGGTCCTCGAAGAGCCGCTCGAGCCGTTCGCCCTTCCGCCAGCGGGCGGCCTGGTCCGGGGCGGCCGACGTCAGGACCGTTCCTCCGCCCGGGCCGCCCGCGGCGGAGATCTTCCCGCGCAGCTCGGCGGGGCGGCTGGCACCGGTACTGGTCCTGGCCTTCTTACTCAACGTTTCCCTCCATCGCTTGAACTGATGTGCCCGATGAACTGCTCATCCTCCCGGAAGGCCGGGACCGGGCGGCGGTGCCATGCTGAAAACGGGACGCCCGGCTGCCGGCCGGCGCGCGGGGCCGGGACCAGCGCCAGCGCCGCAGTGCCCGGGTCCCTGCCGGCTGTTCCCGGCCGGGGCCCGGGGGCCGGGGCGGCCATGCCGAACGCGGCCCGGACGGCGTTTTCGGCATCCGCGAGCCGGTCGGTGCCGGTGATGGCCTCGATGCGGGTCTCGGAGATCTCGACCAGGTCCGGGTCGATCCCGGCGCCGGAAAGGGCGTTGAGGAAGGTGGAGAACACCTGCGGGGAGGACCGCATGCCCAGGCCGGTCACCGACACCCTGCCGACCTCCCCGTCGTGCTGGAGGCCCTCGAACCCGATGGTTTTCTGGGCGGCCTGCAGCACGGCCAGCGCCGGCCGGGCCTGGGCCGCGGCAAGGATGAAGGCCACATCGGACCGCTCCGCCCCGGCGGTGTTCTGCACGATGGTCTGCACGCTGACCCCGGCCCGGGAGAGCACATCAAAGAGGTCCGCCATGGACTGCGGTGACTCCGGAATGCCGGCGACCGTGATTTTCGCCGCGGAGTTGACCCCGGCCACCGCGGTGACCACGGGCTGTTCCCGGACCGGCTTGCGGAACGGATGCCGGTCCAGGCCCGGCAGGATCAGCGTGCCGATCTCCGGCACGAACGAGGACCGGACATGGATCGGAATGCCGAACCGGCGCGCGTATTCCACACACCTCAGGTGCAGCACCCGGCAGCCGGAGGCCGCGAACTCCAGCATCTCCTCGCTCGAGAGCACCCCGATCTTCCGGGCCGAGGGAACAATCCGGGGATCGGCGGTGAAGACACCGTCCACGTCCGTGTAGATCTCGCACATTCCGGCCCCCAGCGCCGCGGCCAGGGCCACCGCGGTCAAATCCGACCCGCCCCGCCCCAGGGTGGTGACCGTCTTGCCCTTCTTCGTCCGGCCCTGGAACCCGGCCACGATCGGCACCTCGCCCGCGGCCAGGGCGGCCCGGACCCGGTCGGGCCGGACGTTGGTGATCCGTGCCTTGCCGTGCACGTTGTCGGTGATCAGGCCCGCCGTGCGCCCGGTGAAGGTCCGCGGCGCCTGGCCCAGATCCGCCAGCGCGATCGCCAGCAGGGCCGAGGAGACCAGTTCACCCAGGCTCAGCAGCGCATCAAGGCCCCCCGGATGCGGCCGGGCCGCGACCTCCGCGGCCAGGTCACACAACTCATCGGTCGTGTCCCCCATCGCCGAGACCACCGCCACCACCCGGTAGCCGTTCCTCCGCGTCGCGGCGATCCGCCCGGCCGCACGGCGGATCCCCGCCGCGTCCGCCAGCGAGGACCCGCCGAACTTCTGCACGATCACACTCCCGGCCGCAACCCCCGGGCCTCCGGCGCTCTCCCCGGAACGGGCCTCATCATGGCCGGCCGGGCCCGCTTCCTGGGTGTCCATCACCGTCTCCGGAATCTGCCTGGACACTCAGGCAACAGAGGTCAGCGTGACCGGCTCGCCCGTCACGGCCTGCGCGGCCCCGGCCAGGATGTCCAGCCCGGCCTGCAGCTCCCCGGCGCCGATGGTCAGCGCCGGCATCGTCTTGAGCACCTCGGACTCCGGCCCGGAAGTCTCCACCAGCAGGCCCCGGGCGAACGCCTCGGCCGCGATCCGTCCCGCCGTTCCCGGGTCCGGATAGCAGATCCCGGCCAGCAGCCCCCGGCCCCGGACCGTCGCGCCCTCCGCGGCCCCCGCGATCCGGGCCAGGCCCGCGTGCAGCGCCGCCGCGAGCCCGGCGACCTCGGCCTCGAGCCGCCCGTCGGCCCAGAAATGCTCCAGCGCCGCCGTGGCCGTGACGAAGGCCGGATTGTGGCCGCGGAACGTGCCGTTGTGCTCGCCCGGCTTCCAGATATCAAGCCCGGGTTTGAACAGGGTCAAAGCCAGCGGCAGCCCGAAACCGGAAATCGACTTGGACAGGCAGACAATGTCCGGCACGATGCCGGCGTCCTCGAAACTGAAAAACGTCCCGGTGCGCCCGCAGCCGGCCTGGACATCATCGACGATCAGCAGGATCCCGTGCTCCCGGCACAGCTCCGCCAGGCCCCGGAGCCAGGAGGACCGGGCCGCCCGCAGCCCGCCCTCGCCCTGGACGGTCTCGACGATGACCGCCGCGGGTCTGTCCATCCCCGACCCGGAATCCTCCAGCGCCTGGCGCAGCCACACGAAGTCCGGCGCCTGGGCCCCCAGATACCCGTCATAGGGCACGCTCGAGGCGTGCGCCAGCGGCACCCCCGCGCCCTGGCGCTTCATCGAATTACCCGTCACCGACAACGACCCCAGCGTCATCCCGTGGAACGCGTTGGTGAAACCGATCACATGGTGGCGGCCGGTGTACTTGCGCGCCAGCTTCAACGCCGCCTCCACCGAGTTCGTCCCCGTCGGACCCGGAAACATGACCTTGTAATCAAGGTTCCGCGGCCGGAGGACCAGCTCCTGGAACGTCTCCAGGAAACGCCGCTTCGCCGGAGTCTTCATATCCAGGGAATGCACCACCGCCCCGGAGAGAAGAAAATCCACCAGCGGCCCCAGCAGCACCGGATTGTTATGGCCGTAATTCAACGCCCCCGCACCGGAAAAGAAATCCAGATACTCCCGGCCGTCCTCGCTGTAAAGCACACTGCCGGACGCCCGCTCAAACACGGTGTCCCAGCCGCGGCAATAAGAACGGACTTCAGACTCCAGGGTTTCGAAAATATCCATGAG
>JAODMS010000145.1 GCA_025464925.1 Arthrobacter sp.
CCTTCCCGGTGACGGGGGTGATGTATTCGAATTACTGGCCATAGACCGGGGCGACCCATTCGCCGCCGATCCAATTCTCGTAGCGGTCCTTGAAGGTGACCTTCGAGCCCTCGGTGCCGGGCTGTGCGTAGACGGTCATTGCTAGCTCCTTTGCTGTGCACGATGTCGGCGGCCTGTCGGTGACGTCCGCCGTGACCAGCGTAGGAGCCGGAAGGTTGCAGTCAGGTTGCACTCCTGTGAGCCAGGCCACCCGGGCGGACCGGCCCTCAGGCGCCGAGTTCGGTTTCCAGCCGTTCCAGGTCGGCGACGACGGCGGCCCGCTTCGGCGAGCGCGGCGCCAGCAGCTTCAGCGCGGCGGTCCGGACCTCGATGTCGTTCCTCGCCTCGGGCAGCTCCGCATACTTCAAAAGCGACTCGGCGCTGCCGTCCGTCAGCAGGGCTTCGCGCAGCAGAAACGAGACCCTGTTGCGGAGCTCCACGATGCCGGGGGCCTCCGAGCGCGGCAGCACGGCGCCGCGGTAGATTTCCAGGGCGATCCGGTGGGCGCCGCGCTGCAGGCAACTGAGCACCTGGCCGGAGTCCGGAGCCAGGTCCATCGGCAGCCGGTAGGGGCGCGATGCCGGGACCGCGTCGGGGCTCAGCTGCAGCAGGGCCCTGCGCAGGCGCACCATCTCGGCCCGCAGGGTCATGGTGGAGGCATCCCCCGGGTACAGCAGGGTGCAGAGTTCCTCGGCATTCAGGCCTTCGGGATGTGCGCTGAGCAGCGCCAGGATTTCGCTGTGCCGGGCGGAAAGGGCCACGGTGCGCCCGTCGATGCTCAGCAGGGCCTGGTCCCGGCCCAGAAGCTGGAGGCTGGTGCGGTACAGGCTGGTGGCCGCCGGAGAGCCGGTCCCGCCGGTCTTTGCGGCGGATGCGGTGGTCCCCGAAGCCGTGTTCCGCCGCCGCGCCGGCGGGCCGGCGGCCAGCTGGAGCCGTTCCAGCCGCAGATGGGCCTGCGCCGCGGCCACGGTGGCTTCGACCAGCGAGAGAGCGTGCGGCGCCACCGCGGACTCCGTACCGGTGATGTCCACGACGCCCAGCAGGGCACCGGAATCGGGATCATGGAACGGCACCGCGGTGCAGCTCCACGGGTGGACGGAGCGCTTGTAGTGTTCGGCGCCGGAAATCTGGATGCCACGGCCCAGGGCCAGCGCCGTGCCCGGGGCGCTGGTGCCCACGGTGGCCTCGGACCAGTCGGCGCCGGGAACGAACATCATTCCCTCGGCCCGGCGCTGCATGGCGGCATCGCCTTCCACCCAGAGCAGCCGGCCCAACTCGTCGCCCACGGCAACCAGCATCCCGCTGTCATGGCTTGGCAGGACCAGGAGCTTGTGGATCACGGGCATAATCGCAGCCAGCGGATGCCGCCGCCGGTAATCCTCGAGTTCACCGCGGTCCATGGCCAACGGAGCCTCGGGGTTGTCCGGATTGGCGTGCAGCTGGGCGGAGCGCCGCCATGATTCCTGGATCAGGCTGCTCAGCCCCGGCAGCTGCCGGGCCTCGGGAAACACCACGCCGCGGGTGTCCAGTTCCTCGTGGCCCGCGCGGGCATACTTCTGGCGCAGCTCCGCAGTGGAACCACGGGGAGCTGCCGGATGGACACGATTCCTCATTGAACTCCCACCGGACGGCGACGGCGTGCCGGGGCCGCCTGGTGCGGCCCAGTCTAGTTCCGGGAGGGGAATTTGGATACCGAACGGCCGGCCGGGCCCCGCGCCCGAAGCGGGGTGGCGTCAGCCCTCGGACGAGCCGCGGGAGATCTCCACCATGTCTTCGCGGGGCACAACCTTAATGCGTTCCCGCACGACGCCGTCGGCTTCCGCGGAGGCCGACCACGCGGCACCGAGGGCGAGCTCGTGCGCATCGAGCTTGTTCCAGCCTTCCCAGGTGGTGTACTCGATGCCGCGCTCTTCCAGCAGATGGATGATCGCCTGCGGATCCGGGTTCTGCGCCGGCGGGAGGGTCAGCCGGTCTTCCAGCAGGAAACCGATGGTTTCCAGTGCGTCGCCCTTGGTGTGGCCGATCAGTCCGACGGGCCCGCGCTTGATCCAGCCGGTGGCGTAGATGCCGGGGACGGGGTTGCCCTCGGCGTCGAGCACGCGGCCGCCTTCATTGGGGAGGACGCCGCGGCGGGCGTCGTACTCCAGTTCTTCCAGCGGTGAACCGTGGTAGCCGATCGCCCGGTAAACGGCCTGGACTGGGTAGTCGTGGAATTCCCCCGTGCCCTTGACGTTGCCCGTGCCGTCCAGCTGCATGCGCTCGAACGTGATCCCGGCGACCTTGCCGGATCCGTCCGTGTTGCCCTCGGCGTCGTGGATCCCGACGGGGTTGTGCAGGAAGTGCAGGTGCAGGCGGCGGGAGGACGGAACCTCGGCCTCGGCGTGCTCTTCCACCATCCAGTTGGTGAGGGTGTTGACCATGGTTCGGATCTGGTTGTTGCTGCGGATCGCCTCATCCGAGGCTTCGTCGAACTCGAAATCCTCCGGATACAGGACGATGTCCACGTCCTTGGCGTGGCTGAGTTCGCGCAGCTCCAGCGGCGTGAACTTCACCTGGGCCGGGCCGCGGCGGCCGAA
>JAODMS010000240.1 GCA_025464925.1 Arthrobacter sp.
TCTGCGAGGCGGTCGAAGCCGGAATTGATATCTTCGAGATGCAATACGGCCGACCGCAGACGGTCAATGGGCAGGCGTCCCTGCCGGTATAACTCCGCGTAACGGGGGATATCACGTGAGGGCACGGCGCTTCCCATGTATCCGCCTACAACACGCTTCTCGTCACCGACATGGGACGCGAGAGGTATTTCCAGCACAGCGGACGGCCGCGGAAGGGACGCGACAACCAATTGTCCGCCTCGCCGCACCATTGCGTAAGCGGATGCTGCCGCGGCCGGGACGCCTGCCATCTCGAACGAGTGTTGGACTCCGCCGCCAGTGATGTCACGAACCTTGGATACGGCCTCCGGGTCACTAGCGTCTATCACATGCGTCGCACCGAGTTCCTGTGCGAGTCGCAGCTTTGTTGGCACGGTATCGATCGCGATAATCGTCCCCGCCCCTGCGACTCTTGCTCCCATGACAGCGCTTAGTCCTACTCCGCCTAGGCCGGTGACCGCCACACTCTCCCCGGCCCGTACCTGGGCAGTGTTGAGAACCGACCCGACGCCCGTCACAACCGCGCAGCCGAGCACAGCAGCATCGAGCAATGGGATTGCCGGGTCGATTCGAATGAGTGATGATCGCGCCACGACCGCATACTCTGCGAACGATGAAATGCCGCTCCAGTGGTTCAGAGGTTGCCCTGCCGCGGCCAGCTTCCGGGCACCGCCTGCGAGCAAGCCCTCAGCTCGGGATGACCAGGATGACTGGCAGAGGTTTGGCCGGCCGATCGAGCAGAACTCACAGACACCGCACGCGTTGACGAATACCATCACGACCTTGTCGCCTGGGTTCAGGTCCGTGACGCCTTCGCCGAGCTCGGCAACAATGCCGGCACCCTCATGTCCCGCGACGGCCGGAAGTGCACGAGGTCGAGAGCCTGAGATCGCCGAGAGGTCGCTGTGGCACAGGCCGGCGCTTGCGACCTGCACGAGAACTTGGCCAGTGCCAGGGCCCTCAATATCGATTTCCTCAATGGCGAGGGGCCGACTCGCCGTGTACGGTCGCGGGCGCCCGCACTCACGAAGGACTGCTGCCTGCATTTTCACTGGTCTACTCCTTCTAGAGCGGCGTGTTGCCGGACCCGTCGGGCCCGACAACACGCCACAAGATCGGCTACAGCGTCGCGTCGCGTGTTTCGCGCATAAACACGAGGCAGACCACCGAGACGATGCCGGCGATGCCCGCCATGATCACAACCGGAATGAAGCTGCCGTTTGCACCAATAACCAGTGCCGCTGCGATCAACGGCGTCGGACCTGAAATAATTGCTCCCGAGAGCTGGTAAGCGAGCGACACTCCGCTGTAGCGAGACCGTGCATCGAACGTCTCCGACAGCATGCTCGAGAGCAAGGCGTAACAGGGTGCATGGCCGAAGACTAGGCCAATGCTGATGGCGATGGTGAGCTGCACAACGTCGCCGGACTGCACCATAAGGAAAAACGGATACATGAACACGGCCAGAACACTCGAGCCGAAGATGAGGATCGGCTTGCGGCCCACCTTGTCCGAGATCGTTGCCCATACCGGGATGGCGACAAGGTCGAGAAGCGCTGCGATCATGAGAGCAGTAAGCGTCTCCGCCCGGGTCATCCCAACGTATGTCGCCGCATAGCTGAGCGCGTAGGTGCTGATGATGTAGAACCCGACGTTGACCGAAGCCTGCATGAATATGGCGAGAAACGTGCGGCTCTTCGCGTACTTAAGGACGTCAAGAAGCGGCATTTTGAGGTGCTCTCCCTCAGCCTGCAGCTTCTTGAAAGTGGGTGATTCGGAAACCTTAAGCCGGATCACAAGGCCAATGATCACCAGCAGGCAGCTCGCCAGGAACGGTACCCGCCAGCCCCAGGCGAGGAAAGCTTCTTCTGGCATGCCGCTGGAGAGGAAATAGAGCACAGTCGAAGAAGTGATCAGCCCGATTGGGATTCCCATCTGCGGCCAGCTTCCGTAGAAGCCGCGCTTGCCCGCAGGAGCGTGCTCGACCGCCATAAGCACTGCACCGCCCCATTCCCCTCCGACTGCGAAACCCTGAACAAGTCGCAGCACAACCAGTAGAACCGGCGCCCATAGTCCGATCTGCTGATACGTCGGGAGCACGCCAACCAAGAACGTCGCACCTCCCATGAGGACAAGCGTTGTGACGAGCGCAGCTTTGCGGCCGATTCGGTCTCCGAAATGGCCGAAAACCATGCCCCCGATGGGGCGCGCGACGAAGCCTACACCGAAGGTTGCAAGGCCCGCCAGGACACCCATTGCCGGTGACAGGTCAGGGAAAAACAACTTATTGAAGACCAAAGCTGCGGCTTGGCCGTAAATAAAGAAGTCATACCATTCGATGCTGGTGCCCACAAGGCTTGCGAATGCGACCTTTCGAGACTCCTTGGTGGGTTCTTCGGCCGCGGTCGTTATTACCGTGCGGTCCGGTTCACCGCCGGGCAGGTTTGTTGTCTGAACCATGTTGTCCTCCTTTGGACGCTGGCTGGGCTTTAGAATTATGCGAACGTTCCCGCTGTCAATACAGCCGGATCGTGGCTTGGAATGATGGTGCAAGCGAGTTGCTCAATACGTCTGAAGCTCGCCATGTAATCGGTGAGACTGGTAAAGGTGCCGGATGGAAGATGGTCGACAGCTGCGTCGCCCTCCCAGTTCTCGTAACTGCCGATGCAATCTCCGGCGATTAGGAAACGTGTGCCTCCAGTTGAGACCAATACACCCTGTGAACCCGGCGAGTGGCCCGGAAGGTGAATGACGCTCACGCCTGGTGCGATCTCGACGTCGCCTCGGACGACGTCTAACCGCCCGATGTCGGAGACCCAGCGAGGCACCCTGTTGCCGACGCGCTCGTAGGCTTTGGAGTGCGGTTGTTCGGGAGAAACGGCGTAAGCAAGCTCCGACTTCTGGACGACGATCCTCGCCTTCGGGAAGAGGTGGTTGTTGGACGAGTGGTCCCAGTGCAGGTGCGTGTTCACGACGGTGCGCACATCGAGGAGATCTATACCTAGCCTGTCCAGTGCAGCCTCGGGTTGCTGAGCCGCCGACTGGCGAATCGTGTAGCCATGCACTTCACGGACTTCGTCGGGTGATGCACCGCCCGTGTCGACAACGATCGGGTGCTCCCCGCCGGTAATAACGAACATGATCAGCGGGAGATCGACGGTTTTTGTCCAGTGCCGCATGTGTACGAGCGCCGGCATCGGCCAGCCCACGATGTCTCCGACGTGCAACGCATGGATCCTAAGTCCATCCGCCGCCGACGTTCCCGGAGTACGGAGGCCAGCGTATGGCACCGCAACTTCGTCACTGATCTGCATTGATCGTCTTCCCCTTAGCGACGTGGACGGAGGCTCCGTGCCACCCCACGATGTGGTTGCACTCGACTCCGGTGCCGAAAGCAATTCTCATCGATCACTGATTTGAAGACAAACAACGTTAAGTTGAAGAGCTTTAAGCTGAGCTTTATAGTGAGTCGATGACCGCAACCCACCGCATGAGCATAAAGAGAATGCTGATCCTCGTTGAGGTAGCGCGGTCGGGATCGCTTTCGGGGGCCGCCCGCACGTTGCACTACACGCCCTCGGCGATTTCACAGCAGATCGTTCAGCTTCAGGGGGAGGCAGGCCATGCGCTCATTCAGCGCACGGCGCGGGGGGTGCATCTCACAGATGCCGGCCGTATTGTTGTCCGCCACGCCGAACGCATAGAGCGGATGCAG
The DNA here is from genome assembly GCA_025464925.1 of Arthrobacter sp. The sequence continues at coordinate 3,755 of JAODMS010000240.1, forward strand.
GAGGCGGCACACCGGGAGCTGGAAGACCTGGGTGCTCTTAAAACGGGAACTCTTCGGTTGGGGACGTTTGGTTCCCTAACGCAGTCACTTCTACCGGACATCCTGTCTGAGTTCCGTAGCAGGGCCCCCGCCGTTGAGGTGAGCCTCGCGAGCAGCACACGCGATGACCTGCGCCTACGGCTGCAATCGGGCGAGATTGAACTCGCCTTTCTTTGGGACTACCCGTATGATCCATTGATTCCCGTGGCCGACGAAGAGATCACCTTCCTGGCTCACGACCCCTGTGTCCTGCTTGTGCCGGCAGGACACCGTCTCGCCAGCGAGCGAGAGGCGAAGGTCTCGACGTTGCTTGAGGAGAAGTGGATCGCCCGCGGTACCGCAGCCGACCGCGACCTGCTGGCTCGCCTGGGCGTCCGTGCAGCACGCACGGTGTTCGAGGGGCAGAGCTACGAGGAGATGCAGGCAGTCGTAGAAGCCGGCATCGGCATCGCCTTGATGCCGGAGTCAGCGACGGTAAACCTCAGGCCCGGCGTGTGCCTACTGCAGGCCTCGGGCGGGCCAGTACGTCGATTCTGGTTCGCGCTCCGAAGGCAAAGCAGAATGTCTCCAGCTGCGTCAGTCATGAATTCGCTGCTGCGCAACAAGGCGGAAACCGGCCGGTCCAGTGCGTCGGTTATGCCCGTTCCGCTGCCAAGATTGATCTGAGTGCAGCGTTGGCTGCGAGATGGATGTGCTCCCGCCACAGCTCGGCTGCTCGTTCGGCATCGCGACTCTGCATTGCTTGAAGTACTTGCCGCATCTCGGTCAGGCTCGCGGCGGGTCTCCCCGGTGAACTAAGCGACTGAAGTCGAAGGGTGGCGAGTCGTCCATACATACTCCGCGCCTGGGCATGGAGCTGCTCGTTCTTCCCGCCTGCGTAGAGCAAGTCATAGAAATCATCCTTAGCCGAGACGATCTCCGGGGTGTCGCCTGCCTCGACAGCATTGGCGAAATGGGTGAAGGCCTGCAGGAGGCGGTTCAGCTGATCATCGGTTGCGCGTACTGTGAAAAGCTTGACGGCCATGCATTCGAGGGCTTCGCGCACCTCGTAGAGCTGCATCGCGGCCTCCGGAGCAAGGATCGCAACAACTGGCCCTCGATTGGGACGGATTTCCAGGAAGCCTTCCGCCTCCAACTGTCGGAGGGCCTCCCGGACCGTGTTCCGCGAGACGCCGAGTGACTCTGACAGCTCGCGCTCGATCAAACGCGAGCCGGCGGGAAGTTTGCCGCCAATAATCTCGCTGCGAATCGCTTCTGCTGCCTGGACCCTTACGGGTGCAGGATTTACCACGCGCATGTTGGCCCTTCCGTTCGCCCACATGACCATGCTACAGATCCGTGGCCCCGCCCGCACACATTTTGTCCCCATTGCCAATTGATCAACAATTGGCTAATCTCGGTGATGCTGGCGCCCGCCAGCGTAGTCAGCGGCAACGAAGCCGCGGGAGGGCAGTAGATAACGTGACCAATCCGGCATTTTCCAGCCTTGGAACGGACAGCGCGCTGCGGCGTTACGAGCTGTTCATCGACAATGAATTCACCGCTCCACTGAGCGGCGAATACCTGCCGGTTATGAACCCGGCCAACCAGGAAGCGTTTGCCGAGGTACCAAACGCTTCCTTTGAAGACGTCGATCGTGCCGTCGCCAGTGCCCGCGCCGCGTTCGAGGGCGAGTGGTCGGAGTGGCGCGCCGCTGACCGTGCCGCGTTCCTCATTGACTTTGGTCGAGCCATTGGGAAGCACGCCGAGGAACTCGCGCAGCTCCAGGTCGATGAAAACGGCAAGCTGATCCGCGAGATGATCGGCCAGGCGAAACTCTTCCCCGAGTTCTTCAACTACTACGCCGGGTTGGCTCAAGCGCCGACGGGTACGACAAATTCGGTGCATCTGAAGGCGATGCTCAACTACACCGTGAGGGAGCCGCTTGGCGTCGTCGCCGCGATCACGCCCTGGAATTCGCCGCTGCTTCTACTTGTTTGGAAGCTGGGTCCTGCGCTGGCGGCCGGCAATACCGTTGTCGCCAAGCCCTCCGAGATTACTCCTTTGTCCACGCTGCGATTTGCGGAGATCGCGGCAGAGGCCGGGCTGCCTAAGGGCGTCTTCAACGTGATCACCGGCTACGGCAATCCCTCCGGAACTGCTCTCACAACACACCCCCATGTGGACAAGATCGCGTTTACCGGTGCTACTGCCACCGGCCAGGCCATCATGTCGGCTGCGGGCAAGTCCTTGAAGAGCGTCTCGCTCGAACTGGGCGGGAAGTCTCCCAACATCGTCTTTGACGACGCGGATCTCGACGTCGCCATTAACGGCCTAATTGCCGGGATTTTTGGCGCCAGCGGCCAGACCTGCATGGCAGGCTCGCGCATCCTCGTGCAGGAGTCGATCTACGACCGTGTCGTAGAGGAACTTGGTATGCGCGCTGACGCAATCAAGGTAGGCAATCCACAGGATGACACCACTGAGATGGGCACCATTGCGTCGCCCGCACAGTACGAAAAGGTCCTGCAGTACATCGACATTGCCAAGAACGAAGGCGCACGGCTGGTCGCCGGCGGCCGCCCGGAGCGTGTTGAAGGCATGGAGAATGGCCTCTTCGTCCGGCCAACAGTCTTCGCCGACGTTGACAACGCAATGCAGATCGCCCAGGAAGAAGTATTTGGCCCTATCGCGGCGGTGATCAAGTTCACCGACGAGGCGGACGCCATCCGTATCGCAAATGACACGCAGTTCGGTCTTGCCGCGGGCGTCTGGACCGGCAATCCTCAACGCGCACACCGCGTCGCCTCCAAACTGCGAGCGGGAACAGTGTGGATCAACAACTACCGCAAGACCGGTTACGCTACTCCGTTCGGCGGCTACAAGCAGAGTGGTGTCGGCCGCGAGAACGGTCCCGACTCACTGCGCGAGTACACCGAGGAGAAGAGCGTCTGGGTCGACATGGGCCA
>JAODMS010000203.1 GCA_025464925.1 Arthrobacter sp.
ACCGAACGCCTCGGCATGCACCGGACCCTGGACCTGATCTACACAGCGGAGCTGATGAGCGGCACCGAGGCGGTTGCCCGGGGGCTGTTCAGCAGGGCCATGCCGGCGGCGGAACTGCTCGCGAGCACGCGCGCCATCGGTGCCACGGTGGCCGGCGGCGCCACCGGCGCGTTCAGGACCACCTCGGCGATGCCGCTGGCGATGGAGAGGGAAATCATGGGGCTCCTAGCTGTTGAGCGGCTCAGACGTCGAAGTCGACGGTGACTTCCGGGGTGGCGGGGTGCGACTGGCAGGTCAGGACGTAGCCCTTGTCCAGCTCATCCTGCTCCAGGGCGTAGTTCTCGTCCATGGTCACCTTGCCGGAGACCACCTTGGCGCGGCAGGTTCCGCAGACGCCGCCGGCGCAGGCGAACGGCACGTCGGGGCGGACCCGCAGGGCGGCGTTCAGGAGGGATTCGCGGGCATGGGTGGGGCTGGCAACCTCGCCCTGGAGGCCATCCAGCTTGAAGGTGATCTTGTACGTCTCCTGGGACTCGTCCGTTGGAACGGGACGGCCGATGTTGCCCTCGGGACGGTCCGGCTTGCCGGAGGTGAACAGCTCAAAACGGATGTGTTCGGGTTTCACGTCGCGGGCGGCCAGGGTGTCGCGGCACAGCTGCACCAGCTCGAAGGGCCCGCAGAGGAACCATTCGTCCACGTCCTCGGCGTGGATGGCGGTGCCCAGCAGGGCCTGGAGCTTCTCGGCGTCGATCCGGCCGCTCAGCAGCGGTGCGATCCGCTGTTCGCGGGAGAGCACATGGTGCAGGGCCAGCCGGGACGGGTACTTGTCTTTCAGGTCCGCGAGCTCCTCAAGGAACATCACATCCATGGCGGCCTTGTTGGCGTAGACCAGGTCGAAGCGGGTTTGCGGGTGCGCCGCCAGCAGGGTGCGGGCGATGGCGATCACGGGGGTGATCCCGGACCCGGCCGCGATGGCCACGAAGGAGCCCGGCTCCCCCGCCAGCTCGCCGGCCATGTCCTGGGGATGGTTCAGGGAGCTCATCAGGTCCCGGTCGACGGCCTTGCCGTCGCGGCCGTGCTTGGAGACGAACGCGCCCATGGGACTCATGACGTCCAGGACGTCGCCGGCCTTGAGCTCGGCGTTGGCCCAGGTGGAGAACAGCCCGCCGAGGTCTTTCTTGATGGCCACCCGGATCTCGCTGCTGCCGTCCGCAAAGCTCCGGGGTTCGGCGCAGATGGAGTAGCTGCGGCGGATCTCATGGGGCTCGCCGTTTTCATCCGGCAAGGTGGTGCGCAGGGCGACGTACTGGCCCGGTAGGTAGTCGAACTGCCCCGCGAGCTCGGCCGGAACGCCGAAGGTCACCTCGATGGCGTCCTCGGTCAGCCGGCGGACCTCGTCCACCGTCAGCGGGTGGAAGGACGCACGACGGCGGCCGGTCGCCGCGGCCGATTCAGCGGCGGTCTGGCGGACAACAGTCATGGGAGCACCTGTACCTTACAAAACTTTGAAGTAGTCGAACGGTTCCCTGCAGTCCTGGCAGACGTACAGCGCCTTGCAGGAGGTGGAACCGAAGCGGGTGAGTTCCTTGGTGTTCAGCGATGAACACTGGGGACATTTGACGGTCAGGGACAGGCGGACCGGGCCGGTATGGCCTCCGGCGGCCGAGCGGCCGGAGGGGGGCGCGATGCCGTACTCCTGCAACTTGGCCTTGCCGGCCTCACTCATCCAGTCCGTGGTCCACGCCGGCGAGAGGACCAGTTCAACCTGCACGCTCGGGAAGCCTTCGCGCCGGAAGGCCTCCTGGAGGTCGTCCCGGATGGCGTCCATCGCGGGGCAGCCGGAGTACGTGGGCGTGATGGTGACCTGCACCGCCGGGACCATGCCGCCGTCGGCCGCGTCCTGGTCCTGCAGAACGCGGACGTCCCTGAGGATGCCCAGGTCCTCGATGGTGAGGACCGGGATCTCGGGATCGCAGACGGTGGCCGCGATCGCCCAGAGCTTCTCCTGCGCAGTGCGCGGATCCGCCGGGATGGCGGCATCGGCCGGGGGGTGGCTGACGTACATCTCCGGCATGGTTACCAGCTGGCCCCGGGGTACTCGCGGGCGAGCACCTGCATTTCGGCGAGGAGGTAACCGAGGTGTTCGGAGTGCAGGCCGCGCCGGCCGCCGCCGAGGGCCGGCTGCACCTTTGGAACCTCGAGTTCAGCTTCGGCGAGGACTTCGCCGGTCAGGCGGTCAAAGTCCGCGCGCAGGCTGGACGGCTCGACGGCGGCGCCGGACGCGCTCAGGCTGGCGGTGAGCTCGTCGTCGCGGAACAGCTCGTCCACGTACGGCCAGATGACCTTGAAGGCGTTGACCATCCGACGGCGGGACTCGTCCGTGCCGAGGGCCAGGCGCAGGACCCACTGGGCGCTGTGGTCGCGGTGGTAGTCCACTTCCTTCACTGCCTTCGCGGCGATGCCGGCCAGGGTGTGGTCGGTGGAGGCGGCCAGCCGGCGGTACAGCTCGAACTGGGAGTAGCTCACCACGAACTGCCGGGCGATGGTGACGGCGAAGTCCCCGTTGGGCTGCTCGAAGATCTCCACGCAGCGGAATTCCGGCTCGCGGCGGAAGAAGGCAAGATCGTCCTCGCTCTTGCCCGGCTTTCCGTCCTTGGCATAGGCGCCGCCGGCGTAGCTCAGGAAGGAGCGGGCGTGGCCCAGCTGGTCCAGGGCGATGTTGCCCAGGGCGACGTCCTCCTCAAGCTCCGGCGCGCGGGAAATCCAGTGGCCCAGGCGCTGGGCCAGGATCAGGGCGTCATCGCCGAGCCGCAGCGCAAACTCGGCGACGTCGTCGTTGGCCGTCGCGGTGCCGCGGCTGACGGCCAGGGCGATGTCCTCCGGGCGGAGCGCGTTGCCCGGGGTGATGCGGGTGGCGCTGGCGGCGCCGTCGCCGCTGGCACCGGCACCCGTGACGCCCACGGAGATGTCGCCGTGGGCGCCGGGTTCTTCCCCGGTCACGGCGGTGTCAGGTGCGGTGCTCACAGGTGCTTCACGCCTTCGCTCTTGGTGTAATACGTGGCATGGCGGTAGTCCTTGCCCTGGGGCGACTCGAAGAACGAGCCCTTGGCATCCGGATCGCTCGCGGCGATGGCGTCCGCCGGGACCACCCAGATGGACACGCCCTCGTTGCGGCGGGTGTAGAGGTCACGGGCGTTGCGCAGGGCCATGGCGGCGTCCGGGGCGTGCAGGGATCCGGCGTGGACGTGGGAGAGGCCGCGGCTGGAGCGGACAAACACTTCCCAGATCGGCCAGACGTTGCCGGTTACCTCGGTGAGGCGGGGCTCCGTGGCGGCGGGTGCGTTCGCCCGGGATGCTGCCTGATCTTCCGCCTTGTCAATGGACCGGGAGCCGCTGTCCGCGGTACTTGCCGGAAACTCCGGGTTGCCGTGGGGGCTCATGCTGCAAATTCCTTCTCTGTTTGCTTCTTGGCCTGTTTTTCCGCGTACGCGGAGGCGGCTTCGCGCACCCAGGCGCCGTCCTGGTGTGCTTGGCGGCGCCGTTCCAGGCGCTGGGTGTTGCAGGGGCCGCGGCCGGCCAGGACTTCGTGGAACTCATTCCAGTCCAGGGGTCCGTGCTCCCATTTCTTGGTTTCCTCGTTGAAGCGGATGTCCTTGTCCGGCAGCGTGAGTCCCAGGACCTTGACCTGCTCCATCATCATGCCGACGAAGCGGCTGCGCAGTTCGTCATTGCCGAAGCGCTTGATGTTCCACGCCATCGACTGCTTGGAGTTGGGGGAATCCTCATCCGGCGGGCCGAACATCATCAGGGCCGGGGCGTACCAGCGGTTTACCGCGTCCTGGGCCATCTGCTTCTGTTCGGGTGTGCCGTTGGAGAGTTCCAGCAGGATCTCGAAGCCCTGGCGCTGGTGGAAGGATTCTTCCTTGCAGACCCGGACCATGGCCCGGCCGTAGGGGCCGAAGGAGGCGCGGCAGAGCGGCACCTGGTTGGCGATGGCGGCGCCGTCGACCATCCAGCCGATGGCCCCCATGTCCGCCCAGGTCCGGGCCGGGTAGTTGAAGATTGAGGAGTATTTGGCCTTGCCGTCCATCAGGTCCTGCATCATCTGATCGCGCGGCTGGCCGAGGGTCTCCGCCGCGGAGTACAGGTACAACCCGTGGCCTGCCTCGTCCTGGACCTTGGCCATGAGGATGGCCTTGCGCTTGAGGCTGGGAGCGCGGGAGATCCAGTTGGCTTCCGGCTGCATGCCGATGATCTCCGAATGCGCGTGCTGCGAGATCTGGCGCAGCAGGGTCTTGCGGTAGGCGGCCGGCATCCAGTCCCTGGGTTCGATGCGCGAGTCTTCGGCCATGACGCGGTCAAAGTACGCCTGGCCTTCGGCCTCGATCCGGGCTGCGTCTTCGAGTTGCTCCGGCTCTGCGGGCACTGACTGCAGGGTCTGCGATGCCATGGTTGCTCCTATGGATTTCCGATAAATAATTACCGACCGTTCGTTCAGAATATGCGGAAGGCGGGAGATGCGTCAAGCATCCGCATTGGCAACCAGCTGATCTCTGTATGGCCGTCGGTGGGCCCAAGAGAAACCCAAGTCCCCCTCAGTATCCTCGGGCGTAATCGGCGGGGGCCGCGAGATCACCCCGTGTACCTTGCCGACCCTGCACGACCTCGGGGGGCGCCAGTTGAATCTTTTCGAAGTAGGACGCCTGGCCTCCTCGGAAGGCCTTCTGTCACCGATGCAAATTCTGCCCCGGCGTGCGGCAAGACTCCGCCGCAAAAAGCGCAGGAGGCGTACCGTTCTGTCCGGCCTCCTGGCCTTGGTGCTCCTGGTACCAGGGGCGGCGAGCGCGTACCTCTTCTCCCTAGCCAAAAACTACGATCCCCGGACCGTTCAAATCGAAGACGCGTTTCCGCCGGAGGCCACCAGGGTCAAAGCGGCCGAGACCCCTGCCGGCGTCGCGAAACCGTTGAACATCCTGGTGATGGGCACCGACAGCCGCGACACGTCCGACGGGGCAGCGGCCACAGCGCTGGCCGCGACCGCCTCTGACCAGAGGGCCGACACCCTCATGCTCGTCCATATTCCCTCCGACCGCGCCCATGTCTTCAGCATCTCGCTCATGCGCGACCTCTGGATAAACATTCCGGACCACGGAGAAGCCAAAATCAACGCCGCCCTTGCTTTCGGCGGCGTTCCGCTCCTGGTCCAGACGGTGGAATCCCTACTCCAGCAGCGGATCGACCATGTGGTGAGTATAGGTTTCGCGGGTTTCAAGGGACTGACCGACGCCCTGGGCGGGGTGGAGGTGGACGTCAAAATGCCATTCGCCACCGTCAGGGCTGGAAACCGTTACACCTTCGCGGCAGGCCTGAACACCCTCAACGGGAGCCAGGCGCTGGCGTTCGTCCGCGAGCGCTACGCCTTCCGCGACGGCGACTACCAGCGGGTGCGCAACCAGCAGTCCTTCCTGCGGGCGGTCATCGCCAAGACGCTCGACACCGGCGGACTGGAAAACCCGATTGCCTTCCACGGGATACTCAGGGCGGTCTCCCCCTATCTCAGCATCTCGCCGGCACTGGACTCCGTAGAGATCGCCCGGCTGGCGTTCAGCCTTCGTGGACTGAGCAGCCGCGACACCGCGTTCTTTACCCTGCCGACTGCCGGAATCGGCACATCCGCGGACGGCCAGTCCATCGTCCTGCCGGACCTGGGCGCCATCGAGGAAGTCAAGGCAGCACTCAGCGAGGATAGACTCGGAGCCTACGCCGCCGCCCAGAGTCCAGGAAACGGGAACTAAAAACGTTGGAATCGTCGTCACTTGTCCGGATCCTCACCGTCTGCACCGGCAACATCTGCCGCTCCCCGGTCGCTGAGCGCCTGCTCCAGGCCGGGCTCGACCAGGTGAGGCCGGGTGCTTTCCGCGTGCAGAGCGCCGGCACCCGAGCCATGGTCGGCGATCCGGTCCAGCCCGGCTCGGCAGGAATCATCAGCACCTACGGCGGATCCTCCGAAGGGTTCGCGGCGCGCCAACTGACTCCAAAGATCCTGCGTGATACCGATCTGGTGCTGACAATGGCCACCCGGCACCGCGGTGAAGTCCTGCAAATGGATCCATCCCTGCTCCGGCGGACCTTTACCATCCGTGAATTCGCCCGGATGGTCGACATCCTGGCGCAGCGGGATACTGACCCTTCCCCCGTGGCCGACGTGGCCGCCCTGTGGCGCGAGCTGCCCGCCCGGGCAGCGTCCGTCCGGCACCTGGCCCTGGCCGAGGACGCGTCCGATAACGACGTCGTGGACCCCTACCGTCGCAGCGAGGAAACCTACCGGCAGATGGAGGATGAACTCTCGCCCGCCATCCTCACCATCCTGCGTTTCGCCCGCCAGCACAGCTGACTGAAGGGCCTTTGTCCCTGTAGAACGCGCACGCCTGCGGTGGTACGGTCCACTCATGGTGCAACCGTCCGATCCGGTCGGGGCCGCCGGACAGCCGGTTTCGGCCCCGGAGGACAAGCGCCGCCGCCGGACCGTTGTAGCAGCCCTAGTGGCTGGCCTGCTGGTTCTGGCACTCGCCACCGCGGCGTACGTCCTGAGCCGGCCGCGGGTCCAGACCGCCGCACCGGCCGAGAACGCGGCGCCTGTCGCCACCGCGCCAGCACCGAGTACCGCACCGGAAGCGCCTGCACCGAGCGCCGTCCCCGCGCCTCCCGCCGTCCCGGCGCCCGCCGTGCCGCCGCCCGTCGAGGCGCCGGAACCGCCCGCCGTCGCACTGAACGTCCTGTTGATCGGCAGCGACAGCCGGGTAAACGCCCGCGCTCCGGCTGCCGCCGGAGGCGTCTCGAACCAGCGCGGGGACGCCCTGGTGCTCATCCATCTCCCGGCCGACCGGCAGCGGGTCTACGGCATCTCCGTCATGCGCGACCTGTGGGTGCAGATCCCGGGGCGGGGAGCGGCGAAAATCAACGCCGGACTCGAGCTGGGCGGGCTTCCGCTGATGACGCGGACCGTGGAGGCCCTGTTCAACCAGCACATCGACCACACGGTGATGCTGGACTTCGAGGGTTTCAGCGCCCTCACCGATGCCCTCGGCGGGGTGGAAGTGGACGTCAAGCGGCCGTTCGCTACCACCGTGGACACCCGGCACTACTTTCCGGCCGGCGTGAACCGGCTGAACGGAGCCCAGGCGCTGGCGTTTGTGCGGGAGCGTCACGCCTTCTCCGACGGCGACTACCAGCGCGTCCGCAACCAGCAGACCTTCCTGAAGGCGGCGCTGGCCAAACTCATTAATGAAGGCGGGCTGGCGGACCGCAACACCGTCCGGCAACTGCTCCTGGCCGTGCTGCCCCATGTCACGGTGGACGCCGGCTCCACCGTTGAATCATTGGAACGCCTGGCCTTCAGCCTCCGCGGTACGGCCCCGGAAAGCAGCGTGTTCTTCACGCTGCCCACGGCCGGCACCGGAACCAGCCGGGACGGGCAGTCGATCGTCCTGCCTAACCGCGCGGCGATCGCTGCAGTCTCCGCCGCACTCGCCAACGGCACGTTGGCCGGCTACGTGGCCGCTAACGGACTGGAACGCGGGAACTGAGATTCCTAACTGGGCGGGGTCAGGCCGCCAGGGGCATCATGGCCCTAACCCGTCTTCTGGGCCGGTCCTCGGCTGCGGGGGCGACCGGAGGCCGGATCCTGAGGTTGCACCGGGACTGGAACGGATCAATCGAAGCCGGCAGGTGCTGGCATTTGGAGGAGGCCTGCAGCTGCTCCATCGCTGCTGGTTCAACATTTGCGTGGCTCACATCCACCACCAGGCGAAGGCCCTTCCTCAGATGGTTGGCGCGCTTTACCACCACGTACAAAGCCTGAAGACTCTGCGCCGTCACATGCCCCTGGGCCGCTACTTCTGCCTCTCCGCAATCGAGATCGAGCCGGACGAGAACCCTGAGCTTGTCGTTCACAATGCTTTCCCTTCTTACACGGCCACAACGCAGCCACCGCTTTCCACAGTAGGGAGGCAACATGAGGCGGCCAACAGAACGGTCACATCGGGAAATGGCGGCGTTAAAAGAGGAAGAACAGTTGAAGGACGGCGGAACTTGAGGTCCAATTGGCTGGAACAACGTTGAAAGGGCCGGCGGTGACTGGGGAAGCCCGGTCTCAGGAGGCTTAACACCGCCGGCCCAGCTCACGTGGCCCGCGACTTGGCAGGACCATGCGTCTGCCGGCGGTTTGGGGGAGACCAGTTCCACCACCGACCGACACCTAAGCTTAGAAGGCGGACAGGCCTTGGGCGCGAGTGGTGACTACTTGTCTTTAAGCCACTGGAGCAGCATTTCTCGGCCGGCACTACCCGGATGAGCTGCCGAGCACCCCAGTAGCGAAGCTCCCGCTCTCGAAAGTTGAGCAAAACTTGAGCAAAAGCCTGCCTTCATCCTGAGATTGCCGCAGAAGACTGGACGTATCGGACGGGAAACGTCCGCAGGCTTCCCGGCCAGCAGGCCAGGGTTCAACGAAATGGACAGATTCCGTGGCTATCACCATGAAGAGCACCTCCGGCAAACTCCTGGCCTCCGCGGCCCTCGTCGCCTCCGCCGCTGCAGTCGCAGGCCTCGGCACCTATGGCGCTTTCACGGATACCACGCAGGCTGATGTGAAAGTCGATGCCGGTGACGTTGTCATCGAGCTCAATAAAGCGGGAGCTAACAGCAACCTGGACCTCGCCGCTACGAAAATTCTTCCGGGGGACACCATCCAGCGTCTCGCCACTCTTACCAACGATGCATCCAGCCTCGCTTCGGTGTCCCTGACCACCACAGCCACGGAGTCGTCTGCGCTGACCACGAATCCAAAGCACGGTCTGCAACTCACGATCGACCGTTGCTCGGCGGCTTGGACCGGCGCTCCGGAGACCGGGTACACCTGTGCAGCCCCCGCTACTCAGAGCCAAGTGGTGGAGCGCAGCGCCATCATCGCTGCTGATCGGAAGCTGAGCGGACTGGGTGTCGAACAAACCGGAGGCGTCGATTACCTGCTCGTGACTGCGGCCTTCCCCGCCGAGGCCGAAGATAAGCTCTTCCGGAATGCAGCCGCCACTGTGAACTTCACCTTCACCGCGATGCAGCGCAGCGGCACGAACAAGTAACCCTATGCAGGTTCCGTCCGCTCAATGGCGAGTGGACGGAACCATTACCGACTGAGCCCGCGCTCGCGACTACACAGGAGGCAACAGCGATGAGCACGGCCACTGCGCCCCGTCCTGGGCATACCGTCGGTGCGGCGGGGGCCGCGACTCCCGGCCGCCAAAGCACCGGACGCCGCGCAGTCTCCCGTGCTGTGGCAGTGATTTCAAGCGTCATGGTGGTCTTGGCCCTTGCTGCTTTCCTGTTCCTGGCCGTCGGCCCGAGGATCCTCGGTTACCAGACAGCCACCATGCTGACCGGCTCCATGTCGCCGCTGATCAACCCGGGCGATGTGGTGGTCACCGCCCCGGTGCACTCCGATCAACTCGCAGTGGGCGACATCATTACCTACCACATCCCCGTCGATGACCACCGGGTTGAAACCCACCGGATCGTGGAGGTGCTCGCCAATTCGGATGGCAGCACTGCCGTTCGCACGAAGGGCGACGCCAACGACGGAGTGGACCCCTGGACGGCCACCCTGGTGGGCGGCACCGCCTACCGGCATGTCGCCACCGTCCCCTACCTGGGCCATGCGATCCGGGCCCTCCGGGATCCCACGGTGAAAGCCGGACTGATGTACGGGGCGCCGGCGCTGCTGGTGGCCGGAACCCTGGCTGCGATCTGGCGCAAGAACCCGGAAGGCGAAACTGATGGCTAGGGGTTGGCGGGGAACCGGGCCCCGCTTTCCGGGGCTGTGGCGCCGGACCACCGCAGTTGCCGTCGCCGTCGGTATCCTTGTCGGCGTCCCGGCCGTGGCCGAAGCCTCTTTCACCGGTTCTACGCAGGCCCGGATGGCTGTGTCGACGATGGACATGAAGCCCACCGCGACTGTTCGACAAACCTGCCACGGGGCGTCGTACACACTTGAAATCACTCCTGGGCCCGTCCCAGATCGGCTCGTAAGCACTTTCATAGTGACTGTGAATGGCAACGAAGAATCTAGAGCAAGCATCCGCGATCCGAAGCAAGTCCTCACTTACACCGACAAGAATCCTGCCGGCAAGGACGTCGTGCGGTGGACGGTCTCCAACCAGTACACGGCGCCGGGATCCTCGAACACTTGGTCAAGCCAAGAGACACCGACGGTTGTGACGTGTAAGTGAGCATCCGCTCCCCCAGTAGCGAACACTTACGGCCGGCCTCCCGCCCCCTCTATATATTGGGTCCATGACCCAGACTCCTGTGCAGCCGTCCCCGCAGCCCCCCGTTGCCAAGAAGGTCCCCATCGAACGGACGCACCACGGCGATTCATTCGAGGACAACTACGAATGGCTGCGGGACAAGGAATCGGCGGAAGTCGTGGAGCTGCTCAAAGCCGAAAACGCCTACCAGGAGGCGGTGACCGCGCACCAGGAACCGCTGCGCGAGGCCATCTTCCAGGAAATCAAGGCCCGCACGCAGGAGACGGACCTCTCCGTACCCCGGCGCCAGGACGGCTGGTGGTACTACACCCGCTCGGCGGAGGGCAAGGAATACGGCATCCAGTCCCGGGTGCGGGCCCAGGATACGGGTGACCGCGTCGCGGATTGGACTCCCCCGTCCGTTGAGGCCGGCGTCGAGGTCCCCGGCGAGGAACTCCTGCTGGACGGCAATCTCGAGGCGGAGGGCAAGCCGTTTTTCGCCTTGGGCGGGGTTTCCGTGACGATCGACGGAAACCTCTACGCGTACGCCGTGGACAATGCCGGCGACGAGCGCTTCACCCTGCGCATCAAGGATCTCCGGACCGGCGAGCTGCTCCCGGATGTGATCGAGAACGTCTTCTACGGAATCGCCTTCTCCCCCGACGGCACCCGGATTTTCTACACCGTGGTGGACGATGCCTGGCGGCCGTACCAGGTGAAGTCGCACGTGCTGGGCACGCCCGTCGCCGAGGATGAGGTCATCTACCAGGAGGACGACGTCGCCATGTGGCTGGGCTTCGAGCTCTCCGCCGACAGGCGCCACCTCGTGCTGGGCATCGGCAACTCCGAATTCAGCGAAACCCGGCTTCTGCGCTTTGACGCGCCCGACGCCGGACTCAGCACGGTGATTTCCCGCGAGGAACGCATCCTCTACGAGGCCGAGCCATTCCTGCTCGACGATGCCTCCGGAACGCCGAAAGAGCGGATCCTGCTGACCCACAACAAGGACGCCATCAACTCCATGGTCTCGCTGGTGGATCCGGCGGAACTCGCCAAGCCGCTCGCCGAGCAGCACTGGACTCCCGTCGTCGAGCATTCCGATGACGTCCGCGTCAACGGCGCGGCCGTCACCTCCACGCACCTGGCCGTCTCCATCCGCAAGGACACGATCGAGCGGATCCAGGTGCTGCCGCTGGCGGGGCTCGGCACGCCGGAGCAGGGCGCACCGGTGGAGCCAGCCTTCGACGAGGAGCTTTACACGGCCGGCATCGCGGGCTCGGAGTACGACTCCCCCCTGATCCGCGTCGGCTACACATCCTACTTCACGCCGTCCCGGGTGTATGACTTCGTCCTGCCGACCGCGGAGCAGCCCGCCGGCGAGCTGCTCCTGCGCAAGGAAAGCCCGGTGCTGGGCGGCTACACGCCTGGCGACTATGTCGCCACGCGGGAATGGGCGGTGGCCGGGGACGGCACCCGGATCCCGCTCTCGGTACTGCGCCACGCCTCCGTGAAGCAGGATTCGACGGCCGCCGGCCTGGTCTACGGCTACGGCTCCTATGAGCTGAGCATGGATCCGGGGTTCGGCATTCCCCGGCTCTCCCTGCTGGACCGCGGGATCGTGTTCGTGATCGCCCATGTCCGCGGCGGCGGCGAACTCGGCCGGCCCTGGTACGACGACGGCAAGAAGCTGAACAAGAAAAACACCTTCACGGACTTCATCGCCGCCACCGACTGGCTGGCCCGGTCCGGCTGGGCGGACCCGGAGCGGATCGCCGCCATGGGCGGTTCCGCCGGCGGCCTGCTGATGGGCGCCGTCGCCAACCTGGCCCCGGAAAAGTACGCCGCAGTGGTGGCACAGGTCCCGTTCGTGGACGCGCTGACCACCATCCTGGACCCCGAGCTCCCGCTCTCGGCGCTGGAGTGGGAGGAATGGGGAAACCCGATCACGGATCCGGACGTGTACGCCAACATGAAGTCGTACACGCCGTACGAGAACGTCCGCGGAGTGGCCTACCCCAAAATCGCGGCCGTCACGAGCTTCAACGACACCCGGGTGCTGTACGTGGAACCGGCCAAGTGGGTGCAGCGCCTGCGCGAACAGACCACCGGCAGCGAACCCATCGTGATGAAGATCGAGATGGAAGGCGGCCACGGCGGCGCGTCCGGCCGGTACGTGCAGTGGCGCGAACGGGCCTGGGACTACGCCTTCGTCGCCGACTCCCTGGACGCCACGGAGCTTTTGCCCGGAGCCGGGGTCAAGTAGCCGGCCGGAGTCCGGGGACCGGGTGGTACCCAAAAAAGCTAATCATGCTTACTATTGAGGCCCGCCCTGCTGGTGGCCAAGCCGCCGCAGGGCCGTCCCACCCAAGGAGCACAGATGTCGCTGAGCAAGGGAACACCCGTGGAATGGAACACGCCCCAGGGCCCCACCCACGGCACGGTCGTGGAGAAAAAGGTCAGCGACTTCGAGCTGGACGGCAACACCCACCGGGCCAGTGAAGCGGAACCGCAGTACGTGGTCGAGTCCGCCAAGACCGGTGCCCGGGCGGCCCACAAGGCCTCCGCCCTGACCGAGAAGAAGTAACGCCATGACCAAGCAGCATTACGAGGTTCTGGTGATCGGTGGCGGAAATGCCGGGGTCTCCCTGGCGGCACGCCTCCACCGCTACGGCGTGAAGGATCTGGCCGTGGTGGAACCGAAGGAACACCACCTCTACCAGCCGATTTTCTCCCACATCGCCGGCGGGAGGGCGAAAATTTCGGAAGCCTTCCGCTCGCAGGCCTCGGTCATGCCGAAGGGCGTGGAATGGATCCGGGACGGCGCGGTGGACATCGACCCGGCGAGCAACACGGTGTCCTTGGCCTCGGGCCGCCCGGTGGAGTATGACCAGCTGGTGGTCTGCCCCGGCCTGCAGCTGGACTGGGACAAGATCCCGGGACTGGCGGAAGCCATCCATTCCCCCTTCGTAGCGTCCCACTATGAATTCAGCCTGGTACCCAAGGCGTGGACACTGCTCAGCGAACTGAAGGCCGGCACGGTGGTGTTCACCATGCCCTCCGGCCCCATCAAGTGCGGCGGCGCGGCGCAGAAACCGATGTACCTGGCCTGCGATTACTGGCGTAAACAGGGGATTCTCCAGGACATCCGGGTGGTCATGGTGCAGCCCTACCCCACGGTGTTCGGGGTGGCCGGAGTGGATGAAGAGCTGAACCGGAAAATTGCCGAGTACGGCATCGAACTGCGCACCAACAGCGAACTGGCCTCGGTGGACGCTGCAGCGCAAACAGCGCTGATCCGGGACAACATTACCGGCGCCACCGAGGAGCTGCGGTACGACGTGCTCAATGCCGTCCCGCCGCAGTCGGCACCGGACTGGCTCAAGGCCACGGCCCTGCCCGCACCGGGCGACTCCGGCGGGTTCGTGGAAGTGGACCCGCAGACTCTCCAGCACGTGCGTTTTCCGAACATCTGGTCCCTGGGGGACGCCGCGGCGACCACGAACTCCAAGGCCGGCGGTGCCCTGCGCAAGCAGGCGCCCATCCTGGCGAAGAACCTGGTTGCGGCCAGGAAGGGAAAGACCCCGACGGAAAAGTACAACGGCTACTCCGTCTGCCCCTTCACGGTGTCCCGCTCCACCGTTGTCTTCGCCGAGTTCGATGACAAGTACGAGCCCATGCCCAGCATCCCCAAGGTGCCCACGTGGAAAGAGAGCCGCGCATCCTGGGTGGTGGACCGCGACATTTTCCCCCAGGTCTACTGGAACCTGATCCTCAAGGGCCGGGCCTAGGGCCCGGAGCCGGGCCCACCGCCGGCCCCACGGCCGAAATGGTCATCATGCTTACTATTTGCTGGCATGATGGGCACATCGACGTGGAACCCGCCTGCTGGGGGCGGGGCGTCGGAGAGCCAGAACCCGGCACCGTGCGTGCCAGAGATGGAGATTGCCATGAGCGCTGAGCAGGAAATGACCCCGTTGACCGACGACGAGCTGATGGCGCAAGCCGGAACCGCCCTCCCGGACAAGGAAGTGGCCTCCGTCCTGGACCTCAATGCGGATCTTGACCTGGGCATCAGCGCGGCCGCGCCGATCGACCTCGCCGTCGCAGCCAATGCGAATGTCGCGGCCCCGATCGATGCTGCAGCTTCCGCCAACATCCTCTCCTTCGGGTCCGAAGCCCAGGCCCTCTCGGACCAGGGCGTCATCATCAACCAGGGCATCACCGCCGACGCGACGGCTGAATCCACGCAGGACAGCACGATCGACCAGGCCACCGACGCAGGCACCGCCGAACCCGCAGCCGAGCCGGGCACCGCGGAGGCCGGCACCGCCCCCGACCTGGGCGCGTTGCCCACAGACGCCGCAGCCGCAGCCGGCGCCGTCAACGGCAACCTCCTCAACGTCAACGTGGACCTCGACGCCAACGCCGACATCGCCGCCCCGATCAACGGTGCTGTCGCTGCCAACGCCAATGTCGCAGCTCCGATTGATGCCGCCGTGGCGGCCAACATCGGTTCCATCGACAGCGACGCCTTCGCCGTGGCGCAGCAGGATGCCATCATCACGCAGAACATCGAGGGCGAAGCGACGGCCACGGCCGACCAGCAGTCCGATCTGAAGCAGTAGCTCCCCGATGAGTACTCCGCACAGCGGGCCGTCCGAAGCGGACGGCCCGCTGGCCTCCCCTGCCATCAGCACGCAGCAGCTTCCCGTCCGGGCCGACGGGATCCAGCTGATCGGCGAGACCAAGGGCTCCGGCTACCGCGAGGCGCCGTCGCTGGTCCGGCGCGCCGACGGCCAGACGCTCCAGCTCACCCGCCTGCTCTACCTCGTTCTCGAGGCGATCGACGGCACCCGCGGCGCCGAGGAAATCGCGGAACACGCCAGCGCCAGCTTCGGCCGGCTGGTCAGTGCGGACAACGTCCGGACGCTGATCGACTCCCAGCTGCTCCCGCTGGGGCTGCTGCGGCTGGCCGACGGCTCGCAGCCCGAGGTCCGGAAGTCGGACCCGCTGCTCGGGATGCGCTTCCGCTACACCGTCACCGATCCCGAGCGCACCCGCCGGATCACCGCACCGTTCACCTTCCTCTTCAACCCGCTGATCGTCGTGGCCGTGGCCGCCGGGTTCCTCGCCACCTGCTGGTGGGTGCTGATGGTCAAGGGCCTCGCCTCGGCCACCCATCAGGCCTTCGCCAATCCGGGCCTGGTGCTGCTGGTCCTGGCGGTCACCGTGTTCTCCGCCGGGTTCCACGAGTTCGGCCACGCGGCCGCGGCCCGCCGCGGCGGCGCGACCCCCGGAGCCATGGGCACCGGCCTGTACCTCATCTGGCCCGCCTTCTACACCGACGTGACCGACTCCTACCGGCTGGGCCGGGCAGGCCGGCTCCGGACCGACCTCGGCGGGCTGTACTTCAACGCCATCGTGGCCGTGGCGATCATGGGCATCTGGTGGGCCACCGGCTTCGACGCGCTGCTGCTCGTCGTCGTGACCCAGCTGGTGCAGATGGTCCGGCAGCTCCTGCCGCTGGTCCGGTTCGACGGCTACCACATCCTCGCCGATGCCACCGGAGTACCGGACCTGTTCCAGCGGATCAGACCCACGCTGCTCGGCCTCCTGCCCTGGCGCCGCAAGGACCCCGAGGCGCAGCTCCTGAAGCCCTGGGCCCGCGCCGTCGTCACCGCGTGGGTGCTCGTCACCGTGCCGCTGCTGCTCTTCAGCCTGGTGGTGATGGTCCTGTCCCTGCCCCGGCTCCTCGGCACGGCCTGGGCCAGCGCCCAGAAGCAGTACGCCATGCTCGCGACCAGCCTCGGCGACGGTAACTTCCTCGACGCGTCGGTGCGGGTCCTGGCGCTCGCCGCCGTCGCGCTTCCCGTCCTGGGAATCCTCTACGTCCTGCTCCGCCTGGCCCGGCAGCTCACCGCCGGGCTGTGGCGGAAGACGCGCGGCAAGGCGCTCCGGCGCGGAACCGCGGTGGCCGCGATCGCCGCCGTGGTGGCCGGCCTGGCCTGGGCGTGGTGGCCCGCCGGCGAAAGCTACCGCCCGGTCCAGCCCTACGAGCGCGGCACCCTGGCCGACGCCACCACCGCCATCTTCCCGGCCGGTTCCACCGGCCCGATGAGGTCCGGCCAGGCCGGCCGGACCGTGGCCCTGTGGCCGGCCGGCACAACGAAACCCACCCGCGAGGAACCGCAGCTGAGCATGGTCCTGGTCCCCCGGCAGTCCGGCGCCTCCGCGAACACCGGCGGCTCCGGCACGGCGGAGGCCCCGGCCGCGGCGCCGTCGTGGGTGTTCCCGTTCGATCTGCCGGCCGCTCCCGGGCAGGACGGCAACCAGTCGCTCGCCGTCAACACCACCGACGGCTCCACCGTCTATGACGTTGCCTTCGCCCTGGTCTGGGCCGAGGACGGCGACGCGGTGGACACCCGCAACGAGGCCTATGCCTTCGCCAGCTGCACCGACTGCGCCGCGGTGGCCGTGGGCTTCCAAGTGGTCCTGATCGTGGGCCAGACCGACGTGATCGTCCCCGAGAACCTCTCGGCGTCCGCGAACTACAACTGCGTCCGGTGCCTGACGTACGCCCTGGCGAGCCAGCTGGTCCTCACCCTGGACGGTCCGCTGAGCGCCGACGGCACGGCCAGGCTCGATGCGCTGTGGCAGGAGATCGCGGAATTCGGCAGGAACCTGCGAAACGTGCCGCTCTCGGAGATCCAGGGCCGCCTGAGCGTCTTCAAGGAGCAGGTTCAGCAGCTCGTCAAGAACGATCCCAGCGCCACCCCGGCCGGCCGCTCCCCCGCTGCCACGGCACCGGCTGCTCCCGGGACCCCGTCGCCGGGAGCAACGCAGACCCCCGTCCCCGGCGCAACGCAGCCGGCACCACAGCCCGCGCCATCGACCGGCAGTCCGGCGTCGGTTGGTCCCGCGCCGGCCACCACCTCGGCGGCGCCTGCGCAGCTTGCTCCGGGTACGGGGCGGGCCCCCGGCACGGCACCGTCCGTGCCGCAGCCGACGCAGACCGCGGGCACGGCCACCGAGC
>JAODMS010000212.1 GCA_025464925.1 Arthrobacter sp.
CCGGTGAGGCCCAGCGGGGAGCCGATGGCGACGGCGGTATCCCCGACGTTCAGCTTGCCCGAGTCACCCAGCGTTGCCGGCACCAGCCCCGAGGGATTGTCCATCTTGACGACCGCGAGGTCCGACAGCGGATCGGTACCGACGATCTTCGCTGAGTAGACCCTTCCGTCACTGGTGCGGACCTCAATCGCGGCATTGGCCGCGCTGCCGTCGAGGGTGACGACGTGAGTGTTGGTGAGAACGTGGCCCTCCGCATCGAGCACGATCCCGGAGCCGGTGCCCCCGTCGCTGCCGCTGGTGGCCTTGATGGTCACCACGCTTGGTGAGGCCTTCACGGCGGCGGCGGTGATGGCGTTGACATCATCCTTGTTGTTCACGATCACCGGGCCGGTCTGGCTGCTGGTGCTGCTCAGCGAGGTGGTGGACCGGTCCGCCAGCAGCGCGCTGCTGCCGGCGACCACGCCGCCACCGACCAAGCCGGCCGCGAGGATGCTGGCCACCAGAGTCGGGACGCCGAACGCTGCCTTGCGCTTGGGGGCGTTGGCAGGGTTGCTCGCATAGCCAGGGCCGGGCGGATAGGAAGGACCCGACGGCGGCTGGTTGCCGGCATAGGCGCCGTACTGTTGGCCGTGCTGGGATTGGCCGTACTGGGGGGGATTGCCGCCCTGCCCGTACGCCTGATACGCCGGCGCCGGTCCGTGACCGAACTGCCCCGTCTCCGGGACGCCGAACTGCTGTGTCTCCGCCGCCGGGTGCCGCTGTGTCGCCGCGGCGGCCTGACCATAGGCCGGCTGGTGCTGCGGGTAGACCGGGCGCGGCGGGGCGTTCTCGGCACGGTCAAGTGGGAGGGTGTCATTCTCGTGCGCCGCTTCCGGGGCGTGGGCGGCCTGGGGCTGCTCCGAAGCATCCTCGTGCTGCCTTGCCGGCTCCCGATTCTCTGGTGACACACCCGGCACTGGGTTCTCAGTCATAAGACTTCCTCTCATCCTCGTCTGCCATTAACTATGGACGCTCTGACTGATACTAGAGCGGACAGTTGCTGGGAGGTTCCTGAACGGCGTCATGGGGGTCCGATGCTTGCCTATTTGTACGCTTCAGCGCGTTTCGCTGGTGGCATATTCCCGTCGGTGGACTGCCACTTGGGTGCACCATAGAATCAAATGGATGCCACAGCGACCTGCGGCTTTACATCTGCGTGGGGGCGCTGCTGCATTCTGGAACGACTGGTTCGGCCGAACCGGTCGCAGGAAGTGCTGAAGGGTTGCACATGCGGTCAATCTTGATACGTTTTCTCGCCATTCTGGGCCTCGCTGGGTTGCTGGCGCTTCCCGCCGCCCCAGCCCTCGCCGAGGACCCGGTGACTCTTGACCCTGTGACGAAAATCGTGGATACGGCCGGAGTCCTCGGCGACAGGAAACCTGAGGTCGAACAGGCAATTCAGAAACTCGGCACCGACCACGCCATGACCTTGCACGTCGTTTACGTGAAGAAATTCGAGAACCCCTCCGACCGGGTTGCTTGGGCAGCGGAGGTTGCGAATAAAGCCGGCCTCGGCCCGAACGCCATGCTGCTGACTGCTGCCACCGAGACCCGCCAGTACCAGCTGAGCAAGCCGGCCAACAGCAAAGTCACCGACGCCCAGCGGAACAACATCGTGAAGGAGGCGGTTGATCCGCAGCTTCGTAAGGGTGACTACGCACAGGCCGCCATTGACACTGCCGCGGCAATAGGTGACGCAGCGGGCGGCGGGAAGGGCAACGTTCCCTCCGCGGATGGCGCCGGGAGCGCCGTGCTGGTCGGTGCCGGCGTCGTAGCCGCGGGCGGGGCGGGAGCGTACCTCTACTTCCGCAACCGCCGCAAGAAGGCTTCCGAGGGAGCCGGTGCGGGCTACGGACCCCAGGGGGCGGAACTGGACCCGCTGGCTTCGTTGAGCGTGGAGGAGCTGCGCCGGAAGAGCGGTTCGCTGCTGATCGAGGCCGATGACGCCATCAAGTCCAGCGAGCAGGAGCTCGGATTCGCCCAGGCACAGTACGGTGATTCAGCGGTCGGGAATTTCACGAAGGCGCTGCAGGAGGCCAAGGGCCACATGTCCGAGTCCTTCAAGCTGCAGCAGCAGCTAGACGACCACATCCCGGACACAGAGGAGCAGCAGCGGGCCTGGCTCGGCGAAATCATCCGCCGTTCCGAAGCCGCCCTCGCATCCCTCCAGGAGCAGAAGGCGGACTTCGACTCGCTCCGGGAGCTGGAAAAGAACGCCCCGCAGGCCCTCGCCGCCGTCAGTGCGGGAGCAGCCGAGGCCGAGGCCAAGATTGCCAACGCCGAACGGTCACTGACCGAGCTGCGCGCCAAGTACGCCGACAGTGCCCTGGTGCAGGTCGCGGACAACATCAGCCAGGCCAAGGAACGGCTGGCGTTCGTTCGCAACGCCTCTGCCACGGCCCAGGAGAAGCTTGCCGGGGGTGATAGCAGCCTCGCTGCGGTCGCTGTACGCGCGGCGGAAGAAAGCCTGCACCAGACAAACGTGTTGATCGATGCCATCGCGAAGGTAGCCCGCAACCTCGACGAAGCACGCAGCGGACTGGAGTCCGCGGTCGCCGATACCTCGCAGGACCTGGCGCAGGCCAAGGCCATGATCCAGTCGGGGGCCCACCGGGAGCTTGCCGGTCCTGTCGCCGCGGTGGAATCCGCGCTGGCCCAGGTCAGGGCCGAAATCCAGAGCGGCAAGATCGATCCCATCGCCACGCTGGAACGCGTGGAAAAGGCACATCAGTCGCTGGACCAGGCCCTGGCCGGAATCCGCGACCAGCAGGAACAGGCACACCGTGCCCAGGCCTCGCTGCAGCAGAGCATCATGTCAGCCCAGGCGCAGATCAGCGCGACGTCGGACTACATTACCGCGCGCCGCGGCGGCGTCGGCACCGAAGCCCGTACGCGACTGGCAGAGGCCCAGCGGAACCTGGATTATGCGCTGTCGATCTCCCGGAACGACCCCGTCACCGCGCTGCAGTATGCGCAGCAGGCGCACTCCCTGGCGGCACAGGCCGCACAGCAGGCCCAGTCCGACGTCGACCAGTTCGGCGACTACGCCAACCAGGGCTATGGCCGCGGCGGGATGTTCGGCGGAGGCGGCGGCGGCGGCCTTGGCGGCGCCATCCTTGGCGGCATCCTGATCAACTCCATCTTCCACGGCGGCGGGGGCGGCGGCTGGGGCGGCGGCGGCTGGGGCGGCGGCGATTCCGGCGGCGGTGGCGACTTCGGCGGTGGCGACTTCGGCGGCGGCGACTCCGGGAGCTTCTGATTGGCCTTTTTGGCCGGCGAGGGGCCTTGCAGAATAGAAGGCCACGACAGACTAGGCGCCGGCGGGATTGCCCGACCGGCGGATAGAAGCGGTACATCATCTGTTCACTGAATTCAGTGGGAACCACTGAGCAGGACGAAAGGTAACACCATGAAGCAGTCCATTTTCGGCCGCATGGCGCAGCTAGCGAAGGCCAACATCAACTCCTTGCTGGACCAGGCCGAGGATCCGCAGAAGATGCTGGACCAGATGGTCCGGGACTACACGAACAACATTGCGGAGGCAGAGTCCGCCGTGGCCCAGACCATCGGCAACCTGCGCATGCTTCAGGATGACTACAACGAGGACGTCAAGAACGCCAAGGACTGGGGCAACAAGGCTCTCGCCGCTTCCCGCAAGGCTGACGAGTACCGCGCCAACGGCGACGCCGCCGACGCGCAGAAATTCGACAACCTCGCCAAGGTAGCCCTGCAGCGCCAGATCGCCTCGGAGAACGAGGCCCGGGCGTCCCAGCCCAGCATCGCCTCCCAGAGCGAGGTGGTGGACAAGCTCAAGCACGGGCTGGACCAGATGAAGGGCAAGCTCAACGAGCTCACCAGCAAACGCAACGAGCTTGTGGCGCGGTCCAAGACCGCCGCGGCCCAGTCCCAGGTCCACGATGCCCTCAAGAGCATCGACTTCATGGACCCCACATCCGAGGTGGGCCGTTTCGAAGAGAAAATCCGCCGCGAGGAAGCCAAGGTCCGCGGGCAGCAGGAACTTGCCGCCTCAAGCCTGGACGCGCAGTTCAACTCGCTGGAGGACCTCGGCGAGCAGACCGAAATCGAAGCACGCCTCGCGGCACTGAAATCAGGCGGCAGCCCCGCGGCCATCAGCGCAGGCGACCGCAGGGCGGCCGGCTCCCCCGTCGTCGAGGAAGCCGACTTCGACAAGCTCTAGCAACTTCCCCGGCGGCTTCCGCCGGTCCCCGAGGCCGGGCCACCTGGACGATCGAATCAAAGAACGTTCCGGCAGCCCGGCCTCTTCTGTGCCGTGCTGTGTCATGCCTTCGGCTGCGCGTGTACCGTGGATCCATGTCTTCGACCCTTGTCTGGCTCCGCGATGACCTCCGCCTGGATGACAATCCGGCGCTGACTGCAGCAGCGGCGCTGGGAGTCCCCCTGACCGTTGTCTATGTGCTCGACGAAGGCTCACCGGGCGTGCGCCCCCTCGGCGGCGCGGCGAAGTGGTGGCTCCACCACTCGCTGCGGGAGCTAGCCGCCGCACTGGAGGCCGCCGGCTCGCGGCTGCTTCTCCGGCGTGGCCGGGCCGCTGAGGTCATCGTGGACCTCGCCGGCCAGACGGGCGCCACCAGCCTGCTCTGGAACCGCCGCTACGGAGGACCGGAGCGAGCCATGGACGCCCGTGTGGAGAGCTGGGCGGCCGAGCGCGGCGTCCGGGCAGAGAGCTTCCAAGCCAACCTCCTGTTCGAACCGTGGACGGTGCGCACCGGCGCCGGCGGCCCGTACAAGGTCTTTACACCGTTCTGGAAAGCGTGCCTTGACCGGACGGAACCGCGCCTGCCCCTCGATGCACCGCAGCGGCTGCCGGGCCCTGCTCCCGCCCTCGCCGGAGGGCTGCCTGCCAGCGATGCACTGGAGAGCTGGGGACTGCTCCCGCGCCGGCCGGACTGGAGTGCAGGACTCGCCGGGACCTGGACCCCGGGAGAGGCAGGCGCCCGCGCCCGCCTCGAGGACTTCCTCGACGGTCCGGCGGCCGAGTACGGCACCGGCAGAAACCTCCCCGGGATCGAAGGAACCAGCCGCCTGTCCCCCCATCTGCGCTTCGGCGAGATCAGCCCGTTCCAGATCTGGCACGCGTTGCGGGAGCGCTTTCCGCAACAGGCACCCGCCGACGTCGGGATCTTCCGCTCCGAACTCGGCTGGCGGGAATTCTGCTGGCAACTGCTCTATCAGAACCCGTCCCTCGCCACCCGGAACTACCGGCCCGAATTCGACCGTTTCGGCTGGCAGACGCCCTCGGACGCCGAACTGGCGGCCTGGCGGCAGGGCCGCACCGGGTACCCGCTGGTGGACGCCGGCATGCGCCAGCTCTGGCAGACCGGCTGGATGCACAATCGTGTGCGGATGGCGGCTGCGTCCTTCCTCGTCAAAAACCTGCTCGCCGACTGGAGGCTGGGCGAGGCCTGGTTCTGGGACACCCTGGTGGACGCCGACGCCGCGAGCAACCCCGCGAACTGGCAGTGGGTGGCGGGCTCGGGCGCCGACGCGTCCCCCTACTTCCGCATCTTCAATCCCGTCACCCAGAGCAAGAAGTTCGACGCCGAGGGCCGGTACCTTCGCCAGTACCTCCCCGAGCTGTCGGCGGTGGACGCGAGGTCGATTCATGAGCCGTGGAAGGCCGGTACCGCCCCGGACTACCCGGACCCGGTAGTCGGGCTTTCGGAGTCCCGGGCCCGGGCGCTCGAGACTTACCAGCAGCTCAAAGACGGCTGAGCCGCCGCCGGATCCGGCAAGCAGAAAGGCCCGGATCACCAGATCCGGGCCTTTCTGCTATTCCTTGGTTGCGGAGACAGGATTTGAACCTGTGACCTCTGGGTTATGAGCCCAGCGAGCTACCGAACTGCTCCACCCCGCGTCGCAGTATCAACTCTACCTTACTTTGAGGGCGGCCCTGACCACCGCCCGCAGCCGCGGCCCTGGCGTCCGTTCCAACTTTCAGGGCCGGTGCCATGTGAGGCTGAGCCTGGTTGAGCTTAAAGCAGAAGGCCCGGACACTGTTTCCAGTATCCGGGCCTTCTCTTTCGTTGCGGGGACAGGATTTGAACCTGTGACCTCTGGGTTATGAGCCCAGCGAGCTACCGAACTGCTCCACCCCGCGTCGCAATATCAACTCTACCTGCCGGTTTACTTGCGGCCAAATCGAGGCGGAGTGATGTGTATCTCCCGCCGGTCCGGCAACAGGAAAGGCCGGGTTCCCTGCTCCTGGGAGTAGCAGGGAACCCGGCCTTCGACTGCCTATCAGGCGCCGCGGCAACCGCCGGGCACCTCGGGGGCGCTCTTGTCAGTTACTGGGCGTCGGAGCCGGGGTGGCCCCCGCCGCCGGAGTCTCCGTCGCCGGGGTGACCGGCGCCACGATCTTGGCCTCGGCCTCGATCGCCCTCTGCAGCGCCGCGGCGAGCCTGCGCTGCTGCTCGCCATAGGCGGAGAAATCACCCTTGGCAAGAGCTTCCTGGCCCGCCTTGATCGCGGCGTTCGCTTCGTCCAGAGCAGCCTTCAGCTCCGCCTTCGCATCCGGGGTACCGGTGCCGGGCGGGGCATCGCCGGGAGCAGGGGCGGCAGGCGCCTGGCCGTTGTTGGCCGAGTCTCCGGCCGTTGCGCCGGAGTCGCCGCCGAACAGCTGATTCAATGCTTCGTCCAACGTCGGCGCGAAGCCGATCTTGTCACCGAACGCGACCAGGACGCGCTGGAGGGTGGGGTACGAGGTTTCGCCCGTGGACCGCAGGTACACCGGCTGGACATACAGCAGGCCGCCGCCCACCGGAAGGGTCAGCAGGTTGCCGTTGAGCACAGCCGAAGCTCCCTGCCGCAACAGGTTCAGGGCCTGGGAGACCGTGGGGTCCGAGTTGAACTTGTTCTGCGCCTGGCCCGGACCAGGCACCTGGGCTTCCGGCGGAATCTGCAGGAGCCGGAGCTGGCCGTAGCTCTCGGCCTTCACACCCTTCTGGTTGCCGGCGTCGGAATCCGCGGCGAGGAATCCATACAGCACGTTGCGGGCGGTGCCGTTGACCACCTGAGGGATGAAGGAGGATGTCAGCTGGAAGGCCGGCTTGTCTTGGTCCGGCATCTGCAGCGACATGTAGAACGGCGGCTGCTTGACCTCGTCCTTGACGGTGGGGTCGTTCGGCACGGACCAGGCGTCGTTGTTCGTGTAGAAGTTGTCCGCCTGGGTGACGTGGTAACGCCCCAAGAGCTCCCTCTGGACCTTGAACAGGTCCTCCGGGTAGCGCACGTGGCTCATCAGGGCGCCAGACATTTCCGAGAACGGCTTCAGCGAGGTGGGGAAGACATTCTGCCAGGCCTTCAGCACCGGATCCTGGTCATCCCAGGCGTAAAGCGTCACGGAGCCGTCGTAGGCATCCACTGTCGCCTTGACCGAGTTGCGGATGTAGTTGACGGAGCTGTTCGGCAGCGCGGCCGTCCGGCCCGCCGTCGTCTGCGAGTCGGCGATGGCTTCGGAGAGTTGCTCCTGCTGGGAATACGGGTAGTACTGGCTGGTGGTGTAGCCGTCCACAATCCACTTCACGCGGCCGTCGACCACGGCCGGGTAGGCGTTGCCGTCCACGGTGAGGTAGGGCGCAACCTTCTCGACCCGCTCACGCGGGTTGCGGTCGTAGAGGATCTGGGACTCGGCGTTCACGCCGTCCGAGAGCAACAGGTCGGAGGACTGGAACTTAATGGCGTAGAGGACCTTGTTGAAGAAGCTGCCGACGTTCGGGCCGCCGTTGCCGGTGAAGGTGTACTGGGTTTCCGCGTCCCCTTCCTTGCCGGCCGGGCGGTCCTGCTCGCGCTGCGGGGCACCGTCGGGAGCACCGACGATGGAGTACTCGGGCGAGTTTTCGCCGAAGTAGATCCTGGGCTGGTACGTCTGGTCGGTGCCCAGCACACCGGTGGACGGAATGCCGGCCTGCAAGAATTCCGGCTTGCCGTCGGCAGTGAACTTGTTGCCCTTCGCGGCGACCACGCCGTAGCCGTGGGTGTAGACGACATGCCGGTTCAGCCAGGACTGCTGGTTCGTGCTGAGCCCTTCCGGGTTCAGCTCACGGACAGCGATGACCGTGTCCTGGACCTTGCCGTCCACTTCGTAGCGGTCCACGTTGAGCACTTTGGGGAACTGGTAATACGGCCGGTACTGCTCCAGCTGGGAGAACGCGTCAGAAATCAGGTTCGGGTCAAGCAGCCGGATGTTCTCCGTGGTCTGGGCATCCGGGGCCAGCGCGCCGGAGGTGGCGGTGGTGGTGGCGTTATAGCGCTCCTCCTGGATCTTATCCAGGCCGTAAGCAGCGCGGGTCATGTTGATGTTCCGCTCGATGTACGGCTTCTCGAGGGTCTGCTCCGAGGGCCGGACCTGGAACTGCTGGATCACCCAGGGGTACACGCCACCGGCCAGGATCGAGGTGATGACGAGCATGGCGGTGCCGATCACGGGAAGCCGCCATTGGCCGATCACCGCCGCGATGATGAACAGCACGGCCACCAGCGCCGCGGCCACGGCCAGGATGGACTTCGTGGGGATGACGGCGTTCACGTCCGTGTACAGCGCGCCGGCCCAGCGCCCGCCGCTATTCTGCACGGCGGAGTAGCGGTCCAGCCAGAAGTTGACGCCCAGCAGCAGCAGGAACGCCGCCCCGGTGACCGCCAGGTGGATCTGGGCGGCACGGCTCGTGAAGATGCCGCGCTCCATGATCCGGATGCTGCCGTAGAGGTAGTGCGTCAGGATGCCCGCAATTCCGGCCACGATGACGACGCTGATCAGGAAACCCGTGATGAAGCCGAGAAACGGCAGGGTCATCAGGTAGAAGCTGATGTCCATGCCGAACTGCGGATCGTTCTGGCCGAAAGATTCCTGGTTCAGGAACAGGAGTACCTTCTGCCACTGGCTGGCCGCGGCGCTGCCGGCGAAGAGCCCGAACAGCACCGGCAGGCCGATCATGACCACGCGGCGCACCGGTTCCAGCTGAACCTGGTAGC
>JAODMS010000231.1 GCA_025464925.1 Arthrobacter sp.
GGATATATCAGCGCTTGATGGCGTCCAGCTTGAGCATCTTGGCGATCACGCTGTCCAGCTCGGAGTCGTCGAAGATCTTCTTCCAGTCGTCCTTGATGATGGTGTCCTTGCCGTACTGGATGGCGATTTCGCAGGCCTCGGAGAACGGGTTGGAGCCACGCAGGGCGTTGGTCAGGGCGATTTGCACGTGGCCGAACAGCATCGCCTTGGCTGCTTCCTCCGGAACGCCGGCGGTGTGCACGGTCTCGTGGAGTGCCTCGTTCAGCAGGGTGCCGATCATGCAGGCCACGGTCTCCACCAGGGTGGGTTCGAGGATGGCCAGCTGCTTCACGGTGACCCAGTGGACATCGATCACGGGCGCGTAGATGACCTTAATGGTGGCCTCGGCGGCCGCCCGGGTCTCCGCGGAGGCGTTCTCGTCGATGGCGGCGACGACATTCTGGGGGGCGCCCTGGCCGCCGAAGGTATCGGCCCATTCCTCCTTTGTGGTGCGTTCCAGGAACACGGACGGGTGGCACGGGTGGGCCACCGCCTGGACGACGTCGTCGCGCTTGGCCAGCAGGCCGGCGTAGGCGGCTGCGGGGTCAAGCGTGAGGAGGATGGCGCCGGACTTCATCTGCGGCACCACGCCCTGGGAAACGATGCCGAGGACGGTGTCCGGGACGGCGAGGATCACGACGTCGGCGTCCTTGATGGCGTCCTCGGTGCTACTGATCTCGCGACCCTCGGCGCGGACCCGTTCCTGGCCGGCCGGGGAGTTCTCGCTGTAGAAGACGTTGTGGGCGCTCTTCTGGAGGTTGGCTGAAACACGCAGCCCCATTTTGCCTCCGGCACCGATGACGGCGATGGTCAATTGTTCTGCTGACATTTCACTTGCTCCTTAGGAAATCAAGGCTTTGTTGGGTCCACTGGTTTTCGAGGCGGATGGTCTCGTCTTCGGAGCCCTGCCACGGCAGCCAGTGCTCGACAATCTGGTTGATGTTTCTTTCTTTGGGCTGAAGCTTTCCGGCCATGTAGTCATAGTCGAGAAGGCCCTCGCCGAGCGGCGTGCCGGAGTATGTGAACCCGACCCACCCCTCCTTGCGGCTGAACGCAAAGTCTTTGATGTGCATGTTGAGGACATAGGGCGCGACGGCGTCAATCACGTTCCGGGGCAGCTCAAGGGCCGCCACCGTGTTGGCGGGATCGCTGCAGATGCCCAGATAGGGGCTGTCAACGCTGCGGAGAACTTCCAGGACCCGGGCGGTGGGTACCTGCTCGTAGGTTTCCACGGCGATCTTCACTCCGGCAGCCTCGAATTCCGGCAGCACGTCCCGAAAGATGGCGCTGGCCTCCTCGGCTGAGGGGGTGTGGCCGGCGCTGTTGAACATCGTCCGCAGCAGCGGCGAACCGAGGATGCCGGCAATCCGCAGGAAGTTCCGGAGGTGCTCAGGGCGGATCCCCTTGGTCCCCAGTTCCAGCGCGATCCCCAGCGAGTCCGCGGTGGCCCGGACGTCCTTGAGTTCCGCGGCGCTCATGGTTTCGAGCGGGGCGTAGTCGCAGATCTGGAACAGGTCGACGCCCAGGGCCGCGGTCCGTTCCAGCGCCTCGTGGATGCTTAGCGGGGCAGAGACCTTCTCCGACAGCTGCCAGAAGAAGGCGTAGCTGCTGAGGCCGATCCTGCCGGTTCCGGCGGTGCTGCTCATGGTCTCGCCTCCGTTCCGGCCAGGAGCCCGAGCCGTTCGGCGGTTTCATCCAGGATGGCCCCGAGTGCCTCCGGGTCGTGGGCGAAGCGGCCCAGGAAGAGACCGGCCACGGCCGGGTCCAGGTCGCCGATCAGTCCGGGTCCGGCGCTGCCGCCGTAGATGACCCGGCTGTCTGCCTGCCCGGGCCGGTGGCGGAGGTGCGCCTCCAGACCGCGGATAACGTCGCTGATAAAGGCCGGCGTGGCGGGCTCGGCGGCGCCGATGGCCCACTGCGGTTCGTATGCAACGACCGTCCGCCCGGACTGGCCTAGGCTCTCGGCCCGGTTCAGCACGGCATCTATTTCGCGGATGCAGTGCCGCACGGCGTCTGTGGCCGTCCCGTGCTGGGGTTCCCCGACGCAAAGGACGGGAGTCAGGCCGTTGCGGTACGCGGCCGCGGTCTTCAGCCCGATCACGTCATCGTCCTCGCCAAAGATGCGGCGCCTTTCGGCGTGGCCCACTTCAGCGAACCGTCCGCCGACCTCGGCGATGATTTTTCCGCCGACCTCGCCGGTGAACGCACCGTCGTCCTCCCAGAAAATGTCCTGGGCCCCGGTGGCCACCCCTGCAGCGCCCAGGATCCGTCCCGCTTCAGCAAGCACCGGGTGGGACGGCAGGGCGAAAAGTTCGATCTCGCCGCTTCGGACGGCAGGGTGGTCCGCGGCAATCTCTGCGACGGCGCGGCACCATTGCAGCGTGCGTTCGTAGCCGAAGTACATCTTCAGGCTGACGCCGATGATGGCCTTCGGCCCAGCTTTGCCCAGGGGGCGGTTAGCAGGAAGTGACACCTTCGTAGTCCTTAATCAGGGTGACTTTTTCGGCCGAGGCGGAAGTCTCGTCGAACGTGTAGCTCAGCCATTCCTTGGCGAGCCGGCGGGCAAGTTCCAGACCCACGACGCGCTGGCCGAAGGTGAGGACCTGGGCGTTATTGCTCAGGACGGAACGCTCCACTGAGTAGCTGTCGTGGGCCGTGACGGCCCGGACGCCGGGGACCTTGTTCGCGGCGATGGCCACGCCCAGCCCGGTACCGCAGACCAGCAGGGCGCGGTCCGCCTTGCCGGCGGCAATGAGTTCGGCGGCGGCGATCGCCACCGAGGGGTAAGGGGTGTGGCTGGTGGCATCCACCCCCACGTCGTGAACGGATTCGACCAGCTCGGAGGCCTCCAGATCGGCTTTCAGTGCCTCTTTGTAGTCGAATCCGGCGTCGTCGGCGCCGATGACCAGGCGCAGTTGGGTGCTCATGCTTTCTCCTTATTGGTTGTCCGCTCGATGAGCGTGTTGTGGACTGCTCGTACGATCAGTGCCATGGACACCGCGCCGGCATCGGGGGTGCCGAGGCTCTTCTCGGCATGGGGGCGGGCGCGTCCCATGAGCGGCAGCAGCTGGGCGGTGTCTTCGGCTGCCTGCTCGGCGGCCGTGGCTGCCGTGCCCCAGGCCTCGGCGAGGGACTTGCCGGCGTCGACTCCGGCGGTGAGGGCGTCGCGGAACGGGACCAGGACGTCCACGAGTGTTTTGTCACCGGGTTTTG
Organism: Arthrobacter sp.; assembly: GCA_025464925.1. The sequence goes on from JAODMS010000231.1 coordinate 3,253, forward strand.
CCTTGCCGAATTCCATGATCGCGGCGGCCGCGCCGGCCACTCCGTCGGTGACAGCACGTGCGTCCGGGGCCCTGGAATCACCGAGGGCGTCTCCGACGGCGCGGAGCGCCATGCCCCAGAGCGCGCCGGAGGTTCCGCCGGCCTTGTCGGCCCAGGCGTCACCGGCCAGGTGCAGGGCGGTGGCTGCTCCGGCGCCTTTCGCCACGGCGCCGGCCGCCGCGTCGACGGCGGCGTGGATGCCCCGTTCCATTCCGATGCCGTGGTCGCCGTCACCGGCGATGGCATCAATCCGGCCGAGTTCCCCGGCGTTGATGCCAACGACGGCTTTGGCCGCCACCAGCGCCGAAAGGACACGGCGGGCGCCGTCCCGGGATTCCGGCGACGCCTTCCCGATGGCGACTTCGACGGCGGCCGGCTCGCCGGCGTCGGACGGGTCCAGGGCGGCGGCCGTGACGGCGCCGCGGCGGAACGCCGGGGCGTCGGCCGGCGCGAGCCAGAGGCTTTCCAATTCGTCATCCAGCCAGAAGAGCGTCAGTGATGTGCCCGCCATGTCGAAGCTCGTGACAAGCTCGCCCACCTGGGGGTCCACGATGTCAAGACCGGCCTCGGCCAGCAACTGGGCCACCCGGCGGTACACAACGAAAAGTTCCTCGTATTTGACGCTGCCGAGCCCGTTGAGGATAGGAACGACCCGGCGGCCCTCATCTCCGGCCTCCTGGAGGTCTTCGGGAATTTCGGTGAGGAGCTTGGCCACCAGCAGCTCGGCGAGGCCGTCCGCCGTCGGGACGTCCGTTTCACCGATCCCGGGCTCGCCGTGGATGCCCATGCCGACCGCCATCCGGCCCTCGGGGACGGAGAACAGCGGGTGGTCCGCGCCCGGCAGGGTGCAGCCGGTGAAGGCCACACCGAAGGAGCGGGTCCGGTCGTTGACGCGCTCGGCGACGGCGACGACGTCGTCCATGGCGTAGCCGGCCTCGGCGGCTGCTGCGGCCACCTTGAAGACGGTGAGATCCCCGGCGATGCCGCGGCGTTTGGTGCGTTCGGCCAGCGGGGCGGAGGAGACGTCGTCGGTGACGGCGATGCTGCGGCACTCGATGCCCTCGTTGCGGAGCCGGTCCTGGGCCTGGTTGAAATGCAGGACATCGCCGGCGTAATTGCCGTAGCCCAGCAGCACGCCGGCGCCGTTGTTCGCGGCCCTGGCCACGTTGTAGACCTGCTGCGCGGACGGGGAGGCGAACAGGTTGCCCATCGCCGCACCGTGCGCGAGGCCCTGGCCCACCAGGCCGCCGAACGCCGGGTAGTGGCCGGAGCCGCCGCCGACCACCAGCGCCACCGTGTCCGGGGTGCTGCGGGTGCTGCGGACAACGCCGCCGGAGACACGCTTGACCCAGCGGCCGTGGGCGGCGACAAAGCCTTCGATCATCTCGTCAGCGAAGGCTGCTGGTTCATTGAACAGGCGGGTCATGCGGAGCTCCTGGGCCTAGCTAAAGGAAATTGCGGTGGGGGTGGTGCGGAGGCGTCCCCGGGTAAGGGGGACGCCTCCGGGTCTGTTACGGCTCGGCGTGGTGTCCGGCTCCTGTGGGGTCCAGGGCTTCAGCCGGGATGCCTTCGCTGACCTTGCCGGAGCGGCTCAGCACCACCATGAGGATGGCGGACAGGAGCATGAAGCCGCCGACGACGAACATCGGTACGGTGTAGGCGCCGGTCAGGTCCTTGAGCCAGCCGGTGATGTAGCCGGCGCTGAAGCCGGCCAGGTTGCCCACGGTGTTGATCAGGGCAATGCCGGCTGCCGCCGCGGCTCCGGTGAGGAACTGCGTGGGGACCGTCCAGAAGTTGGGCAGGGCCGCGAAGATCGACATGGCCGTGATCGTGATGACGGCGATGGTGGCGGCCGGCGATCCGGCGAACAGGGCCAGCGGGATACTGACCGCACCGACCAGGGCAGGCAGGGCGATGTGCCAGGTCTGGACGCCGCGCTTCGTGGCGTCCTTGGACCAAAAGTACAGCGCGAAGGCTGCCGGCAGGTACGGGATGGCGGTGATCAGGCCCTTCTGGAACACATCGAACTTCGTGCCGTAGATGCCTTCGAAGCCGGCGATGATGGTGGGCAGGAAGAATGCCAGCGCGTACAGGCCGTAGATGAAACCGAAGTAGATGGCCGACAGCATCCAGACCCTGCCGTTGCCGAAGACGGTCCTGACGCTGACGTGCTTGTTGCCGGCGGCAGTCTCGTTCTTTTCCTTTTCCAGGGCGCCGGTCAGCCAGGTCTTTTCGTCCTGCGTCAGCCACTTGGCCTTGGCCGGGGAATCGGCGAGGTAGAACCAGGCGATGATGCCGACGATGATGGCCGGAACGGACACTCCGAGGTACATGACCCGCCACCCGTCGAGGCCGAAGAGGCCTTCCTGCTGGATAAGGAGGCCGGCAAGAGGTGCTCCGATGACAGTGGTCAGCGGCTGGGCCAGGTAGAACAGGGCCAGGATCTTGCTGCGGTGGCGGGACGGGACCCACAGGCTGAGGAAGAGGATGGCGCCCGGGAAGAAGCCCGCCTCGGCCACCCCCAGGATGAAGCGCAGGATGTAAAGCTGTTCCACGCTGCTGACCCAGGTGAACAGCAGGGAGACGATGCCCCAGCTGACCATGATGCGGGCGAGCCAGCGGCGGGCGCCGAACTTGTGCAGGGCCAGGTTGCTGGGGACTTCCAGCAGGATGTAGCCGATGAAGAAGACGCCGGACGCGAAGCCGAACTGGGCTGCCGAGAGGCCGAGGTCCGCGTTCATGCCGTTGGGGCCGGCAAAGGAGATGGCCGTGCGGTCCAAGAAATTGATGAAGAACATGAGTGCGACAAACGGCACCAGCCGGCTTGCCACCTTCCTGATTGCAGATCGTTCGACCACTGATTGGGTGGTGTCCACGTTGACTCCTAGTTGTTGAGGGTCCGCCCGCATCCTGCGCTGGAGGCGTGGGGTTTTTGCTCAATGCCACCCGTCGGAGCAGGACCGCCCGTGGCTGAGGATGTGATGTCCACCATAGAACGGATCGGTTAATTGGTCAACCGGTTGACAGGTATCCACTGGAAAAGGTCCGCCGTTGCTAAGCTTGAGGAATGTCCATAACTTCCGCCGATGCTTCGGCCAAGATCAGTGCCGCATTGGGTTCCATGGAGCAGGGTTCCGTGGTCTCGGAAGTAGCGGAGCGGCTTTTGGGCTACTTCACCAGCGGCGACATCGCCGTGGGCACCAGACTGCCGGCCGAGCGCACCCTTGCCGCTTCGCTCGGGGTGGGGCGGTCCGCCGTCAGGGAGGCCCTCGCGGCGCTTGAAATCCTCGGGATCGTCGTGGTAAAGCCGGGATCCGGGACGTATCTGCGGGATGGGATCTCCGAACTGCTTCCCCGAACGCTCAGCTGGGGACTGATGCTCGGCGCACCGAAAACCCGCGAGCTGATCGAACTCCGCGGCGGACTGGAAGTCCAGGCTGCCCAATTGGCGGCCGCCCGGGTCACCGAGGCTTCTCTCGAACGCATGCGCGCCGACCTCGCGGCCATGGAGAAGAACCTTCATGATTTGAAGGCCTTTGTTGAGGCTGACGCTGCCTTCCATCGTGAAATTGCCGTGAGCTCAGGAAACCAGGTGCTGCAGGAACTGCTGCAAAGCATCAGGTCGCTGCTGCGCCTCTGGGTCGACCGGGCACTGACGGATGAAGGTCATGCGGCTGCGGCACTGGCGGAACACCGCAGGATATTCCAGGCCCTGGAGGATCGGGACTCGGCCGCCGTGGCGGAAGCCATGCAGTCACACATGACGACCGCCGGGCGGCGTCTGCTGGAAGGCTACGACGCCGAGCACCAGGACGACCGGGCATAGAGCCAGGCCTGTCAGCCGGGCGGTGCGTTCGTCGCCGAGGAGCTCATCGTCCAGGTCATCCCGCAGGCCGGGGACGAGTTCACCTGCTGCTCCTGCTTCCTGGTCCGGCGCGCACCAACCGTCGGTGCGGGCCGCAACAGGAGCCGGGGCGTTTAATAGGTGGCACCGCCCGGCAGCAGCCACCAATATCGCAGCTGCTCGCTGTCTGCCGTTTCCGGCGGGGCCTCCGTTGCCCGACTTCCGCCTGAGCTGAACGCGAGCGTGGACCACCATTTTTTGAAATAGAGCACCGTTATTCCTTCGGGTCGTTCATTCCTTGCCGGTAAGGACCGGAGTGCCGGGAGAAAAGGATTTCGATCGGCGGGCCGGCCTCCAGGGTCCGACTAGGGCTCCGGATGCCCGCCCACCCCTCCCTATGGTCGGTTCACCGCTGAAGTCCTCGTGTGAATCCGATCAGGAGCGCGTCGCGGAGGGTGCCGGGGGCTTCCTGTCCGGTCACTTCCGGCCCGGACCGGGCTGCGGCCCTTGCGGCCAGCCAGTCGCCATACCGGGTGATGTCGGTGCCGTGGGTGGCGGCCACCGCATCGCAGGCAAAGCCCACGGCGGAGGAGCCGTCACTCAGGCGCACGGATCCCAGGAGCATCGGCTCGGGCAACGCCGCCAGGAATTGTCCCAGTGCCGCGTCAGCGAGCAGCCAGCGCTCTGCCACGAGTTCCGCTCCGTCCTCGGAACGGTACACGCCGGGCTTCGGTGGCTGGGTGTCCAGCGAAACCATGCGGTAGCGGGCCGCAGTGCGCGCGTGCCCGTCCCAGGCGGCTCCCAGCGCTTCGAGTTCGTGGGCCAGCGGCTGGCCCTTGCGGTGCGCCCCGACCACGACCAGGGTCACCGCAGACGCACCGGCCCGGACGGGCCACGGCTTTCCGGACTCCGCACGGGGTGCAGGAGCTGCCCCGGCCGCAAACAGCGCCGGCGGAAGCGGTGTGGTTTCGATTCTGCGGGCAATGTCCGCCACGGCCGCGTCATGGAAGGTACGCCCCACCACGGTGAGGCCGAACTGGGATCCCTCCACCTCGCCGGCGGGTACCGCAACGGCACACAGATCGAACAGGTTACAGAAGTTCGTGTAGGTGCCCATCCGCGAGTTCACGCCCACGGGGTCTGCGGCGACCTCCGCCAGGCTCGGATGGAACGGGACCGTCGGGACTACCAGGGCATCGAACCCCTGCAGCCTCGCCATCGCCTGCCGCTTTAATCCGTCCAGCCGGGCGGTGTCCGCAACATAGCCGTGGGCAGGCACGTCCCCCGCGCCGCGGATGATTCCGGCGACCGTCGGATCCAGTCCCGCAGGATTGCCGGACATCTCGCCGGCGGCGTCAACGAAGGCCCCGACGGCTGCGTAGCGTTCGGCCACCAGCCCGCCGTCATAGAGCAGGCGCGCGGCCTGCAGGAACACCTCGAAGTCGATCGGCTCGGCATCCACACCCGCGGCCTGAAGCCTGGCGATCTGGCGGCCGAACTCAACCACCCAGGCCTGCGGCAGCTCCGGCAGGCTCGACGGATAGGCAACGCGTGGCCGGGCGGGTGCGGCGAGCCTGGTGTTCGACGGCCAGGGGCGGGCGCCCCCGGCCATGATCCCCATTGCCAGCTCGGCCGTGGCCAGGTCCCTCGCCAAAATGGTGACGGCGTCCCAGGAGCGGCACGCCGGTACCACCCCGGCAGTGGACACCACGTTCAACGTGGGCTTGATGCCGACAATCCCCTGGAGCCCGGCAGGAACACGCCCCGACCCGGCGGTATCGGTGCCGATCGCGATGTCCGCCAGCCCCAGGGCCACGGCCACCGCGGACCCGGAGCTGGACCCCCCGGAAATACGGTCGGGGCGGCGCGCATCGCGGACGGGCCCATGCGGGCTCCGCGTGCCCACCAGCCCGGTCGCGAACTGGTCCAGATTGGCGGCCCCCAGAACCACCGCCCCGGCCGCCCGCAGCCGGGCCACCGCCTCAGCGTCCTGTTCCGGGGTGTAGGCAAAGCCGGGGCACGCCGCGGTGGTCTCGATCCCTGCCACGTCCACGTTGTTCTTGACGGCGAGGAGCAGCCCGGCCAGGGGCAGGTCCGTGCCCGAGGCCAGCGCTTCATCAAGGAGCGCCGCTTCAGCCAGCAGCTCGTCCGCAGGGCGCAGGGTGATCCAGATTTCCGGCCGGTCCACGGCCTCGATGGCTGCCAGCGCCGCCCGCACCCGGTCAGTTGCTCTCCGTCCGGCGGACGCCGTCCTCATGCTGCTGCCCCTTCCAGTTCGTCGCGGTGTTCCACCGTGGATGTATTTGGAGCGAGGGTTCCAGCAGGCAGCCCGAGGACCACCAGGGCTTCACCTCCCACCACCTGGGACCCGGCCACCGGAATCACCCGCTGCACCACCCCGTCGCAGGGGGCAACCAGCACGGTTTCCATTTTCATGGCCTCCAGCGACACCAGCGGCTGGCCTTTGGCCACACGGTCCCCGGCCGCCACGTCCACCTTCCACACGCTCGCGGCGAACGGCGCGGAAACCAGCGTCCCGCCGTCGGGCACCACCAGCTCCTGGAGATCAGGCGGCACGGGGGCTGCCGCGTCCGCGCGGTCAAACTCGCCGGCGTCAGCCCAGGCCTGCCGCTCGACGGCGAAGGCTGCCGCCTGCTGCTCCCGGAACACCGCAATGGACGCGCTGTTCTCGGCCAGGAAGTCCTCGTGCGCGGCCAGGGAGAAGGTACCGTCTTCGATCTCGACGCCGCGTCCCCGGCCCGCGGCCATGTCGGCCCGGAGATCCAGCAGCTCCTCCGGGCTGACCGGATACCAGGAGATGCGGTCGAAGAACCGCAGCAGCCAGGGCGAGCCGGGCTCGAACGGCGCGGAATCGGCGTAGCGGGACCACACCTGGGTCGTGCGGCCCACGAACTGGTAGCCGCCGGGCCCTTCCATGCCGTAGATGCACATGTAGGCTCCGCCGATTCCCACCGCGTTTTCCGGGGTCCACGTCCGGGCCGGGTTGTACTTGGTGGTGACCAGACGGTGGCGGGGATCCAGCGGTGTGGCCACCGGCGCGCCCAGGTACACGTCACCCAGGCCCAGAACCAGATATTCGGCGTTGAAAACCGTGTCAAAGACGTCGTTCACGGAGGCCAGGCCGTTGATGCGCCTGATGAACTCGATGTTCCACGGGCACCACGGGGCGTCGTCCCGGACGCCGGCCATGTAGCGCTGGATCGCTTCGCGCGTGGCCGGATCATCCCAGGACAGCGGAAGGCGGACGGTCCGGCTGGGCACCACCAGCTCCGAACTCGGCGGCAGGGCGGCTTCAATCTCCTGCACCAGGCCCAGGAGCCGCGGGGCGGGGAGCACCGCGGGATCCACCTTGATCTGCAGGGAACGGATCCCCGGCGTGAGGTCCGCGATTCCGGGCAGGCGGAGCTCCTCGATGTGCTGGTGCAGGGCGTGAACGCGGGCCCTGAGGCTGAGGTCCAGCACCATGTCACCGTATTCCACCAGCAGATTGTCATCTCCGGAGCGGCGGTAGGTGACCGCCGGCCGGCCGGGGCCGTCCGGCACCCGGCCCAGCACGCCGTCGTCACCGTCTCCGCGGCGGACGCCGGCGGCGGACCCCCGGCCGGCGGCAGCGGCGGCGCCGCCTGCGGAACGGGACCAGCCGGCGTTCCCGGGCAGCACCAGCTGCCGGCCCGGCCCCAGGTCCCGGGCCGAGGGTGCCCGGCTGGTCTCCACCGGCACGAACCGCACTGTGTCGCCGGGACGGAGTTGGCCCAGCTTCCAGCGGTCGGCCGTCACCACCGTCACGGGGCACACGAAGCCGCCCAGGCTGGGTCCGTCCGGGCCCAGCAGGATGGGAGTGTCGCCGGTGAAGTCCAGGGCCCCCACCGAATACGCGGTGTCGTGGATGTTTGATGGGTGCAGTCCCGCCTCGCCCCCGTCGTTACGTGCCCATCGGGGTTTGGGGCCGATCAGCCGGACCCCGGTGCGGGCGGAGTTGAAGTGCACTTCGTAGCTCGCGGCGTAGAGATCCTCGAGGTCCTCGGGCCGGAAGAATTCGGGGGCGCCATGGGGGCCCTCCACCACCGTCAGCTCCCACTCGGACGTCAGCAGGGGCCGGCTGTCCGCGGGGACGGGACCCGCCGGTCCCGGAGCGGCCGGCCCGGTGGCCGACGCCGGGACTTCAGCCGTGTCCGGGGCTGCGGTCCGCAGCACATCACCGCTGCGCAGCACGCGGCCGCCGTGGCCGCCGAACTGGCCCAGGGTGAACGTTGAGGCGCTGCCCAGGTACTGCGGCACATCCAGTCCGCCCTGGAACAGGATGTACCCGCGCAGGCCGGCGCCGTCGGCGGTGCCGACGTCGAGCGTTCCTCCCGCGGGCACCCGCACCGGTTCCCAGAGGGACACTTCGGCCCCGTCAACGGTGACCGTGACGTGGGCGCCGGCCACGCACACGGTGGCGGCGTGGGTGAAGCGCAGGCTGGGGCCGGTCATGGTGAACTCGAGCCCGGCGGCGCCCTCCGCGTTGCCCAGGGCCTGGTTGCCGAGCCGGAACGACAGATCATCCATGGGGCCGCTGGGCGGAACACCGACCTGCCACAGGCCGGTACGGCCGGGCCAGTCCTGGACCGAGGTCTGCAGTCCGGGCCGCTCCACGGTGATGCGGGGTTCCGGGTCACCGAGGTCATCCAGCGTGCCGGTGGAGTGAACCGCGCTGCGGACCACGTCCAGCGCTGTTGCTGCGCGGAGCATTCCGAGGTTGGTTTCGATGCCGTCGATCCGGGTGTCCTTCAGCGCTGCGCCGAGCCGGTCAAAGGCCTGGTCGCGGTCCGTGCCGGTGATGATGATCTTGGCCAGAAGGGGATCGTAGTGCGTGGACACCTCGCTGCCGGTTTCCACCCACGCATCCACGCGTACGCCGTCGGCCGCGGGGTATGCGGCGTTGGTGACGGTCCCGGAACTCGGCTGGAAGTTGCGGGCCGGATCCTCGGCATAGAGGCGGGCTTCGACGGCGCAGCCGGACACGGGCAGACTGTCCGGACGGCCGGCCAGCACGCCGGCTGCCTCCGCGCCGCCCTGCGCCAGCCGCAGCATCCACTCCACCAGGTCCACGCCGGTGACGGCCTCGGTCACGGGGTGTTCCACCTGAAGCCGGGCGTTGACTTCGAGGAACGACGCCTGCTTCCGGACCGGGTCATAGACGAATTCCACGGTCCCGGCAGAACGGTAGTTCAGGGACGCGCACAGGGCGCGGGAGCTGCGGTGCAGTTCGTCCCGGAGTTCCGCGGGCAGTTCCGGTGCGGGTGCTTCCTCCAGCACTTTCTGGTGGCGGCGCTGGAGCGAGCAGTCCCGGTCGCCCAGGCTCACCACCCGGCCCTCGCCGTCGCCGAAAATCTGCACCTCCACGTGCCGGGCGTGCTCGACGTAACGTTCGGCGAAGACGCCTGCCGTGCTGAAGCTCGCGCCCGCCAGCCTCGCCACCCGGGGGTAGCTCTCGGTGAGCTCGTCCTCGCTGCGGCACACGGTCATTCCGATGCCGCCGCCTCCGCCCGTGGCTTTGAGCATCAGCGGGAAGCCGATCTCCTGGGCTGCCAGCACAGCGGCGTCGGCATCGGGAAGCAGTTCCGAACCGGCGATCATCGGCACCCCCGCGTCGCGGGCGGCAGTGCGCGCCGTGTGCTTGGTGCCGAAGATCCGGAGTTGCTCCGGGGTGGGCCCCACGAAGACCAGCCCGGCAGCCTCCACGGCCTCGGCGAAGCCGGCGTCCTCGGACAGGAAACCGTAGCCGGGGTGGATGGCGCCGGCACCGGTGGCCGCGGCTGCCGACAGCAGGGCATCGACCCGGAGGTAGGATTCCTTGGCCGGGGCGGGGCCCAGGAGCACGGCCTCATCCGCCAGCCTGACGTGCCGGGCGCCGCGGTCCGCCTCGGAGAACACGGCCACGGTGCGCAGGCCGATTTTTCTGGCCGACTCAATGATGCGGCAGGCGATTTCGCCGCGGTTGGCGACCAGCAGGGTGTCGAAGCGGTTCACAGGGCGGCCTCCGGGCGGGTGATGATCATGCGGACAGGCGTGGGGTTGAAGCCGTTGCACGGATTGTTGATCTGCGGGCAGTTGGAGACCAGCACCAAGGTGTCCCTCTCGGCCCTGAGGGCCACCCGCTTGCCCGGGGCGGAGAGACCGTCCACGATGCCAAGGGCTCCGTCCCCGTCGACCGGGACATTCATGAACCAGTTGATGTTGGAGACCAGGTCCCGCTTCCCCAGCCCCCAGCGGGAACCCTCGATCAGGAAGTTCTCCACGCAGGCATGCTGTTCACGGGTGTGCTGCCCGTAGCGGAGCGTGTTGGACTCCTGGGAGCAGGCCCCGCCGATGGTGTCATGTACGCCCACCTCGTCCGCCGCCACCGTCATCAGCGGCGCCCCGGTCTCGGTCCGAAGCACGGAGCCGGTGCTCAGCACGACGGAGCGCTGCCCGGCGATGGTGGCGGCGGCGGAGTAACGCACCGCCGTGTCCTCGGCCGCGTAGAGCAGGCAGTCCACCGCCTGGTTCCCGTCAAGGTCCACGATGGTCAGGACGTCACCGGCGGCCACGACGGCGGACCAGGGTCCGCGCGCTTCCACGTATTCGTCCAATATGACGGCACCGGGCACGAGCGCTGTCCGGCGGGCTTCCGCGGTGGCGGGAGTCAGGGTTTCGGTGGCGGTGTTCATCGTGCGTCCCTTGCGGTGAGGTCGTGATCGGTGTTGTTCAGTGCCTGCCGGTGTTCGGGCGTCAAGGGCCCCGTGAGGAGGCCCTCCGCGAGCAGGTCAAGATCTTCCGGGGCGTGCCAGGCGAGAACGTCAACGGCGGTTCCCGTGAAATCAGGCCGCGGGTCCAACGGATGGGCGGTATTCGCCAGGAGCACCACGGCGTCCATCTGCAGGAGGACTTCGACGGCGGCCCCGGCACCGGCAGCTCCGGTGAACCGGATGCCGCCGTCAGGATCAACCCGGATCCCCTTGAACAGGGAGATCGACGGCGCCACGTCCCGTACATCCAGCCCCTGCTTCAGGGCGCCCAGGGTCAGCAGCTCGCGCCCGGCCGGCGAGCTGCTGTGGACTGTCCCGGCCCCGTAGCGGGCAGTGTTTCCTGCCAGGGTGGTGGTGCCGGTCAGGGCATCGTGGCTGGCGGAGGTGTCGGCCACGATTGTGGCCATCAGGCGGCCCGCGTCGGACAGCAGCGGGTGTCCCGCGCCGGGGTAGGCCTGCCACGGGACCTTGACGGTGTCCGCCACATTGAGCCGTTCGTAGGCTGCCCCGGTCCGGTAGAGCAGCGCGTGGACGCAGGCATCGCCGTAAGTGTCCGTGAGCCGGATCCGGGTGCCGCGGGCCAGCGGCAGGGCGGTATAGCGGCCGAAGGCCACGGATTCGGCCCAGCTCAGCCGTTTCTTGGCGCTCTCGGGCAGGCCGGTGGTGAGCCGGTCCGGGGCAGCGGCCGCCGGGACGTGGCGCATGGTGTCCCCGGTGCGGCCGTGCTGTCCCCGTGCGTGCGCCCGGGCTCCGGCGGTGGTGGCTGTGGCTGGTGTTTCGGTGGTCTGTGTCATGTCAATCCTGGAGTGGGCGTTCGTTTGAGTGGACGGTGTGGTCGGCGGGCAATGGGTCAGGCTTCCGTTCGGTCCGCTGACCGGGCGCTGGAGCGCCGGATCCAGATGCCGAGGAGGAGCACGATGCCCACCATCAGCGGAGCGGAGTACAGGAGGATCCCGTTGTCTCCGGAGGGGTCGTAGACCTCAGGCCGGGGCCAGGCAAGGTTGACCACCATCACCGCCCCGTAGAGCACCGCGAGGATGTTCACGGGCAGGCCCCACCGTCCCAGCGAAAACAGCCCTGCCGGCATGGTCTGGCCAACCCTGTCCCAGTCGCCCCGGAAACGGTTGATCAGCTGTGGCACCGTGACCAGCAGGTAGGCCAGATAGACCATCACGATGCAGACGCTGCAGAGCGTGGTGAAGAGCGCCGCATTGCCCACATTGATGGCCAGCACACCCACGGCCAGGGCGCCGATGGCAATGGAGGGCCACATCGGGGTGCCGCGGGTGGGATGGACGGAGGAGAGCAGTGCTGAGGCGGGAAGCTGGCCGTCACGGGCCATGGAGAACACCAGACGCGAACCGGCTGTCTGGATGGCCAGGGTGCAGACGAAGATCGCCACGGCCACATCCACCAGCAGTACTTTGCCCCAGAACGTGCCCAGCACGGCGGTCAGCACGTAGGGCAGGCCTTCAGTGGCAAGCCGGCCGTCGTCGAGGCTGGGGGCAGCCATCAGCGCCGTGATGATCATCAGTGCACCGCCGATACCGGAGATGATCAGGGCGGAGAGGATGGTCCGGGGTGCCGTGCTCCGCGGGGACTTGGTCTCCTCGGAGAGCTCACCGGCTGAGTTGAAGCCCACCATGACGTAGGCGGCCATCAGGCCCGAGACCATGAACGCGCCTACCGCTCCCAGGTCCGACCCCTGCAGGACGATGGTGTCCAGAACGACCTCCGGTCCGCGCTGGGCCGCCGTGAGGAGCGCCAGGATCACGGCGGCGACGCCGACGATTTCGCAGGTCACCCCTATGGAGTTCACATGGGCCATCAGCCTGACGCCCATGGAGTTGATCACCGTGGTGACCACCAGCAGGATGGCCCCCAGGACCACCGCATTCGCCGCGCCGGTGACCGTGTTCAGGGCGGCGTCGCCGCCCACCAGCTGGAATCCTTCCCAGAGCTGGGGAAGGACAACCTGCATGGCAATGGCGGCTGCGGCGGCTGTGACCACCTGGGCCAGGGCCATGAACCAGCCGGCGAACCAGCCAACCGTTTCGCCGCCAACCCGCCGGGCCCATTGGTAGACGGCCCCGGACAGCGGATAGCGGGCTGCAAGTTCCGCAAAATTCAGGGCCACCAGCAGCTGGCCGACCAGCACCACAGGCCAGGTCCAGAAGAAGGCCGGACCTGCGAAGGAGTAGCCGAACGCGAAGAGCTGGAAGATGGTGGTCAGGATGGAAACGAAGGAGAAGCCTGCTGCGAATGAAGCGTAACGGCCGAGCTTGCGGTGCAGGGACGGCTCGTAACCGAGCGACGTGAGGTCAGCATCATCCGTCTGCGCGGACGTGGGAAGAACGGTGGATGTCATCGGAATCTCCGGGGCTGGAACGGCGTGGGGATGATGCGTTCGGGCAAACGCAGCGCTGGCGACGAGCTGCGGAATACCGGTCAATTGATAGTTTTCCAGCCGGAGATCCCGAACTCGTTTCGCCCAGGTAAAAGGTGGGTTGACGGTTTATTTCCGGTGCATTTCCGGCGCCTCACCGTTCGGCAGGCCCGCCGCGCAGGATGCCGGGGATGCAAGAATGATGCCGTGACAACAGCCGGCCCCGGACGCCCCCGCAAGCAGCAGCCCTCCCGGCCGGGAGCCACGGCCCGTGACGAGATCCTTGATGCCGCCGCGGAACTGTTCACCACCCGGGGCTATGCCACCACGTCCACCCGCTCCATCGCCGAGGCCGTGGGGATCCGCCAGTCCTCGCTCTACCACCACTTCAGCACCAAGGACGACATTCTCGAGGTCCTGCTGGCGGGCACCGTGGCCGGCGGCCTCTCCTTTGCCCGCGCGGTCTGTTCGGGGAACGACGGAGACGGCAGCCCGGCGGCGGCTGGGGCGCGGCTCCACGCCGTCGCGCTCTATGACGGAACCCAGCTGTGCGACGCCCGTTGGAACCTCGGGGTGCTCTACCACCTGCCGGAGGCGCGCGGCGCGCGGTTCCGCAGCTTTATGGATGACAGACGGGAACTCCGGGGACTGTACCAGCGGCTGGGTGCGGAACTGCCCGACAACGGCTGGACCAGCACCGGCCAGAACGGAGAGCTGGCCTTTCGGCTCGTGGAGTCCCTGGTCAGCCTCCGCGCCGACGGGCTGTCCACTCCCGGCTCTCCCCTTCAGGCGGCCGACGCCGGCATGGTCCTCAGCGGCCTCGGGGAAAACCTCCCTGTAATCCGGGCACAAAGCGCGGCGCTCCTGGCACGCATCGCCGGATAGCCGGAGGCCGCCCAGCCCGCCGGCACGGCGCCATCATCGGACCCGGCACCGTCGTTGGCGCCAGGCCTGACTCCTCCGCTCGCGGGCTCGCCTCCGGCGGCAGGGGAGCCGCGCCGTTGGTAAGATTCCTGTAGTGACCCTCCTTGATTCGAATCCCCAGCCCGTCACTGTGTCCGTTGCACGTACTGTTCAGCAGGGCCGGACCCGCCAGGCCAGCGCGTGGGCCCATGCAGGCCAGGAACTCGCCCGAGAATGGCCGGGCTATCTTGGCTCCGGATGGGTCCGCTCGGCCGCAGATTCAAACGAATGGCACATGCTGTACCGCTTTGCCGATGCCGGCCTGCTCGACGACTGGGAGCAGTCCGACGAACGGCGCTGGTGGATCGACAGCGCGGCAGACCTAGTGGAAGTCACGCAGATTGAGCGGCGCACGGGCATCGAGGGCTGGTTCGCGCAGCCCGGCGATATCCGCCTCACCGTGCCCGAGACTGTGGTGCCTCCCCGGTGGAAACAGATGGTAAGCATCTTTTTGCCCTTTTTTCCGCTCAGCCTGCTGGCCAATTTCCTGCTGCACCCGCTGACCCGGGAATGGCCCCTGACGTTCCAGGTGCTGCTGGCCACCTGTCTCCTCACCCCGCTGATGACATATGTCTTTCTTCCCGCCACCACCAGGCTGTTGGGACCATGGCTTCGGAAGAAGCGCTGACAGGTGCTGGGAAAGAGTGCAAGCCGTCCCACTCCTCCATGCTTCAACTCCAGTCAGCCCCCCCGCTGATGAAAAGCGCATGCCGGCCTGCGCAAGGAAGCCCGGCCGGACCGGATCCTGGGACCGGAACTCCAAAGAGCGGTACAGGAGTTAAGGGGCCGCCACCGTCTCGATGGCGACCGTCTCGATGATTCGGGTCGAGGGCTCACCGACCAGCGCCGGCGCCGTCACACCGGTTTTCCAGGTGCCGTTCTGCAGCCGGGCCAGGAAGTCCACGGCCGCCTCCCGCGTATCGAAATCCATCTCCAGCATCACGTAGTCCTCCTGGTCCAGCGGACGCGAGATCCGGTAGGACCGCACCCCCGAAGCCGCCCGGTCCAGCGGGTCACTGTCGAAGGCGCTCCTCCACATGCCGAAGTCCCGGACCTGGTGTTCTATCTGCAGGGTAATCATGGGCGCTCCTGTCGACGTTCTACACGCCCACCATAGGCCCTCCGGGCCGGTCCCAGTAAGACGCCGGGACGGTTGTTCAGGGAGTCCGGTTGTTCAGGGAGTCCGGGCACCTCCAGTTGTCTGACGCCGGCACGGTCCGGTGAAACTGGTGACCGAGGGGCAGAAACATCGGGAGCTGATCAGTTGTCCAGAAACGCCGATAACAGCGCCTAACTAATCAGGATCCCGAGACCAGCCCCGCCGGCCCTCGTTGAGGCTCCTACCCTGGGCGGGGTCCGATGGCAGAGCGGGCAGAATCATCAGTCGCTTTCTTTCCGGTCCCCCACAAAAAGGTCTCACTATGAAAACCCCTTCTGCGCGCGTGCGCAAAATTGCCGCATTCAGTGCCGGCCCCGTTGCAGTGCTTCTCGCCGGCGGCATGGTCTGGCAGGGCTCCCAGGCCGCTTTCACCGCCACCACCCGCAACGCCGGCAACTCCTGGAGCACCGGAAACGTTGTTCTGAGCGATGATGACCTCGGTGCCGCCGCATTCACGGTCGAGAACATCGTTCCCGACCAGACCGGCCAGAAGTGCATCGTCGTCACCTCCCGCTCCAACGTTCCGGGCGAGGTACGGACCTACACGCAGAACCTGATCGCCTCCCGCGGCATGGAGGACAGGATCTTCTTTGACCTGGAACAGGGCACCGGCGGATCCTTCAGCGACTGCAACGGCTTCACTCCGGTCGCGAACACCGTCCCGGAAGCGTCGCTGTCCTTCCTCGCCGCCAACCACAACGACTACGCAACAGGCGGCTCCGCGTGGAAGACCACCGGCACCACCGGAGAAACCCAGAGCTACCGGGCCACCTGGCGCTTCGATACCACGGGCATGAGCCAGGACGAGATCAACGCCCTCCAGGGTGCCGGGGTCGGCATGGATCTGGTGTGGGAACTGCAGTCCGCTGACACCCCCGCCCAGCCCTAGTCTGAAGTCTTCGGCAACAGCAAGGCTTTGACCAGAAACAGGCCCGGTGCTCCCCCGGGTTCATCCGGCTTGCGCTCTTTGCTCTCGAAGGAGGGCTGGGCCTTGTTTCTGGTGTCCGAAGCGTCCCGGCTGTATCTGCGGGTGCTTCTGGCCCTGGCCGCGATTGCGGTGCTGCCTGCCCTGTCGGGCTGGCAGGGCAGCGTGGTCCAGAGCGGATCGATGGAACCCCACATCAGTGCCGGAGACGTTGTTCTCGCCGCCGGTTTCGACGCCGGAGATCCGGTGCCCGTCGGCGGCGTGGTCGCATACACCAGCCCGGCGTCCGCCGAGCCCGACGGCGAGGAAAAGACCCGGCTCCACCGGATCGTTGCCGAGAACACGGACGGAACGTACGTCACAGCCGGGGACGCCAACGCCGAACCCGACAGCACCCCGTTGGTCCGGGGGCAGATCACCGGCCAGGCCCGGCTCCTGGTGCCGCGGATCGGGCTTCCCGGCCTGTGGCTGGGCACCGGAAACCTCCCCGCGCTGGCCCTGTGGGCCCTAGCGACTCTGCTCGCGGTGGTTGCAGGGGTGTACGGCGCCCGCCCCGCCCGTGGCACCGCAGCGGAAATCGAGGCCCTCCGGGATAGTGAACCTGACGATGACGGCGCTCCCCCGCCGGCACGGGGGGTCCGGGCCGGCACCGCACTGGCCATCGCGGCGACACTCACGGCCCTGGTCATCGCCGGGGCGGCCGCGTTCGCGTCCGCCGCGTTCACCGCCAGCACTGCCAGCGCCGCCAACACCTTCAGCGCCGCCGCGGACTGGACGCCGCCGGCCGTCACCATGACCGGCCCCGGAACCACCCTGCGCGACACCGCCACCGTGGCCGCGGAAGCCGCCGACGCCGAGACCGGCATCCGCGAGGTCGTGATCCAATACCTTCCCGCTGGCGGAACCACCTGGATCCCCCTCTGCGCGGCGGCGGCCGCACCGTATTCCTGTGCCTGGAATACCCGCACCGTCACCGACGGCGCCTACAGCCGCCGGGCCTGGCCACCGACAACACCGGGCTCACCAGCACCTCGGCCCCGGCGGACACCACGGTGGTCAACAACTTCTCCGTGGTCCTGGCCGACCCCGGAGAGATCCTGCGCGGCACCCTCAGCCTCGCCACGACCCTGCACAGCCCCGGGCCCGGAAAATACACCGTCCGGGTCGAGTACTCCCCGGCCGGGGCCGAGAACTGGAAGACCGCCTGCACCAGCCCCGGCTCCCCGTACACCTGCACCTGGAACACCGCCACGCTCACCGGCGACTATGACCTGC
>JAODMS010000003.1 GCA_025464925.1 Arthrobacter sp.
GGTTGGCGTCGTCGAAGTTCGCCAGGCGGTTGGCCGTGGCGCGGACTTCCTTGCGCATGCGGCGTTCTTCCCAGACCATGAGCGCATCGTGGGCGCCCATCCGGGTCAGCAGCGCGGCGATGGTGTCACCGTCGCGGATCACGACCCGGTCCACCCCCCTGACCTCGCGGGCCTTGGCCTGGATGCCGAGCCGGCGGGCGGCTCCGACCAGGGCAAGGGCAGATTCCGGGCCCGGGCAGGTGACCTCCATGGCGGAGGAGCGTCCAGGCTCGGTGAGGGAACCGTGCGCCAGGAATGCCCCGCGCCAGACTGCTTCCGCGTCCGAGGCGGACCCGTTGACCACTACCGAGGGGAGACCGCGGACGGGACGCCCGCGGACATCGAGGAGCCCGGTCTGGCGGGCGAGAGATTCGCCGTCGCGCACGACGCGCACCACGTAGCGGCTTCCGCGGCGCAGTCCTCCACCGGAGACGACGATGATCTCACTCTGGTGTCCATAGACCTCGGCGATGGCGGCGCGCAGCCGCCGGGCGGTCGAGGCGAGGTCGACTTCCGCCTCGATCACGATTCGGCCGGAGATGATGTGCAGTCCCCCGGCGAAGCGCAGCATGGCCGACACTTCAGCCTTGCGGACCGAGGACTTCTTGATATCCAGACGGGAAAGTTCTTCCTTGACTGATGCTGTCAGTGCCATGGCACCTTTCCTAACTGTTCCCGAAAATGTCGTGGTACGCCGTTGCCAGACGGAGCGGGTCGTGGATCGGACGGCGGCTCGACGCCCCCACTTTACCGAACACCACCTCGGCACCGAGCATCCCGGCGGCCCGCTCGAAATCCTGAAGGTCCGGCACCGACGCCGGATCCGCCAGGACGACGTCGATCGTGAAGTTGGGCGCGTACTCGCGCAGCACGCGCAGATGGTCGGCGGCGGACATGCCCATTGTTTCCTTGGTGTCCGTGGCCAGGTTCATCGTGAGGCAGCGCCGGGCGGCGGTATCACACAGCGCGTCGCGCATTTCCGGCAGCAGCAGGTGCGGCAGCACGGAGGTATACCAGGAGCCGGGGCCGAGGATCACCCAGTCCGCCAGTTCGATGGCGGTGAGCGCCTCGACGCAGGCGGGCGCATCGGCGGGCAGCAGCCGGACGCTTTCCAGCGAGCCGGCCACGGCGCATTTGGCCTGCCCGCTGAGGGTCTGCAGCTCGGAGCTGCCGTCCGGAGCGGGCACCCGTATCTGCCCCTCGATGGTCAGCGGGACGGTGGACATCGGCAGGACCTCCCCGCGGGCGCCCAGCAGCGCGCCGGCCCACTTGAGGCCCGCGACGGGATCGCCGAGCAGTTCCCACAGGGTGACGATCAGCAGGTTGCCCATCGCGTGCTGGTCGAGGGACCCGTTGCGGCCCTTGCCGGACTCAAAGCGGTGTTGCATGACGTCACGCCAGGTGCGGCCCCAGTCAGTGTCGTCGCACAGCGCGGAGAGCGCCATCCGCAGGTCACCGGGGGGCAGGACGCCGTATTCCTCGCGCAGCCGCCCGGACGAGCCGCCGTCGTCCGCCACGGTGACGATGGCGGTCAGTTCGGAGGTGAGCAGCCGCAGGGCCGACAGCGAGGCGGAGAGGCCGTGGCCCCCGCCGAGGGCCACCACGGCGGGGCCTTTGTCCTGTTTGCTTCCGAACGCCGCGCTGGCGGGGGGGACCAGCGGCATCGGACCGGTGAGCACCGCCATTATTCGCGGCCCAGGTCCCGGTGCGTCGTGGTCACCGTGACGCGCGGGTACTGCGCCAGCCGGCGGGAAAGCTCGACGGCGACCGCAACCGAGCGGTGCTTGCCGCCGGTGCAGCCGACGGCGATCGTCGCGTAGTGCTTGTTCTCGCGGCGGTAACCGTCCAGGACCGGCTCCAGCGACAGCACGTAGCGCTCCACGAAGTTGCTGACGCCTTCGGCGTCCAGCACGTAGTCGCTGACGTCCTGGTCCAGGCCCGTGTGGGGGCGCAGTTGCGGCACCCAGTGCGGATTGGGGATGAAACGTGCGTCGGCGACGAAGTTGGCGTCCACCGGGAGCCCGTACTTGAAGCCGAAGCTCATCACGTTGAGCCTGAGCGCCACCGGCCCGGTTTCGCTGAACAGTTCGGTGATGGCGGTGGCGAGTCCGTGCACGTTGAGCGCCGAGGTGTCCAGGACGATGTCGGCCGAGTCGCGCAGCTCGTGCAACAGCTCGCGCTCGGCGGCAATGCCATCGAGGATCCGGCCACCGGCCTGCAGCGGGTGGGGCCGCCGCCCCTGTTCGAAGCGGCGGACCAGGACGTCATCGTTGGCATCGAGGAAGAGCACCCGGAAGGTGACGCCGCTGGCTTCGAGGGAGCGCAGGGCGGCGCGGATGTCGGCGAAGAGGTCCTTGCTGCGGACATCCATCACGACGGCAAGCTTGGAGAGCGAGCGGGGCGCGTGGGACACCAGTTCCGCGAGGGTGCCAAGCATCTGCGGCGGAAGGTTTTCCACGACGTACCAGCCGTGATCCTCAAGGGCATCCGCCGCGGTGCTCCGGCCGGCTCCGGACATGCCCGTCACCACGAGCAGCTCCGCCTCAACGGGTTTGACCGGCGTCATGCCGTCCGTTTCCGCCCCGGATCCTGCCGTCGACTCTGCCATCAGTGAAGCCCCATTCTGCTGTGTGGAGGCCGTGCGGTATCTCTTCCTTGGATCCGCGCGTTCCGTTTCCCAAGTCTTTACCCTAGCTAAGTTTGCCGGAGCTAGCTAAGTGTCCAGGATTTCGCCGGTGGTCATATTGACGGCGGGTACGGTGGCGGCACCCTCGCCGTCGTCCGGGCTGAAGTGCCGGACGATCGCCTCGGCCAGCGACGGCCCGATCCCCTTGGCCGCGGTCAGTTGCTCGGACGTTGCCGCCCTGATGCTCTTGACGGAGCCGAACTGGGCCAGCAGCGCCTTGCGCTTGGAGTCCCCGAGGCCGGGGACGCCGTCCAGCGCGGAGACGGTCATGGCCTTGCCGCGCTTCTGCCGGTGGAAGGAGATGGCAAAGCGGTGCGCCTCGTCGCGGATGCGCTGCAGCAGGTACAGCCCGGCCGAGGCGCGCGGCAGGATCACGGGGAAATCGCTGTCCGGAAGCCAGACCTCCTCGAGGCGTTTGGCGAGGCCGACGACGTAGACGTCGTCGATCCCCAGCTCGGCCAGGGCCCGGGCCGCCGCATTGACCTGCGGCTTGCCGCCGTCGACCACCACCAGGTTCGGCGGGTAGGCGAACTTCACGCGGGGCGCCGCCGTCGTCGTGTCTGCCACTGCCTCGACCATGGCGGCGTCGGCTGCCGCGCTGGATCCCGTCCGGTGACCGGGCTGGCGGGCTGCTTCGGCGTGGTCCGCCTTTTCCTGCAGGTAGTGGCGGAACCGGCGGGTCAGGACGTCGTGCATCGCGGCGGTGTCGTCCGTGGCCGCAGCGCCGGTGACGGAGAACTTCCGGTAGTCGGACTTCTTGGGCAGCCCGTCCTCGACCACCACCATGGAGCCGACCACATTGGTGCCCTGGACGTGGGAGATGTCATAGCACTCGATCCGCAGCAGAGCGACCGGCAGGTCCAGCGCCTCCTGCAGTTCCTGGAGCGCCTGGGACCGGACGGTCAGGTCTCCGGCTCGCCGGGTCTTGTGGAGTTTCAGCGCGTGCTCGGCGTTGTCCCGGACGGTGGAGAGCAGCGCGGCCTTGTCGCCGCGCTGCGGCACCCGGATGTCCACCCTGGCGCCGCGGAGGCCGCTGAGCCATTCCGTGAGCTCGGGCTCGTTGCTGGGTGCGGCCGGGACGAGAACCTCGCGGGGCAGCCGGCCGGGGCTTCCGGCGTCATCGCCGTAGACCTGCTGGAGCAGGTGTTCCACGAGGTCCGGGGTGGTGGAGTCCTCGACTTTTTCCACGACCCAGCCACGCTGGCCGCGGATCCGTCCGCCGCGGACGTGGAACACCTGGACCGCCGCCTCCAGCTCGTCCTCGTGCAGGGCGAAAACGTCGGCGTCGGTGTGATCGGCCAGGACCACGGCATTGCGCTCAAAAACCTTTTTCAGGGCGATGATGTCATCCCGGATGCGGGCGGCCCGCTCGTAGTCCAGCTCAGCCACGGCCGCGGCCATGTCTTTTTCCAGCCGCGAGAGGAAGGGTTTGGCTTCCCCGCCCATGAAGGTGCAGAAGTCCTCGGCCAGGGCCCGGTGGTCCTCGGGCGCGATGCGGCCGACGCACGGGGCGGAACATTTGTCGATGTAGCCGAGCAGGCAGGGGCGCCCGCTGGCCTCGGCGCGCTTGAACACCCCGGCGCTGCAGCTGCGGACGGGGAAGACACGCAGGAGCGTGTCGAGGGTCTCGCGGATGGCCCCGGCGGTGTACGGGCCGAAATAGCGGGTGCCCTTCCTGCGCTCGCCGCGCAGGACCTGGACGCGGGGGTACTTCTCCCCCATTGTCACGGCAAGGTACGGATAGCTCTTGTCGTCGCGGAACACGACGTTGAACCGGGGCTTGAATTCCTTGATCCAGGTGTATTCGAGCTGGAGCGACTCGAGCTCGCTGCCGACGACGGTCCATTCGACGCTGCTGGCCGCGTGGACCATGGCGTGGGTCTTCGGCAGCAGCCCCGCGGGGTTGGCAAAATAGGAGTTCAACCGGGAGCGGAGGTTCTTGGCCTTGCCGACGTAGATGACCCGGCCGTGCGGGTCGCGAAAGCGGTACACGCCCGGGCTGGTCGGAATTTCACCCGTCTGGGGTCGGTAACTCGCTGGATCTGCCACACGTCCAGTCTACTTAGCCTTCCGTGTCGTCCCCTAAAACGGGCTGCTGCGGCCGGCCGCAACACGGTCGGCCGCGGGGCCTAATCGATGCTCTTGCTCTGGTTGTAACTGGCGGAGCGTTGCTGGCCGCTCAGCTCCGCGATGGCGTCCATGATGCGGTCAGTGACCTGGCGGCGCGCCGGCAGTGAATGATCCGGACCGGTCTTCTCAAAGTACAGCGGCTCGCCCACCTTCATCGTGAAGTGCTGCGGTTTCACCGCCTTGCGGTCCGCGGGCTGCAGGTTTTCCGTGCCGATCAGGCCCACCGGGATGACCGGCGCTCCGGTGGTGAGGGCCAGCCAGCCGACGCCGGTGCGCCCGCGGTACAGGATCCCGTCACGGGACCGCGTGCCTTCGGGGTAGATTCCGATGCCCTTGCCGGCCTCAAGGATGTCCAGCAGGGTCTTCAGCGCCTGGACACTGGCTGCCTGCTCGCCGCGCTCGACCGGGATGGATCCCACTGCTTCGAAGAAGGACTTCATGGCCCGGCCCTTGACGCCGCCGGTGGTGAAGTATTCGGCTTTCGCGAAGAATGCCACGGGGCGGGGCATGAGGGCCTGGACTATCACGCTGTCCAGAAAGGAGAGGTGGTTCGGTGCCACGATGAACGGGCCGGCCGGAGGCACGTTTTCGAGGCCGATGACGGTAGGCCGGCACGTGGAGGAAATGAGGCCGCGGGTGCTCCAGCGGATTGCGTCAAACATTGCCATCGGTGGGCACCTCGTTCCGGGCGGCAGTCATCAGGGCGTCGGCGCTGACCGGGTCCAGCCGGCTAATGGTGCTCCGCAGGGCGCCGGCACTGTTCACGATCGCGACGGCACCTGCTTCGCGCAGTTCGCCGTCGAGCGCGAAACCCCAGCCGACGCCGATGCAGTCCAGGCTGTTGGCCGCGGCGCCGGCGACGTCCTGGGCGCGATCCCCCACCATCACGGCGCGCCGGGTGCCGGGGACAGCCGGAGTGTCCAGATCGGCCAGGGCCGCGGCGACGATGCCGGCCTTGCCCGCCGGGCCGGAGGCGGGCAAGGCCTCGTCGGCGGCGGAGCCGCGGATGGACCGGAAGCACGCGTCGATGCCGTGGTGCTCCAGCACGGTGCGGGCCAGGACCTCCGGCTTCTGGGTGGCGACGGCGATCGGCCGTCCGGCTTCGACATAGGACTCCAGGAGGCTCCGGATGCCCGGGTAGAGCCGGCTCTGCGCGATTCCGGTGGAAAGGTAGTGCGCCCGGTAGATCCGGATGGCCTCTTCCAGCTGCTCCGGGGGAACCCCGGCGATGTCAACGAGCGAGTGGCTGAGCTTCGGGCCGATCATCGCGTCCAGCCGGGCCTGGCCTGGAACGGCGAGTCCCAGTTCTGCGAGGGCCGCGGCAATTCCCTCTGATATTCCCCCGGCCGGATCGACAAGAGTGCCGTCCAGGTCGAAGATCACGGGCACTCTTGTATGGGTCACCGGCTTAGTTTCTCACGAGTAAACGGATGCCAGAAACTCGCATACCGCGAAGGGCATACTATCGTGCTGCTTCTGCCGCCGGAGGGGCAGCACCCCGTGCATCGGTGCTGCCCCTCCGGGAACCGAAAACGCCTTTGGCGCTCCTAGCTGAGGATATCGGCCAGGAAGGCGGCCGTATGGCTCTCCGTCGACTTTGCCACCTGCTCCGGCGTGCCGGAAGCGACGATCCGGCCGCCTCCCGAACCGCCGTCGGGTCCCAGGTCCACGACCCAGTCAGCACTCTTGATGACGTCGAGGTTGTGCTCGATCGTAATGACGGTGTTGCCCTTGTCGACAAGGCCCTGCAGGACCATCAGCAGCTTCCGGATGTCCTCGAAGTGCAGGCCCGTGGTGGGCTCGTCCAGGACATAGATGCTGCGGCCGTTGGACCGCTTCTGCAGCTCGCTGGCCAGCTTGACCCGCTGCGCCTCGCCGCCGGAGAGGGTGGTCGCAGGCTGCCCCAGCCGGACGTAGCCCAGCCCGACCTCGGTGAGGGTGCGCAGGTACCGGGCGATCGCCGGGATGGCGGCGAAGAACTCCGCGCCCTCTTCGATCGGCATGTTCAGGACCTCGGCGACGGTCTTGCCCTTGTAGTGCACCTCGAGGGTCTCGCGGTTGAACCGGGCGCCCTTGCACACCTCGCAGGGGACGTACACGTCGGGCAGGAAGTTCATCTCGATCTTCAGCGTGCCGTCACCTGAGCAGGCCTCACAGCGACCGCCCTTGACGTTGAAGGAGAACCGGCCGGGGAGGTACCCGCGCACCTTCGCCTCGGTGGTGCTGGCGAACAGCTTCCGGACGTGGTCCCAGACGCCGGTGTAGGTCGCCGGGTTGGACCGCGGAGTGCGGCCGATCGGCGACTGGTCGACGCCGACCACCTTGTCCAGCTGGTCGAGGCCGGTGATCGTGCGGTGCCGGCCGGGGACCATCCGGGCACGGTTCAGCTCGTTGGCCAGCACCGTGTAGAGGATGTCGTTGACCAGGCTGGACTTGCCCGAGCCGGACACGCCGGTCACCGCGACCAGGCAGCCGAGCGGGAACGTCACGTCGACGCCCCGCAGGTTGTGCTCGCGGGCGCCCTTGACGACGAGCTCGCGTCCGGGGGTCGGCTGTCGCCGCACCTCGGGGATGGTGATCTCCATCCGCCCGGACAGGTAGGCGCCGGTGAGCGAGCGCTCGCTGGCCAGCAGGTCCTCGTAGGTGCCGCTGACGACGACCTCGCCGCCGTGCTCCCCGGCACCGGGGCCGATGTCGACGATCCAGTCGGCCTGCTTGATCGTGTCCTCGTCGTGTTCGACGACGATCAGCGTGTTGCCCATGTCGCGGAGCCGGACCAGGGTCTCGATCAGCCGGATGTTGTCGCGCTGGTGCAGCCCGATCGACGGCTCGTCGAGGACGTAGAGGACGCCGACGAGCCCGGAGCCGATCTGGGTGGCCAGCCGGATCCGCTGTGCCTCACCACCGGCGAGGGTGGCGGCCGGGCGGTCCAGCGACAGGTAGTCCAGGCCGACGTCGACCAGGAACGACAGCCGGGCCTGGATCTCCTTGAGCACGCGGTCGGCGATGGCCCGCTCGCGGTCCCCCAGCTCCAGGGCTCCGAGCCATTCCGACGCGTCGCCGATGGAGAGATTGGTGACCTCGGCGATGGAACGGCCGTTCATCTTGACCGCGAGGATCTCGGGCTTGAGCCGGGTGCCGTGGCAGACGGGGCACGGCACGTCGCGCATGTAGCCCTCGTACTTGTCCTTCATGAAGTCGCTGTCGGTGTCCTCGTGTCGGCGCTCGAGGAACGGCAGCACCCCCTCGAAGGCGGCGTAGTAGCTGCGCTCACGGCCGTAGCGGTTCTTGTAACGCACGTGCACCTGGTCCGGGGAGCCGTGCAGCACCGCCTTCTGCACGGTCGCCGAAAGGTCCTCCCACGGCGTCTTCATCGAGAACCCGAGCATGTCCGACAGGCCGGAGAGCAGGCGGGTGAAGTACTCGTTGCTCATCGAGCCGGCCCACGGGGCAACCGCGCCCTCGCCCAGGCTCTTGGTGGGGTCGGGGACGACGAGCTCGGGGTCGACCTCCTTGCGGGTGCCGATGCCGGTGCACTCGGGACACGCGCCGAACGGGGAGTTGAAGGAGAAGGACCGCGGCTCGAGGGCCTCGAAGGACAACCCGTCGTCGATGCAGGCCAGGTGCTCGGAGAAGGTCCGCTCACGCTCCAGGTCGTCCTCGGGGAGGTCGACGAAGTCCAGCACCACGAGGCCGCCGGCCAGGCCGAGTGCCGTCTCGACGGAGTCGGTGAGCCGCCGCTTGGCGCTCTCCTTGACGGTGAGGCGGTCCACGATCACCTCGATCGTGTGCTTCTCCTGCTTCTTCAGCTTCGGCGGGTCGGTGAGCTGGTGGATGGTGCCGTCGACCCGGACCCGGGAGAAGCCCTGGGTCTGCAGCGAGCTGAAGAGGTCGACGTACTCGCCCTTGCGCGCGCGGACGACGGGGGCGAGCACCTGGAAGCGGGTGCCCTCCTGCATCGCCATCACCTGGTCGACGATCTGCTGCGGGGTCTGCCGGGAGATCGGCTTGCCGCAGTTGGGGCAGTGCGGCTGACCGGCGCGGGCGTAGAGCAGCCGGAGGTAGTCGTAGACCTCGGTGATGGTGCCGACGGTCGACCGCGGGTTCCGGTTGGTCGACTTCTGGTCGATCGACACCGCCGGGGACAGGCCCTCGATGAAGT
>JAODMS010000037.1 GCA_025464925.1 Arthrobacter sp.
AAGCGGGAGTCCCCACGGGGTACCTGCACCTCAAGGACGTCATGGACCTGACCACGGCGGAGAAGTTCAGCCAGCCCGTGCCGGCGAAAAGGATCCGCCGCCTGGCTTCCACCTTCCGTGGCAGCGAGCTAGAGGACGCCCTGGCCACCATGCGGCGCACGGGCGCTCACGTGGCCCGGGTCTTCGATGAATACGGAAACACCACCGGGGTCCTGTTCCTGGAAGACATCATCGAAGAACTCGTCGGAGAAGTCCAGGACGCCACCAGCGCCTAACAACCAGTGTCGCTTCGTGCCCGGCAACGGTAACAGCACCGTTGCCGGGCAGCACCTGCCAGGCGCAAAATGCCCTTAAAACACTGCCCATGGGCCCGTACCGCAGGAGAAGTCGTCACCGAACACTCCACCTTCCAGATCGAACCCGCCGCCCACCGCGACCAGGAAAGCCTTCCCCACTGATGACACCAGCACCACCGACCACACCCACAGCCGAAAACGCCCCGAAACAGACCGACACCGCCAAAATGGTCCGCACCGCACTGTGGGCCCTGCTCGCCTTCATCGTCGTCGCCGGAGCGATCGGATACGGCGTATTCACAGCGACCAAACCAGCCCCCACCGCCGCAACACCGGCCGCTGACGCCCAGCTCGTGCGGGACGATAGCCACCGCGTCACCACCCCGGCCACCGAGAAAGCCCAGCTCGTCGAATTCCTGGACTTCGAATGCGAATCCTGCCGCGCGGCCGTGCCCCTGGTCGAAGAGCTGAAGAAGGAATACGGGAACCGGATAACCTTCGTCAACCGCTACTTCCCCCT
Organism: Arthrobacter sp.; assembly: GCA_025464925.1. Next base: position 817 of record JAODMS010000037.1, read on the forward strand.
GCCCGGCCACCGGAACTCCGGCACCGCCGCCCTCGCCGTCGAAGCCGCCGCCCAGCAGGGCAAATACCAGCAGATGTACACCAAGATGTTCGACACTCAGCCGCAATGGGGCGAAAAACAGGACTCCCAGGCCGCCCTGTTCCGCACCTACGCCCAGGAGCTCGGACTGGACATGGCCAAATACGACACGGCCGTCGCGAACGATGCGACCAAGGACCGGATCCGCAAAGACATCGCCGACGGAAAAGCCCTCGGGGTCACCGGCACCCCCACCTTCTTCCTCGACGGCGAAAAACTCACCCTCAACAGCGAGGGCCAGTTCCGCCAGCTCCTCGACGACGCCGCCAAATAAAAAAACGACCTCCCGGCGCGGACGGCACCGTCCGCGCCCAACGACACCCACCGGAGCCACCATGCACAACACCGTCCCCACCACACACCGTAAAGGCTGGCGCTTCCGCCTCGTCTTGGCCCTCGCGGCCGCGGCGATGATCCCGGCCCTCGCCACAGCACCCGCCCAGGCGCACGACTCCCTGCAGTCCACCTCACCGGCGAAGGACAGCACGGTCTCCACCGCCCCTGAGCAGGTCTCCCTGACGCTGTCCGAGTCCCCAACCGACGCCGCGAGCCTGAACTTCAGCGTTATTAAGGTCACCGATAGCACAGGGGTCACCCTCAGCGACGGCAAGGTCAATATCACCGACGCCACGCTCTCCACCACGCTGATCAAGGGAGTCAACGGCCCCTACACCGTCCTCTGGCGTGCCGTGTCCTCTGACGGGCACCCCATCGAAGGCAGCTACTCCTTCACCGTCCAGGACCTTGCCCTGTCGGCAACCACCCCGGCAGCGGCGGCCCCGTCAACCTCAGCCCCAGTGACCGCCCCCGCGGCCGGTCAGCCCGTTCCGCCCGTCTCGGGACCGGATAACAGCAACGCACCCGTAGTGCTGGGCCTCGCCGCAGCCATCATTGCCGCGGCCGCCGCCTTGTTCGCCGTCTCCCATAAACGGAAGACCACCAGGAATCAGGCCTAGCCACCGGGCGACCAAAGCCGGCGCACACCACCGGGACGTTCCGTGCAATCGACTTCGGAAACTAACGTCCCGGGGCCCGGGCGACGTGTCTCATAACCCACGTGCGGCAAGTTCAGGTGGTGAGTGCAACACCCTGAATTCTGTGGGGTGTCGTCGATGGGCAGACCGTGGTCGCCGTTGAGTGTTCGTTTAGCGTTCTGGGAAGGTCTGGATGCCGGGCTGGCGGTAGCCGTAGCGGCGCGGGCCGCCGGGGTGTCGCGTCCGACCGCGTACCGGTGGTTGAGCGACCATCAGAAGGTGCTGCCATCGCCGGTTCCGGATCTCAGTGTGCCCCGTGCAGGGCTTTTGTCGTTGCGTGAGCGGGAAGAGATCGGCTTCCAGCTCGCACAGGGCAATGGAGTGCGTCGTATCGCCGCCATTCTGGGTCGGGCTCCGTCGACGATCAGCCGGGAGGTCGCGAGGAACCGGGTCAGTGACCGGTATTCGCCATCGCTCGCGCAGGAGCAGACCTGGGCTCGTGCCCGCAGGCCGAAGCCGCGAAAGCTGGACGGGTTAGCGTTACGGGAACAGGTCACCACGATGCTCACCGACCGGTTCAGTCCGGAACAGGTCGCTGGCCGGCTGAAGGTGGAGCATCCGGAGAATCCGGAGATGCAGGTGTCACACGAAACGATCTATCAGGCCCTCTACGTTCAGGGCCGCGGATCCTTGCGCCTGGAAGTTGCGGCGGCGCTGCGGTCCGGACGGGTGAGTCGGCGCCCGCAAAGGCCGGAGGGTCCTCGCCCGCAACGGTTCCAGGAGATGGTGATGATCTCTGACCGGCCGGCCGAGGTCGAGGACCGCGCCGTGCCCGGCCACTGGGAAGGGGACTTAATCATCGGTTCGACGGCATCGAAGTCCGCGATCGGAACCCTCGTCGAACGGACGAGCGGTTACGTGATGCTCCTGCATCTGCCCGGGGATCACACTGCCCGCACTGTCGCCGACGCCATGATCACCGCGATGAATACCCTCCCCGAGCAGCTGCGCCGTTCGACGACCTGGGATCAAGGAGCGGAGATGTCCCGGCACCAGGAGATCACGATGGCAACCGGGATGCCGATCTACTTCTGCGACCCACATTCGCCTTGGCAGCGCGGCAGCAACGAAAACACCAACGGGCTCCTGCGCCAGTACTTCCCGAAAAGCACCGACCTGTCCTTCCACGGGCCTGGAATCCTCGAGAACGTCGCCGCGGAACTCAACCGCCGGCCACGCAAACGACACGGCTACCGAACGCCCGCAGAAGTCCTCGCCGAGCTAGTCTCGAACCCAGTCAACTAAGTCCGGTGTTGCAGGCACCACTGGAATTCGCCAGATTTTGGCTACGAAGTTATGAGACATAGCTACGAGAATCGCCCTTGCCGTCGCGTGTGACTGTTGGTTCAGAATGGCGGTTTTTTCACAGGTCAGTTTGGCGGTTAGCGCTGCGCCAGGCTGCGCTGGCGTTGAGCGTATTTTCCGCGCCAAGCCCTTGCGGCAATCCTCCGGCTATTGGCGGTCGATGATGTAGACAAGTAACCATTGCGCCGACCGTGGAGTCTTCTCACGGCAGTCGCGTAGGGCTTCCAGCAGCTGCAACAGGATTCGAGGGTGGAAGTGCGGAACTGGACCTGCGCGGGCTCTCCGAACTGACGGAGGACCCGGAACCGGTCATGCAGCAGCTGGTGCGCGTCATTGACGACGGGACCTACTGCCCGGGCTTCCAGGCGGACACCTGCACTATTCCACCTTCGCCGGCGTTCCAGTTACCGTGGCCTACACACGCAGTCGCACGGCCTTCTGTCTGTTTCGAACCGCAAGTTTGTGATTATGTCGGTGGTTACACCAATGAGGCCGCCTGCCTCTTCTCTCGCTGGCACAACAAGGCGCCATGCTAAATCGGAGGCCTCGTCAAGGGAACAGAACTCCGCCCTGGCTTGGAGGCTGCGCTGGCAGCCGCGCTCCAGCCTGCCGCCGATGGGTGCCTGCGACGGCGCGACGCAATGGCGCCGGTCTTCGAATATTCTCCAGCTCCCGCGCTTTCCAGCGTCTGCGATCTTCCTTGACAGCGCCAGTCACCAGGTTGCCGAGCGCACCTTTGCTCTCGTGAACGTCTGGAAATTCAAGCTTTGTCAACAGTAGAAAAGCCGCTGGCCTGCGGAAGCACTGTGCCCGAGGTGGCACTCGAATCGGCCTCCTCCTCTTGAAAGTCCGCCACTCCCCCCGCAAAAAATTCCGGCCCATTTCGATAGCCATACAACCGAATCCGAAGCCCAGGGTGTGCACATTGTGTACACCCACCCTGCAATGACTTTGATGCACCACCCGGAGAAGTGCCGCGGCACTTCAAGCACGGACAATCCTGTCTGCTCACCCTCATTCCGACCGGCGTCATGACCCCATCCCCCAGATGCGTTGACCAGAACTGGGGACGCGTCCTCAGCGGAACACCTCCGCTGGCCAGTCGCAGTCTGGAATGAACGGCGTCATACGCGTTCGCCTCCTTCGTCTTTTCATAGCCGAGTAGGCGAAACCTCCCAGACCAGGACGCGCATGAGCAGGACCTTCGCAAGGGGAGCAACGCTGGCCAACGGCGATTCCATCAGGCGGCGAGCGTTGACTCCTGTCTTGGATCTCTCCCGCCTATAGATAGCAACTTCTTGGCCGGCAAAGGATTGCTGTGGTCAATCGGCACTCCTATGGGCGCATGATCACGACGTCGAGGGTGCGCGGGCCGTGGACGCCTTCGACGCGTTCGAGTTCGATGTCGCTGGTGGCGCTGGGGCCGCTGATCCAGGTCTGGGGGCGGGTGGCGTCGAGTCCGCGGAGAGCCTGGGGCAGGATGGCGGTGATGTTGCTGGCCTTCACGAGGCAGATGTGCCGGTCCGGGACGAGGCTCATGACCCGGCGGCCCTGGTCGGGCCCGGCGTCGAGAATGATGGTGCCGGTTTCGGCGACGGCGACGGCGCTGCCGGTGACGACGGCGTCCACCGCGTCCAGTTCCTCGACGTTCAGCCTGCGCCCGGGTGCGTCGGTGAGACGGCGGCCGGAGCCGCCTTCGTGTGTGTCCGCTTCGACGAACAGAGCCTCCGGGAGTCCGTGCGGCGCTGCGTAGCTTCCGGCGCCTTCGAGCAGCGCGGCGAGCCGCGCGGGCACCCCGGCCCTGTCCTCGACGAAGACGTTCGCCTTGTAGTCGACCAGCCGGTCCGTCAGCAGCTCGATGAGTTCTTCCTCGCTGAGCGCTGAGGTGCTCCGGTAGTCGCGGGGCACCTCCGGCGCCGCCGGGGCGCCGCCGGGGCGTCGCGGAGGGCGAACCGGAGCCGGCCGAGGTCTTCTTCGCGCGCGGTCACGGGTTCTCCTTCGGTCCGGTTTCCGGGGCCGGGTGTTCCCTGTCCCACCACTGCCGGAAGGACTGCCCGGGCGGGGCGGGGATGTCCCGGCTCTGGGTCCAGCCGCCGGCGATGCCGGGCAGCTTGGTGATTTTCTTGTCCGGTCCGGCGGCGAGCCGGCCCAGGGGAAGCGCCTTTTCCACGAGACCAAGGTTTTTGCCGGAGGACACCGCCCAGGAGGCGGCCTTCATGCCCAGGTCCATCTGGCTCGGCAGCTTTTTCTTGCCGCGTTTGATGTCTACGTCCTCGCCGCGCAAGTGCACCAGGATGTCGGGGATGTTGATCTTCACCGGGCAGGCGTCGTAGCAGGCGCCGCAGAGGGACGAGGCGTAGGGCAGGGAGTTGTTCTCCTCGGCAGTGATCCCGGTCAGCAGCGGAGACAGGATGGCGCCGAACGGGCCCGGGTAGGTGGAGCCGTAGGCGTGGCCGCCGGTTCGTTCGTTGACGGGGCAGACATTCATGCAGGCGCTGCAGCGGATGCAGTGCAGCGCCGAGCGGCCCATCTCGTCGGCCAGGGCGGCGCTGCGCCCGTTGTCCAGCAGCACCAGGTGGACGTTCTGCGGTCCGTCGTCGGGCGTGACGCCGGTCCACAGCGAGGTGTACGGGTTCATCCGCTCGCCGGTGGAGGACCTCGGCAGCAGCTGCATGAACACCTCCAGGTCCTCCCGGCCGGGCAGCAGCTTCTCGACGCCCATGACGGTGATGAGGGTTCCGGGAGCGTGAGGCACATGCGCCCATTGCCTTCGGATTCGACGACGGCGAGCAAGCCGGAGTCGGCCAGGGCGAAATTCGCGCCGGAGACGGCCACCTTGGCGCTGAGGAATTTGCGGCGCAGGTGGGCCCGGGCGGCGGCGGCGAGGCGGGCCGGTTCGTCGGTCAGTTCCGGGTCCACGCCGTCCATTTCGCGCAGGAAGATGTTCCTGACCTGGGTGCGGTTCTTGTGGATCGCGGGGACCAGGATATGGCTGGGCTTGTCGTGGTCCAGCTGGACGATGAGTTCGGCGAGGTCGGTCTCGAACGCCGCGATCCCGTGCTCTTCGAGGTATTCGTTGAGGCCGATCTCCTGTGTGGCCATGGACTTGACCTTGACCACCTCATCAACGCCCTGCGCCCGGATGAGTCCGGCCACGATGCTGTTGGCCTCGCCGGCGTCGCGGGCCCAGTGGATGGTTCCGCCGCGGGCCGTGAAGTTCGCTTCGAACTGCTCAAGCAGCTCCGGCAGCCTGGCCATCACGGACTCCTTAATCGCCCGGCCTGCCTCGCGCAGCTCCTCCCAGTCGGGAAGTTCGGAGACCACGGCCAGCCGCTTGTCCCGGATGGTCCGGGTGGCGTGGCCGAGGTTGGCCCACAGCTGAGCATTGCCCAGTTCCCGGCGCGCCGCTTTAGGGAAGGGCTCGAGTTCGTGCAGGTTGCCGGTACCGAAGACGGGCAGGGACGGCATCCCGAGGAATGTGCCGCTCATCGTGGGGTCCTTCCGGTGCTGAGGCGGACATCGCCGCTGACGGTCGCGGGATGCTCGGCCGTGCTGGCCAGGATCTCGGCGAAGTGCATGGTGTTGACGCCGCTGCCCTGCCGGGATAGCCCGCCGCCGATGTGCATCAGGCAAGACGCGTCGCCGCCGGCGCAAAAGCTCGGCGCTGGTGCCGCAGATGCTGGCGGTCTTGTCCGCGAGCATCGCCGAAGACACATCCGCGTTCTTCATTGAGAAGGTGCCGCCGAAGCCGCAGCACTGCTCTGCCTCCGGCAGATCGGCCAGCTCGATCCCGCCGACCGAGCGCAGCAGGTCCAGTTGGCGGTCGCCGAGCCGGAGCAGGCGCATGCCGTGGCAGCTGGGGTGGTAGGTGATCCGGTGCGGGAAGTAGGAGCCCAGCTGCGTCGCGGCGTCCGTGACACCCAGGACGTCTACCAGGAGCTGGGACAGCTCGTAGGTTTTGTGCCCGACGGCGGCCGCCCGGGCTTCCAGCCCCGCGTCCCCGCGCCGGCGGGCAACCATGGGGTGCTGGTGCTTCACGGAAGCGACGCAGGAGCCGGACGGTGCGACGGCGACGTCGTACTCCTCCTCTTCGAATGCCTTCACGTGGTTGGCGATGACGGGCAGCGCCTCCTGGAAGTAGCCGCTGTTGACGTGCATCTGCCCGCAGCAGGCCTGCCCCGCGGGGAAGATGACCTCGTGACCGAGCCGTTCCAGGATGGACACGGTGGCACGCGCAGTGCCCGGATACATGGCGTCGACGATGCAGGTGGCGAACAGCGCGATCCTCACGAGGCACCTCCGCCCTGAACACGCCCGGCCGGTTGCCGAGACGGCGCATACTCCGCCGGGTGCTGGGAGGCCCGGACCACGGCCCGCAAGTCCCCGAGGCCGCCGTTGAGCAGGCCGGTGGCCCGGGCTTGGACCAGGACGTTGCCGAGTGCCGTGGCTTCGACGGGGCCGGCCAGGACGCGCTTGCCGGTGGCGTCGGCGGTGAGCTGGCAGAGGAGCCGGTTCTGGGATCCACCGCCCACAATGTGCACGACGTCGGCGCGCACCTCCGCGAGCCGTTCGGCGTCGGCGATGGTCCGGGCGTAGCCGGCGGCGAGGCTGTCCAGGATACACCTCACGATATGCGCGGGGTGCTCCGGAAGGACCGCCCCGGAGTTGCGGGCCGCAGCCCGGATGCGTTCGGGCATATTGTCCGGGGCGATGAAGTAGGAATCCTCGGCGTTGATGACGGGTCCGCCGAAGGGCAGGGCCGCGGCCGCGTCGAGAAGTTCCTCGAGTGCAGGCTCGTAGCCCTCCCCCGCCCATGTGCGCTGGCATTCGCTGAGCAGCCAGAGGCCGCCAACGTTGCGCAGGTAGCGGGTGGTGCCGTCCACGCCGCGTTCGTTGGTGAAGTTCGCCAGCCGGCTGGCCTCGGTAAGGACCGGGTGGGACAGTTCGACGCCGACCAGGGACCAGGTGCCCGAGGAGACGTAGGCGAAATCCTTCCCGTCCGCGGGCACGGCGGCGACGGCGGAGGCAGTGTCATGCGACCCCACGGCCACCACCGTCGTGGCGGCCGGCAGGCCGGTCCGTTTCGCCATGGTCGGCAGCAACGTCCCGATGGTCTCGCCGGGCTGCACAAGCGGCGGAAACAGGTCCCTGGGCAGGTCAAGGGCGGCAAGGAATTCCGCGGCCCACTCCCCTGTCACGGCGTCGAAGAGTCCGGTGGTGGAGGCGTTGGTGGCCTCGGTGCGGCGCTGGCCCGTCAGCAGAAATCCGATGAGGTCCGGGATGAGCAGGGCCTGCAGCCCTTCCAGGTCGTGCTCGGTAGCGAGCTGGTAGATCGTGTTGAAAGGCAGGAACTGCAGCCCGGTGGTGGCGTAGAGGCGTGCCGGGTCGAGTTTATGGTGGACCCGGGTGACGCCGGCACGGCTACGGTCATCGCGGTAGCTGAAGGGCGCCGCGACGAGTTCGCCGTCGAAGTTGACCAGGCCGTAGTCGACAGCCCAGGTGTCGATCCCGATGCTGGCGATGCTCTCGCCGCGGGACGCGGCCGCGGTGGCGGCGGCCGCGAGCCCGGTGAGGACCTCAGCGCATAGCGCGTCGAAGTCCCAGCGGAGGCCGCCGTCGAACTCCTTGACACCGTTGGGGAAGCGGTGCACCGTCTGCAGCTCGGCCCGGCCGCCGGTGACCCGGCCCAGGATGACCCGGCCAGAGGACGCGCCAATATCGACCGCGGCGAAAAGACCGCCGGCGACCGGCGCCTGGACCGTATCGCTCATCGCAGGAAGGCCGCGGCCACGCCGGCGTCCACCGGGATGTGCAGGCCGGTGGTGTGGGACAGGTCGCTGCCGGTGAGAACGGCGGCGGCGTTAGCCACGTTTTCGGGCAGGACTTCGCGCTTGAGCAGGGTGCGCTGGGCGTAGTACTTGCCCAGTTCCTCTTCCTGCACCCCGTAAACGGCTGCGCGTTTAGCGCCCCAGCCGCCGGCGAAGATCCCGGAGCCACGGACCACGCCGTCGGGGTTGATGCCATTGACCCGGATTCCGTACTCGCCCAGTTCAGCGGCAAGGAGCCGCACCTGGTGAGCCTGGTCCGCTTTCGTGGCGGAGTAGGCGATGTTATTCGGGCCGGCGAACACGGAGTTCTTGGAGGAGATGTAGATGATATCCCCGCCCATTTCCTGGCCAATCATCACCTGCGCGGCGGCCTTGGCCACCAGGAAGGAACCCTTGGCCATGACGTTGTGCTGCAGGTCCCAGTCCTTCTCGGTGGTTTCCAGCAGCGGCTTGGAGATGGATAGCCCGGCATTGTTGACCACCAGGTCCAGCCCGCCGAAGGCCAGGACGGCTTCCTGGATGGCGGCGGCGATCTGGGCCTCGTCGGTAACGTCCGCCTGGACGCCGATCGCGACGTCGCCGCCGCCGAGCTCCTCGGCCACCTTCTGGGCGTTCTCCAGGTTCAGGTCGGCAATGACCACACAGGCGCCGTCGGCGGCGAATCGGGCGGCGATCGCCTTGCCAATGCCAGACGCCGCCCCCGTCACCAGGGCGATCCGGCCGGCGTGAGATTTCGGCTGGGGCAGCCGGGCCAGCTTGGCTTCTTCCAGGGCCCAGTACTCGATCCGGAACTTCTCGGCTTCCTCGATCGGGGCGTACGTGGAGACGGCCTCGGCGCCGCGCATGACGTTTATGGCGTTGAGGTAAAACTCCCCCGCCACCCGGGCGGTCTGCTTGTTGGCCCCGAAGGAGAACATGCCCACGCCCGGCACCAGGACGATCGCCGGGTCTGCGCCGCGCAGGGCGGGGCTGTCCGGGGTTGCGTGGCGGTCGTAGTATGCCTGATAGTCCTTCCGGTAGCCGGTGTGGAGTTCCTTGAGCCGGGCCACGGAGTCCTCGATCGAGGCGTCCGCGGGCAGGTCCAGGACCAGTGGCTTGACCTTTGTGCGCAGGAAGTGGTCCGGGCAGGACGTGCCCAGGGCTCCGAGCCGCGGGTGTTCGGCGCTTTCGAGGAACTCCAGGACTGCGGGGTGGTCGCTGAAGTGCCCCAGTTGCGGCTTGTCAGTGGAGGCCAGCCCGCGGATGACGGGAGCCAGCGCGGCGGCCTTCGCGCGCCGCTCGGTGTCAGGGAGGGCGGCATAGCCGGGCAGCTTGGGCCCGAAGGGTTCGTTTTTGCCGTGGTCCTTGATGTACTGCTCGGCCTGGGCGATGATCCACAGCGAGTTGGCTTCGGCTTCCTCGCTGGTGGCGCCCCAGGCGGTGATGCCGTGGCCGCCGAGGATGGTGCCGACCGCTTGCGGGTTCGCGACCTTGATAGCGGCGATCTCCAGGCCGAGCTGGAAGCCGGGGCGCCGCCACGGCACCCAGGCCACCTTCTCGCCGAAGATCGCCTTGGTGAGGGACTCTCCGTCGGACGCTGTGGCGATCGCGATGCCGGCGTCAGGGTGCAGGTGGTCCACGTGCGCGGCGTCTACCAGACCGTGCATGGCGGTGTCGATCGACGGCGCGGCGCCGCCCTTGCCGTGCAGGCAGTAATCGAACGCGGCGACCATTTCGTCTTCACACTCGGCGCCGGGGTACAAGCCCTTGAGCGCCTGCAGCCGGTCCAGCCGCAGCACGGCAAGGCCTTCGGCCTTCAGCGTGCCCAGATCCCCGCCGGAGCCCTTGACCCACAGGAGTTCGACGTCCTCGCCAGTGACGGGGTCCTTATCGGTGCCCTTGGCGGAGGTGTTGCCGCCGGCGAAGTTGGTGTTCCGCTTGTCCGCGCCCAAGCGGTTGGAACGGGCAATCAGCTCTTCAACAATCTTGTTCGTCATAACTCTTATGCACCCCATCCGGCTTGCTGGCCGCCGACGCGGTCCTCGTTGATCTTCTTCTGGTAGCCGCTGGCCTTGAAGGCGGCCAGCGGGTCCGCGGGCAGGCCGCGGGATTCACGCCACTGCGCCAGGATAGGGCGGACGTCGGTGTAGAAGGCATCGCTGAAGATGCCGTTGGCGGCCAGGACGTCGCCGGCCCGCTGCGCCTCGGCGAGGGCGTCTGTGTTGATCAGCAGGGCACGGGCCGTCATTTCCTGGACGTTGAGCACCGAGCGGATCTGGCCCGGGATCTTTTCCTCCAGGTTGTGGCACTGGTCCAGCATCAGTGCCACGCCGGACTCTTTGCCGTAGCCGCCGCCGCGGATGACCTCGTGCATGATGCGGAAAAGCTGGAACGGATCCGCGGCGCCTACGATCAGGTCATCGTCCGCGTAGAAGCGGGAGTTGAAGTCGAAGGACCCGAGCTTGCCGAGACGAAGCAGCTGCATGACGATGAATTCGATGTTGGTACCCGGGGCGTGATGGCCGGTGTCGAGGCAGACCAACGCCTTCTCCCCGAGGGCCAGGGTCTGGGCGTAGGAGGTGCCCCAGTCCGGGACGTCGGTGTGGTAGAAAGCGGGCTCGAAAAACTTGTACTCCAGCACCAGGCGCTGCTCCGGGCCCAGGGCGGCGTAGATCTCCTGCAGGGATTCGGCCAGGCGGTCCTGCCGGCCGCGCATGTCGTCCTGGCCAGGGTAGTTGGTGCCGTCGGCGAGCCAGATCTTCAAATCCCGCGAGCCCGTAGCATTCATGATCTCCAGGCACTCGAGGTGGTGGTCGATGGCGCGCCGGCGCACCGCGGGGTTCAGGGAGGTCAGCGAGCCGAACTTGTACTCGGCGTCCTGGAAGGTGTTGGAGTTCACCGTGCCCAGTCCCACGCCCAGACCCGCCGCGTACTCCTTCAGGGCCGCGTAGTCGTCCACCTTGTCCCAGGGAATGTGCAGGGCCACCGTGGGTGCCAGGCCGGTGAGTTCGTGGACCTTCGCGGCGTCGGCCAGCTTTTCCTGGACCGTGCGCGGGGTGCCGGGCGTACCGAACACCTTGAAGCGGGTGCCTGAATTTCCATATGCCCAGGATGGGACTTCGATGGCAAGCTCTCCAAGGCGGCCCAGGGCTGTTTCTGTGGTGTTCATGGTTGTTCCTTCTGCGGTTGGTGGTTGTCCTCGGCGGCGTTGACCGTGGACAACTGGTCCTCAAGATTGAAGGTTTCTGTGAGCCGGAGGAAGCCCTGGTCCGGTGCCTGTGCGCTGTTGTCGAACAAGGTCGCCATCTCCGCCTGCCAGCGCGCGTTCACCTCAGTGAGGGCCATCCGGGCCCGCTACGTATTAGGCCTCCCGAGCTCCTTCGCACCGACATTGCTGAATCGATTCATTCTCGCTCATTCACACGTTAGGGCTTGTCTCGGTAGCGTGTCAAGAAGCCAAGAGAAAGCCAGCCCCACGGGAAAGGGCTTAACATCGATAAAGGGGATTGATTCGATTCAGTATTTAGGAGGTTCTAGGTGTCAAGAGGCCCGGGTGCGAAGCTGACGGATGTCGCTGCGCTTGCGGGGGTTTCCGTCGGCACTGTTTCAAATGTCCTCAACCGGCCAGAGCAGGTGTCGCCGGAAAAAAGAAGCCGCGTTCTGGCCGCCATCGAGCGGCTCGGATTCGTGCGCAACGAGTCAGCGCGGTCACTGCGGTCCGGATCCACCAGGAGCCTCGGCATGCTCGTGCTGGACGTCCGCAACCCCTTCTTCACCGACGTGGCGCTCGGCGCCGAAAACGTCGCCGAAGACCACAGACACTCCCTGATTCTGGCTAGCAGTGCCGAAGATGCCGGGCGGGAACTGGCCTTTCTGGACCTGTTCGAGCAGCAGCGGGTCCAGGGCGTTTTGATCACCCCATTCGGGCACGTCCTTGAACGGCTTGAAACCATGCGCTCCCGGGGCATTCCCTCCGTGCTCGTTGACAGGCTCGCCAACACGGATCAGTTTTGCTCCGTCTCGGT
>JAODMS010000239.1 GCA_025464925.1 Arthrobacter sp.
TGCGGGTGGTCCGCACCGACGGGCCCGGATCGCAGGATCGGGGGATGAGCGACTCCGGACACACCCCGCCCCAAGGCGTGCAGAAGGTCGGCCAGCGCGCCGTGAAGTGGATCGAGGACGGCAAGGCCGGCCGCAACTTCACCGACGTCGGCCGCCACCGCGCCCACCAGCTCGCGAACGGCGAGAGCGTCAGCGACGAGGACGTGAAGAGGATGAAGGCCTACTTCGCCCGGCACTCCGTCGACAAGGACGCCTCAGGCTTCAAGCACGGCACCGACGGGTTCCCGTCCCCCGGCCGCGTCGCCTGGGACGCCTGGGGTGGCGACGAGGGCGAGCGCTGGGTCAAGGGCATCGACGTCTGAGGTCCTGCGCCAGGCGACCCAGGCGCCGGGAAAAACACCGCTGAGGCGGTGAAACTCCGACTTCTGGCACGAAGTTTCGTACGAGAAGTCGGAGTTTCGTGACAGAAGTCGCTCCTGCGAGACCCGCTACTGTGCGTCGTCGAGCGCCTTGGCCACGCGGTGGTGGGCCTCCCAGATCGCGTCGGGGAGCCGGTCGAACTGCTTGAGGTGACCCTCACGGAAGCCCATCTCCTGGCGCCACCGCTCCAGGTCGATGCCGAGGATCCGGTCGAGGTCCTCGGTGGGGACGTCGAGGCCGGCCATGTCGAGCTCCTCGAGCGTCGGGATGACGCCGACGGCGGTCTGCTTGCCGGTGACCTCGCCGTCGCGCAGCTGGCAGAGCCAGAGCAGCGGGCGCAGGTTCTCGCGGTATCCGGGCCACAGGAAGTGGCCGTCGTCAGGGTCCTTCTGGAACCAGTTGACGTGGGCGAAGATCGGCTGGTCGGTGGCCGCGCCGATGATCTTGAGCCAGTGGGCGGCGTAGTCACCCTCGCCGTAGGCCAGGAACGGCCGCATCGACATGGGGTCGTAGCGCAGCTGGCCGTCGAGGCCGTCGGCGGCGAACGTCGCCTCCGCGCCCAGGGTCAGGCCGTCGTAGACGCCCTCGGCCAGGTCGGTGATGGCGCGCACCAGCGGCTCGCGGTCGCGGGTGCGGCCACCGAAGATGATCGCGTCGATCGGGACACCGGCGGGGTCCTCGAAGTTGTCGGCCACGTTGGGCACGTTGGCCAGCGTCGTGGTGAAGCGGCTGTTGGGGTGGGCCCACGGGGAGTCGTCGCCGGGCTCGCGGTCGGCGATCTTCTCGCCCTTCCAGTCCTCCCAGCCGGACAGGTCGGTGGGGTAGTCCTTGGTCTTGCCCTCCCACCACACCTCCTCGGTCTCGGAGTTGTAGGCGACGTTGGTGAAGATCGCGCCGGTGCCGGGCGCGATCGACTCGAGCGCGGTCGGGTTGGTGAGCTCGTTGGTGTCCTTCGCGACGCCGAAGACCCCGTTCTCGGGGTTCATCGCGTAGACCTTGCCGTCGTCGCCCACCCAGAGCCAGGCGATGTCGTCGCCGTAGAAGTCGACGTGGTAGCGGTCGCCCATGGCGTCGGGCGCCAGCGTCATCGCGAGGTTGGTCTTGCCCGACGCGCTCGGGAAGCCGCCACAGACGTGGTACTTCTTCCCGGTCTCCTTGTCGGTGATGCCGAGGAGCATGAACTGCTCGGCCAGGAAGATGCCGGACTCGCGGCCGTCGTAGCAGGCCTGGCGCAGGCCGTGGGCGATCTTGCCGAGCAGCGCGTTGCCGCCGTACGACGACCCGAAGTGCAGGATCGTGCGCTCGTCGGCCACGGTCACGAAGTAGCGCTGGTCGTCGGGGGTGCCCTGACCGAGGTTCTCCAGGTCACCGGTGACGTGCACGGCGCGCACGAACGAGTTGGGGTCGGCCAGGTTGTCGACGTGGGCGACGCCCACGCGCGCCATCCGGATCATGTGCAGCACGACCGGGCGGTTGTCGGTCAGCTCGACGCCAGCGGCGTAGGCCTCGAGCGGCGAGCCGGGAGGAGCCATCAGGTAGGGCACGACGTACATCGTCTTGCCCTTCGACTGACCCTTCATCCGCTCCAGCTGGCTCGCCGACATCTCGGCCGCGTCGCGCCAGTTGTTGTAGATGCCCTTGTCGGTGGGCTTGCTCGTCGCGACGATCGTGCGCTCCTCGGAGCGCGCGGTGTCCTTGAAGTAGGAGCGGGAGTAGTAGAGGCCCTCACCGGCCGGCATCAGCTCGCCGGCCTCCAGGGCCTCGGCCACCAGACGGTCGTCGTCGGAGGTGTTGATCACCTCGATCGAGTCGGGCTCCGTCACCGAGGCCCAGTAGGAGACGTACTCCCGGACCTTCTGGTTCTTCAGCCCTGCGTCGTCGAGAACCTTGTCCACATCAAGCATTTGTTGGCGCCTTTCGGGTCAGCTTGGGCGGCACGCTACCCACTGCGGAGCGCGAGGTTTGCATCAACCCCACTTGGATCGATCCAGAGAGATTTCGGCCCGACCGGCCCTAGAGTCGCGCCTTGTGAACAGGCTCACAGGTAGGAACGTCATCGTCACCGGCGCCGGCTCGGGCATCGGCCGGGCCACCGCACTACGACTTGCACGCGAGGGCGCCCACGTCACCGCCCTCGACATCGTGCCCACCGGGCTGGTCGGCCTGGCAGATGAGTTGGCAGGTGAATCGGGGTCGGGCGGTGGCATCATCACGGGCGCCGTCGACATCGCCGACGAGGAGTCC
>JAODMS010000075.1 GCA_025464925.1 Arthrobacter sp.
GGGGGTGACGTCGTACTCGGACCGGGGTCCGGTGAACAGCGCCGTGTCGACCGACGAACCCGCGGGGGACACCTCGATGGTGCGCCGGATGGTGATCGTCCCAGGGTCGAGCTGCCCGGCGAACACGGCCGCCCGCAGCGCGGTCATGCTGTCGACGGGGACCACGCCCGGCGCCTCCAGCTGGACGTTGAGCCACGCGTCCCCGTCGAGGACGTCGTCGCCGCCCCGGCCCTCGAGCAGGTCGCTGCCCGGCCCGCCGATCAGGATGTTGCCGGCGGTGAAGGACGTCGTCCCCACGGGGAGCAGGGCCGCCAGGCCGCTGATCCGGGCGATGCCGGCCGCGTCCAGCTCGTTGCCGCCGACAAGGTCGGCGGCGACCGCGTCGTCCCCGCGCAGGGTGTCGTCGAGGTTCCCGCCGGACAGGCCCTCGACCAGGTCGAACCGGTCGCGGAGCGCGTCGATTGCGGGCGGCAGCTGGCCGGTGACACGCAGGTCGTCGTCAGCCGCTTGCGGGTCGTTCTTGTGAGTGACCCAGTCGAAGCCGAGCATGCCGGCGTTCCGCTCGATGCCCGGCCCGGCGACCATGATGTCGTCGCCGCCCTCGGCGTCGTAGTCGTCTTCACCGCTGTCTCCGATGAGGACGTCGTGGCCGGGGTTGTTGATGTCGTCGAAGAAGGGGGCACCGCTGTCGCCCTGGAGCAGGTCGTTGGCATTTCCGCCCTCCTGCCAGTCGTCTCCGCCGCCGCCGAAGACGGTGTCCGGGCCGTCGCCGGCGATGACCAGGTCATTGCCTTCCCCGGCGAGTGTCTCATTGCCGTTCAGTCCGCCGTTGGAGAAGTCGTGCCCCTCACCGGACATGATGATGTCCAGGCCAGGGCCGGCGTCGATCGCGTCGTTGCCGGCACCGCCCTTGAGCACATCGTCCCCGTGGGAGTCGGTGATCCGGTCGTTGTCGTCGCCACCGAGGATGGTGTCGGCGCCGTCATTGCCTTCGAGAACGTCGTTGCCATCGTTGCCCCAGAAGGTGTCGTTGTCGATCCCGCCCCAGATCCGGTCGGTGCCGGAGGTGCCGTTATAGGTGGACTGGGCGTTCAGCCCGGCCCGGTCGATGGTGTTGGAGGTCCGGTAGCGGATGGTTCCGTCGGCCATGCGCAGCAGCAGGGCTGCTTCGTTGCAGGCGGATGTGGGATCGTCGGCGACGCTGTTGCCGGTGGTCGCGACGATGTTGCCGATTTCGAATTCGCAGTCGGCGACGGAGAAGACGTCCGCCTTCAGCGCTGCCGCGTCGGTGTTGCGCATGATCAGCTCCGCGAAGGAGTTGCCCTCCAGCTGGGTGCGCAGGTTCAGTCCCGAGGTCCGGGCCAGGTAGTAGAGCCGGTCACCGTCCTGGAGATCCGTCATCTGGCGTTCGAAGATGTAGTTGAAGGTGGAGCCGAGCAGGCCGCCGAAGAGGTTCTGCGACTCGGCCAGTCCACCGACCCAGAGATCGACATTGTCCAGCCCTGTCGGGGCAGTCGCCCAGGCACCGCCGCTGTTGACGAAGTCGAAAGCGTCGGCCGGTGTCAGCTCATTGACCGGGTTCATGTCGAAAAGCACCTGCGCGGCCGCGCGCTTGGTGTCGATGGACGTCGCGTTTTTGATGCTCGGGTGCGTGCCGTAGGCAGCCATGAAGTTAACAACCGAGTCCGGGTGCTTGAGCGCCTGGCCGAAGTCCACCCAGTTTGCATAGGGCTTCAGCGAGGACTCGCTGGTGTTCCGGTACAGTTCCTTGCGGAAATTGTTCAGCGACGGAATGCCGGTGTCACGGCCGCGTGCGATGTTCAGCGTGGCGAGGTCCAGCGGCAGCCCGAGCACGTTGTTGCGCAGGGTGTCCGTGACGAACTCATCGAGCTCGGCGCCGACCTGGTCCGTCATGCCCATGGCGATGGTTCCGGCAGCCTTATCCGGGGTCAACGCGCCGACTTTGCTGTTGTAGTAGGCCGGCGGGTTCAGGAAGGCGTCCAGCAGCGGAATACTGGCATCGGCGCCCGTATTGGTCTTCCGGTCCACCGTCTCCGTCAGCATGGAGTGCCCGAACCTGTAGGTGGCGTGGGCGAACTCGGCCATGATGGCCGGGTCAATGGCCGTGTCCGCCTGCGTAAAGGGGTTGAACGCGTTGATGCCGGGCTGGATCTTACGCCCGAACTCCTCAAAGACGAGGTGCTGGTACTCCATCTCCGTCACGTACCGGGCAGCCTGGAAAATCCGTTCGCCGTTCCAGACACCCGGGGCCAGTTGCCACTCGTTCAGGTCCAGGTTCAGTGAGGTCAGCAGCTCTTTGGTATAGGTCACCAGGCGGTTGTGCTCGGAATGAAAAATCTGGTGGATGGCCGTGAGGCCGATGTTCTCGTTCACGCGCCCGTCTCCGGCGAGGAAGTGGGCGTTGAGCATTTCATCGTCATAGGTGCCCCCGGGCTGGGCACCGGTCGTGGGGGTAATCGCCGTGTCAGGATCGGCCGCCAGCGGTGCACCCGTCTGGGAATTGAACGGAGCCGCGGTGTGGGCAATGTCGTCCAGGAAAGCGATCCCGATCCGCTGA
Organism: Arthrobacter sp.; assembly: GCA_025464925.1. The sequence goes on from JAODMS010000075.1 coordinate 2,579, forward strand.
ACGTTGGCAGGAGGCGCAACGGGCGCGGTCAGGTTCCCCTCCACGAGGGTGAGATCCTTGGTGACGTACTGCGGAAGACCGTTGGGGCCGCGCAGGAAGCGCCCGTACTGGTCTGTTGCGAGCATGGGAATGCTGGTTATGTCATGGTCGGCGAGCTTGAGGCCCAGCAGTGTGGCCGCCTGGTTCTTGATGTCTTTCCAGGTCGGCATGCCGCCGGGAGCGCCCTCGAGCAACGTGCCCGTGGCAACGGGATCGCCGGCTGCGTTGAGGGCGTACTGCCGCAGGAAGACCTGATGCGCCGGGTGCGATGAGTAGGTCTGGCTCTGGTCCACCCACGGCGAGTTCGTGTTGGTGCCGTCCCGGATGTCGTCGGCGTTGCCGAGTATTCCGTCAGGCCCGGGCTGGTTTTCGGCCCGGTTCAAGAGCATGAAGGGCGCCCGAGCGGCGCTCCCGTCGACCATCAGCGGATCATCCGCTGCCAGCGGCATCATGACGATGTTCTTCGTCTTCCTGGTGGAGTCGATGCCGTGGTCGAAGAACTGGCCGAAAAGGGCAAACATGCCGTTGTACGGTGGTGACAGTCCGAAGTCGGTGGTGACGTTGGGGATGTCCAGGGTTTCTCCGGCCGGGACGCAGTTGACGGGGTTGCCGTTGGCATCGCACGGCACGGCGGTCGGTTCGTCGTTGACGGTCCGGTGCGCCTTGCCGGCGGCAGCTATTGCCGCCGGATTGGTGGAGGTTTGATCCACGATGACGTTGCTGACGAAGCGGGGCTCCGCGTCCGTCACATTGCTGTTCATGCTTTCGTAGGACTGTCCGTTGGCTGTGGTCTTCCACTGCGGAGAGGCAAGACGCGGAAACGGCAACCCTGACGCCCCGAAGTTGCCCTGCTTGGCCACTAGGTTGTTTTCCGAGCCGTCAACGGTCCGGAGACCGTACGGCAGTAGCGGGTTTGCTATCTGATTAGGTCCCGAGCCGAGAAGCGGTTGACCGGGAACCGGTTTTCCCTGTGCATCTTCCTTGGTTGCGTGATTCTCGGCAATCTTGATCTGTTTGAGAATAAATCGCATGTCCCCTGCGTTGAGGGTCAGTCCTTGGCCGACAGGTGCAGCCATAACGGCGGGCGCGAGGATCGATGGCAGGATGCCGGCCCCCACGACAAGGGCGGTAACGCCTGCGGCAAATTTCTTCATGACGGCCGATTTGGCTCTGCCGGAGCGCAGTGAACTGCTCCGTCTCCCGTCGCGGCCCTGTTGTTCTAACACTGTGTCTCCTGATCGCTTAGCTGGGGTCAGTCCCCGGATCGCTTGACGGCGACCCGCCGTGATCCCTCCCGCTGGCCAGCTGGCCGGCTGGCCAGCTGGCCGGCTGGCCAGCAGGAGGTCTGGCACAGAGTCACACGCTGACCTTGTGAAAAAGCTAGGGACCTCCTTCAGGACGTCCCCTCCATCAGGCCAACACCGGGGTTCAACGACACAGGGGTGCCGCCGCAGCGAGCGGGCACTGCAGGGCAGGCCATTGCTGGGTCAAGCCCGGGCGGCCTTGGATGTGCGGGCACAGCGGAGCCGCGCTGCGCAGGGACTTCCTTGCTGTCGGGCTCCTCATCCGAAGCCGGTTCAAGTTCCTGGGCGGCATCGGCGGCGTGCTCGTAGCCACCCCGGAAGCAGCTTCGCCTGCCGCAGCCGGGGAATCCACCCGGGACCAGTACGGGCGCCGGAAGCCCGACACGGAGCAGCGACGGGGCACCGGATGTGCGAGCCGGAATGGCACCGGATGCGCCGGGAAGGAACTACGACGGCTTGAAGCCTTCCCAACTATTCCGGCCTCGAGAACACCTCGTGGAACGGGCCAAGGACGGACTTACAGCGGTGCGCGCCCACGGACATACAGGTGGCCGTCCGACGGTGATAAATCCATCCCGACGGGTCGCCCCACATTCAACAATTGGAACGATCGACCGACTCGGATGCATGAGACCGGGCGGCCAGATGGGACTGGGAACGGAATCTCTTCGAACATGGAACAGGCTCGGCGGCCACATCACGGATCTCCTGTCGAAGGCTGGCGGGACTGCTGCTGGTAGCCGGGACCGGGACGATGATGACTCATCGCCGGACCCGGCGGCTCCATGCCTTAGCTAGAGGTATCGTTCACTGCTAAGTCCAGAACTCTCGCAGTCTTATCGGAGTTCCTTGCAAAAAACTTGGAGCGTGGACCGGCCCAGCTGACCGGCGCAGGGGTTACTTCATGCGGGCATCCGGCGATAATTGTCAGATGACCTGGAGCGGCTGGGGAAGGGCGTCTGGTTGCGGGAATTCTGCTGCTGATGGGAGCAATCGTGGCTGCAAGAGCAGGAAAACGAGGAACGACCAGCACGGTTACTGCGGTCCTGGTGGGCCTGGGTCTGCTCGTTGCCGGATGTCAGTCGGGTCCTCCGGAGCCTTCACCGACCGAAACCGCACCGTTTATCGTTCCGGGGCCTCCGCAGCCTTGGCCGCCACCCCGTCCCGGGATTTCGGGGGAGTCTGTGCACTTCACGGCCCAGGGTGACATCGGCGTCGAGAAAGGCGCCAAGCAGGTGCTGGACACCATCGCCGCTCTCCGGCCGCAGCTCAATCTTGCACTCGGTGACTTCACCTATAAGGCCGGCATCGAGGAGGAGTTCTGCGACATGGTCAAGGGCAAACTTGGCCAGGACTTCCCCTACCAACTCCTCACCGGCAACCATGAAAGCGACGGCCACGACGGCGACATCGCAAAGTTCGTCAAATGTCTGCCCAACAGGCTGCCCGGCCTTCGGGGGGACTACGGAACGCAATGGTATGTGGATGTCCCCGAGACAAACCCCCTGGTGAGGTTCGTCATGGTGTCTCCCGGCATCGACTTCAAGAACAATCAGCACCTGGACTATTCGATGAAAAGCGAACGCTGGGACTGGACCACGAACGCCATCGACGGGGCCGCGGCGGCCAACATTCCCTGGACTGTCGTAGGGATGCACGCGCCGTGCCTGAGCGTGGGCGAATACGACTGCAAGGTCGGCCAGGACTTCGCCACGGTGCTGCTGGAGAAGAAAGTGGATCTGGTGCTGACCGGCCATGACCACATCTACCAGCGCACCCACCAGCTCGGCGTCGGCCCCGCCTGTCCCGCTCTGGTCCCCAACACATTTTCGCCCGGCTGCATCACCGATTCCGATTCCGACATGATCAAGGGCGCCGGAACCGTGTTCACGACCGTGGGAGTGGGCGGGGAGGGCTTCTACGACATTAACAACAAGGATTCGGAAGCCGGATACTTCGCCACCTGGTCCGGC
>JAODMS010000236.1 GCA_025464925.1 Arthrobacter sp.
GCGATGTTCATGAAAAGAAGCTGAAGACAGGGGAACCAAACAACGCTGCAGGTCGCAACGCCAAGGGGCACCATATTAATTTCCCAGGACGGCGTTGCCTGTAGGAGCGGTGCGCTTTCATCGCTGAATTCGATACCAGAACAAAAGTCTACCCTGCTGCTACAGCTTATTGCCGAGAAGTCAGCCACTGCTGGAGGTTTCTGCCCAGTCCTGCCAGTGCTTACAGGCGCGAGCTTTGTCAACACCGTGCATTCGCTTGGTACCAGCTGGTGCCAGCAGGTGGCCCAGACACAGCCCAAAAGTGAAAATTTTGCTGAAAAGTGTCGAAATGCTGCTTTTGTCTTACGCTTGCAATGCGTAGCTGTCGGTAGAGTAAAGCGCTTTACACACTTGAGGTTTGTCCAAATGAGCCCAACGCTGGTCGCAGTCGGTCATACCGTTTTAAGCAATCCCACAGCAGCCGGCATTGAGCTTGCATCCCAAATTCATGAAAAAATAGGTACAGGCCGGCTCGATGCGGTCATCGTCTTCAGTTCCCCATCGTTTCCGTATGAAGAACTGCTGGCTTCCATTGAGGAGGCTTGCCATCCGGCCATCTTGGTCGGCTGCTCAACCGCTGGAGAATTCAGTGGTTGCCATAACGGCACAGCATCGGCCTCAATCATGGCGATCCGCTCCGACGATATTAAGTTTAGTGCCGGGTTGGGCCGCAACTTAAGGGCTAGCCGCGCTGGCGTTGTCGAATCCTTGATACCCTCATTCACTGGGAAATCGAAATCAGAGTTCCCCTACAAGGCAGCGCTCGTGCTCACCGATGCGCTGGCGGGGTCTGCTGATGAACTGATTCATGAACTGACAGTAAGAACGGGCGGGGCATACCAGTTGTTCGGAGGCGGCGCTGCCGACGACGCAAAGTTTCATCAAACGCATGTATTTTTCGGCACACAAGCCATTGCCGACGCTGTCGTTACGCTGGAGATGGTGTCGAAAAAACCCATCGGCATCGGTGTCAAGCACGGCTGGCAGGCAGTTGGAGCGCCACTGCGCGTAACGCAAGCTGAAGGCACGCGGTTAATCAGCCTCAATGCCATGCCTGCGGCCGATGTGTTTGAAGAGCATGCCCAAGCGCTGGGCCTGCTATTTGATCGCGACAACCCACTGCCCTTTTTCCTGCACAACGTCATCGGCATCGATACCGGGGGAGGCTACAAGATTCGTGTGCCCTTGTCCCTTGAGGCCGATGGATCGATTAACTGTGCAGCGGAAGTTCCGACGGGCGCAACCGTCTACATCATGGGCACCAGCCTGGAATCGGCTTGCGATGCAGCAAGCCATGCCGCACAGGCCGCCGTCCGTGCGCTGAAGGGTGAAAAGCTGGCGGGCTCGCTCGTCTTCGACTGTGCGGCCACAAGGCTGCGCATGGGCGCTGCCTTCGGTGATGAGCTCGGCACCATTGCCGATGGGCTTGGCTCCACCAACTTTGCGGGGTGCAATACCTATGGCCAGATTGCCCGGACCAATGACCAGTTCGACGGGTTTCACAACTGCACCGCGATCATTTGCGCCCTTCCAGCGTGAGCCTGCCAACGCCACTGGAAATCACATCCTTTTTCTCGCGCCTGCAAAATTTGAATGAGCGCCACACAGGTGCATTGGATTTTGCGAGCGCGCTCGGTGTGGAAAAGGTTTTGATTTTTGGCAAAGATACCGAAGTCGGTGTATTCCTGCCGGCCCTTGGGTTTGCTCAGACCTTGAATTCGAGCAAAGCCTGGCACGCTTTTTTGCGAATTCTTGCTGAACATGGTGAGCATCATGCCAACTTGCCGTTTGAAGCAGGCAAGGAAACACCGGTCTACGGAATTACTGACCATGAACGGCTGTGCGCTTTTGTCTTCGTCGGCAACTATCCTGACAACCATTCATTGGTTTGGATCAAGGCATTGCTGCCCCTTTTGGGCGGCAAACTTGTGATCGAGCGTATTGCGCAGGCCGCAACAGGGCATGCAGAGGCGGCAAGGCAGGCTACTCAAAAGGCTGCCGAGCTGAATGCAGCGCTCAGCATCAATCGGCACGAGTTGCGTGAGTCGATCGAGCGCATCGAAAAGGAACTTGTGCAGCGGCGCGAGGCAGAAAGCAAGCTGCAAGCGGCCGACCAAAGCAAAAATGAGTTTCTGGCAATGCTGGCCCACGAACTTCGCAATCCCTTGGCACCCATCAGCACTACTGCGGGTCTATTAAAGTTGGTACGCGCAGACGACCCCCGCATTGTGATGATGAGTGACGTGCTCACACGCCAGGTCGGTCACATGACCAATCTTATTGATGACCTGCTCGATGTTTCTCGCGTCACACGAGGCGCCATCACGCTCGATATAAAACCCGTTGACTTAAAGCATGTCATTAGCGAAGCAGTGGAACAGGTAAAAGCTCTGATTGAGACACGGCACCATCGGCTTACAGTGAAGCTTCCCCTGGAGCTTGTCTGCATGCGGGGCGATTTGACACGCCTGGTGCAAATAGTCTCTAACTTATTGAGCAACGCGGCGAAATACACGCCTGAAGGTGGAGCGCTTTCAATAGAAATGAAAAAGCATGAAAGCCAAATCCTTATCAAAGTGCGCGACAACGGAGTCGGAATCGATAAAGAATTCTTGCCTCGTGTATTTGATTTGTTTAGTCAGAGCGCGCGTTCACCGGATCGCGCTCAAGGGGGTTTGGGCATCGGATTGGCGTTGGTCAAGCGTCTTGTAGAACTTCACGGCGGCTCGATCCATGCGCGCAGTGACCCAGCTGAAAGGGGAAGCGAATTCGCCGTTATTTTTCCGATAAGTAATGACGTGGGTGAACTCGGCGTATTGGACTGATGCGAGGTAAGCTGGATCGCTTGATATTAGTGTGTTGTCAGCGGCTCAATTCTCCGATTAGAGAAGACAGAAACACCGAATACCAAAAACCGGGCAGCGCCGTCCAGCTGCTTGTTCAATCGAGTGCAACTTAAGCTGAGTTCAAATTTGTCTTGACTCAGGGGTCCACCTTACCGTATGGCATTCAACCTTCACCACGCAGCAGGTCTGACAGTACGGCATCTTTTGCAAGTTGATAGGGTCGTTGACCATTTCCGTTCCGTCTTTTCCTTTCAGCTCCTGCTTTAAGCAGAAGTGCAGCAGCATCGCGTAAACCATACAAAGCAGAAAGGTGAAGCAATGAATTTCCGTTTGAGCGGTTAGTCGCCACAACAATTGACGGCTGGTGCCTTGCAAGCTCAGCCAGACCTTCCACCTCTTTAGAAGAAATTATTGCGCCTGAACTGAACTTTTGAAGCGGTGACAACTCTTGCTTAGACGCAGTTTCTTGATGCGCCGTGCTCTGTCCCCGCTGTCCGTTCTCAGAAAGAGTTCCGAATCCGATAAAAATTGCTCCTAGAAGCAACGACAAGCTAGCGCCATACAGGATCGTTCTGCGGTCGTCCATTAGTCCAAGGTTATGCACTCGCGAATTTGGTACCGTTACGGAATAGTCACCGCGACCGATGGTCTGTCCATCAGTCTCAACTGTGGTGTCCATGCTAAGGCCAAACGCAGCAATGATGATGCCAAGGCCAAAAAGTAAATATCCGAACTTTTTCATGTGAATGCGTTTCTTTTGTATTGTTCAAGCCTACAAGTCGGTCCCTCAATGGGTAACCTAATGTAAACCGACAATTACTCCGCATTAATGATTTTTACAGCAATGCAGATGATTTGGGTTGCAATAGACCGAAAATGAACCGCTGCAAGGGTATAAGTTGGCATCTCGTGTAACACTTACCCGATACACAATCCGCCGCAGTAATTGAAAAACTTGTTTAATATCAAGTAGTTGAGTTCTTACCTTACACGGTCAAGGCTCTTCACTTACTCATCGAGTGTGCTTGTTCAACTTGGGCAAATTTTTGTCCAAGTTTCGTTCAACTGCGTTGGTCAAAAGATGAGTTTTCAAGGTTAAATCCAGAAGCTGTCAATTCATTCATCTCACGTATGTCTTTGATTTAGGTGAGAAATATGTAAAAGCTACGCGCATTTATCCATTACCCTGATGTCATGTGCCAAGTCATGCATTTGAAAGGCCCTGAAAGCGCATGCGCATCAGCCGAGAAGACCAGTGCGAAAAAAAATTGCTTTGGCGGTCATGGGGCCCCTCTTGAAATCGGGATACCTGCACTTAATTCGGACCCGATGGCGGCGCTACGGCGCAAGCCGTTCGAAACGCCGACCAGCGCATCGTTTGAGTACCGACAGGAGGGTTTGAACATGTTCTTTGCACCTGCCATTCACCATGCTTCTGCCATGCCCTCGCTGACCAGCCCGAACAACGCTTTTGAACGCTTCATAGGCGATAGGTTCGCCGGCCTGCGCAGCCCGTGGGACGACGTGAAGGAGGACGACAAATCCTGGACCGTCACACTGGACCTGCCCGGTGTCAGCCGCGAGCAGTTGACAGTCAGCGCCGAGGGACGGGTCGTGCGCATCGAAACCAGCCCTGAGGCCAAGCGCCAGTTCAAGGGCGTGTACGAGATGGCGCAGGCCATCGATCCGGAGGGCTGCGAAGCCAGGCTGGAGAACGGCGTGCTCACGCTCAAGCTGACCAAGCAGGAGCAAGCCAGCACCAGCCGGCAGATCAGCGTCAACTGACGGGCAGCGCCAAAGCGCCCTTTGGGGCGCTTTGCGCGTTCAGGCCAATGCGTGAAAAGCGTGAAAAACTTGAATGATTGGCACAAGACCCGCTCAAAGCGCCTGAGGCATCACGTCTTGGCCGCTGCGTTGCGCTTGCGCGTGGCAGCGGCCTTGACAGCAGACGCTGAGCGCTCCTCGGGCGAGCGGGAAGCCGCAGCCGCGTCGCCAAGGCGCCCGCCCTTCTATGATGGGCCGGACTCGACCGCTTTGGCGCGAGCAGAGCCGCTTTTTTGGCCGCCTCCGGTTTCCTTGTTCACCGTGGCCCAGGCCCGACTTTCGGCCTCCTCGTTGGCAACGCCGCGCTTTTCGTAGCCTTGCTCGATGTGCTCGGCTTGCCGCTTTTGCTTGTCTGTATAGGCTGATTTGTCTCCTCGCGGCATGGCTCGCTCCTGTGGATGAGAAGCACCCGAGCGTGAACAAGGCGCCGGATCAGTAGCGTCAAACGAATGCACGAACGCTGGTGAGAATGGCGATGCAACTGCGTGTTTGCTGACGGGAGCAGAAAGACACGGGAACCGTGCACCGTATGCTTGAAGTAAATCGAAATCAACCTGAACTGAAGAGATTGCGCTCAAGGCCAGCCAGCCGGTAGGTGCCGCCTTCGCTCACGCTAGGCGCAGTTTCATGTTACCCCTGGACAGGGTTCGATGAAAATGGATCGTCAAAACCAATGAAATGCTAGGCGACTCTAGATCCACTGGCCTTACATAACTGCCAAAGCCTAAAGCCTACTCATGCTTTGGTTTCCATGCCCGACCTCCCCGCGCCCGCTTCAGGGTTAGAGTCAAGGGA
>JAODMS010000023.1 GCA_025464925.1 Arthrobacter sp.
TTCGGGCGATTCAGCGTCGGGTGCGCCGGGGTACTGGGGGCATGGGTCGCAGATGTCACATAGACATTATGTCTATAAAACTCCGTCCTGCCCAACGCAAACCGCGTTTTGGGGGGACTTTTTCTACAAAGACGCGAATTCGCGCGGAAAAGTTCCTGGGCCGGTTCACATTGGTCATTGCGGTGCCCACCTCGATAGCATCAGCAGGTGACTTCTCAGGCATCGGCACGGGCGGCAGGCAACACCTGGCCGCGGCTCATCAATGCACTCATCAACGGTACGGATCTCACGACCGGCAGCACGGAGTGGGCGATGAATTCGATCATGTCTGGTGAAGCCAGCCCGGCCCAGGTCGCCGGATTCCTGGTGGCGCTCCGCGCCAAGGGCGAGACCGTGGACGAGTTGGCAGGACTGGTCGAGGCGATGGTCACCAACGCCAACCGCATTGACATTGCCGGCGAGAAGTTGGACATCGTCGGCACCGGCGGGGACCAGCAAAATACCGTCAACATCTCCACGATGGCCGCACTGATCTCTGCCGGCGCCGGTGCCAAGGTGGTCAAGCACGGCAACCGAGCGGCATCCTCCGCCTCCGGCTCGGCCGATGTCCTGGAAGCCCTCGGCGTGCGCCTGGACCTGCCGATTCCCCGGGTTGCCCTGAACGCCGAGGAAGCGGGCATCACCTTCTGCTTCGCCCAGGTGTTCCATCCCTCAATGCGGCATGCCGCCGTCGCCCGCCGGGAACTGGGCGTGCCGACGGCCTTTAACTTCCTGGGCCCGATGGTCAACCCGGCGAACGTGCAGGCCTCGGCGGTGGGGGTTGCCAATGAGCAGATGGCGCCCTTGGTGGCCGGGGTACTGGCGAAACGCGGCAGCCGGGGACTTGTGTTCCGCGGCAACGACGGGCTCGATGAACTGACCACCACCGGCCCCTCCCGCGTCTGGGAAATCCGGAACGGCGAGGTCACCGAGGAGATGTTCGATCCGCGCCAGCTGGGCATCCGTCAGGCGACGCTGGACGAACTGCGCGGCGGGAACGCCGCGGCCAATGCCGCCGTCGTCCGGGCTGTCCTGTCCGGCGCCCCGGGGGCCGCACGCGATGCCGCGCTGCTGAATGCCGCCGCCGGTCTGGTGGCGTTCGACCTGGACGCCGTGGGTCCGTTCACGCAGCGCATGGCCGCCGCGATGAAGCGTGCTGAAGAGTCCATCACGTCCGGGGCCGCAGCCGCCGTGCTGGACCGGTGGGTCTTCCTCTCCCAGAGCTGACGCCGGCGCGGCCCGGATCGCCGGGGGCTGTCGCCTTACTGCTCGAAGCCGAGGGCGAAGGCCGCATCGAGGTCGTGCTGCGAGTAGGCCCGGAAGGCGATGTGCGTGGTGGTGTGGACCACGGCGGGGACCTTGGACAGCTTGTCCGCGATCACGTCGGCCAGGTCTTCGTGCTTGCCCACCCTGGCAATGGCGATGAGGTCCCATTCACCGGTGACGGAATAGACCTCGCTGATGCCCTGAATGGCGGAAATTTCCTCCGCGGTCTCCGGGATGCGGGCAGCGTCTGTCTTGATCAGGACGAAAGCGGTGATCACGTGGGAACCTTTCGGATCTGTTGCGCCGTTGCCGGCCGGCGCGGGCCGTGCCATTTCCTTGCCAGCCTAGTACATCAGCGCAGTGTGTCAGCCTTGCCGGCCTTGAGTCCTGGAGCGGCGGACGCCCGCGGCCGCGAGGCGGTATCCCAGCAGGAGAATCGCCAGGCTGAGCAGCGCGACGACGACGAACGGCAGGACCACCGTCTGGCCGGTGAGCGCACGCAGGAGCATGCCGATTGCCACTGTTCCGAGCCAGACGCCGACGCCGGCCGGCCACACCGCCAGGGGAGCGCGCCACAGGCGCAGGGCGAGCCAGGAGACGGCGGCCCCCGTAAGGAACGGCCAGGCCGTGGCCAGGACTCCGGTGATGATGTCCCCGCGCTGGTGGGCGTCCCGGCCGATGGCGGCGAAGACCAGGATCAACGATGCATCAGCGCAGGCGGCCAGCACGGCCTCCCGCCGTGCCGGGCGTTGTGCTGAGGACTTTGTTGCGGACGGGCGGTCGAACGGTGGCGGTGGCATGATCCAAGCCTAGCCCGGCGGCAGGGCCATCGGGCCGGATGTACCTGGCACGTGGTAGTTCCCGCACCGTTGTGCGCGGACACACAGGCCGCTAGGCTCTGTCGCAAACCGAGGGCCGGGGACGGCGGCGGTGAAGCAAGGACCAATCGAGATGAGGGACTCCGTGACCGAAAAAATCACCACCTGCCTGTGGTTCGACTCCCAAGCCGAGGAAGCCGCGGAGTTCTACGTGTCCGTTTTTGAGGAATCCAAGGTCCTCAATGTGGCACGTTACGGCGAAGGCGGCCCCGGATCCGCCGGCCAGGCCATCACTGTCCAGTTCCAGATCGAGGGACGGACGTTTACGGCCCTGAACGGAGGGCCGGCCTTTCCCTTCACCGAGGCGGTGTCCTTCGTCATCGATTGTCACTCGCAGGAGGAGGTGGATCGGTACTGGGCCGCGTTGACGGACGGCGGGTCGGAGGGCCAATGCGGCTGGCTCAAGGACCGGTTTGGCGTTTCGTGGCAGATAGTGCCGTCGGTGCTGGGCCAGCTGCTTGGCGGTCCCGATTCCGAAGGCGCCCGGCGCGCCATGCAGGCGATGCTCGGGATGCGGAAGCTGGACGTTGCGGCGTTGGAGAAGGCCTACTACGGTCTCTGAACCCGAATGCCAGAGCGGTCATCCGGCCGGGCTGCTGGGTATTCGGTTCCCGCGCCGTCAGCGGGCTCTTGCTGTCCGGCAGTCCTAGGGTGTCAAATCCCTAGTAGGAGTCCCTAGCAGGGCGCCCGTACGGAGAACGGACACTAGGCCAGGAGGTTGCCATGCCGGCGAAAGCCAAGGTCCCGGCGCGGAGTTCTGCCCGGGGCACTTCTGACCTCCGCCGAGCCGACGCTTCCGAGAGGCGGCCGCCCGAGCAGCCGGAAAACATCCGCAACGTCGCGCTGGTCGGCCGTTCAGGGTCAGGAAAGACGATGCTGGCCGAGGCGCTCCTCGCGGCCACCGGCGCAATTTCGCGGAAGGGCTCCATCGCCGACGGCACCACGGTGAGTGACTCGGATCCCTCCGCGATTCGCCAGCAACGCTCCGTCGCGCTCTCGGTAGTGCCCATGCTGGTCGGCGACATCAAAGTGAACCTCCTTGACACCCCGGGCTACCCCGATTTCATCGGCGAGCTGCGTGCGGGGCTGCGCGCCGCGGACGCCGCATTATTCGTTGTTTCCGCCATTGATGAGATCGATTCAGCGACCACCGCGCTCTGGGTCGAGTGTGAACGGGTCGGCATGCCGCGAGCGGTGGTGGTCAGCCGCCTTGACCATCCGCGGGCGGATTTCGACGCTGCCCTGGCGCGATGCCGGCTTGCCTTCGGCGATTCGGTGTTGCCGCTGTACCTTCCGGTGCATACAGCCGGGGCGGCTACCGGATTGTTCGGGCTGCTTTCGGGAACGGTTTCGGAATATCCGCCGGCAGATTCAATGCCTGCCCGTCGGCAGGCAAACGCCGCCGAACTTACCGAGTCGGAATCGGCAAGGAGCGCACTCATTGAAGGGATCATCGCGGAGAGCGAGGACGAGACTCTGATGGACCGCTATCTCAGCGGCGAACAGATCGCTCCGGAAATCCTCTCCGGTGATTTGGAGACGGCAGTGGCCCGTGGGTCCTTCTATCCGGTGCTGGCAACCTCGTCGGAAACCGGTGTCGGCATGGCCGAGCTCCTGGAGGTACTGGCGAAGGCGTTCCCGTCTCCGGCCCAGCGGAACCTGCCGGCGGTGACAGACCTGGATGGCAAGCCGATCGCACGGCTGGCCGGTGATCCCCAGGGGCCTCTGCTCGGCGAGGTGGTGCGCACCACCACCGACACCTTCCTGGGCCGCGTCTGCCTGGTGCGCCTCTTCTCCGGCACGCTGCATGAGGACTCAGCAGTGCACGTGGGCGGGCACGGGTTGTCTGATCGGGGCCACCAGGACCATGACAGCGACGAGCGGGTCACGCACCTGTATTCCCCGCTGGGATCCAGCCTGCGGCAGATACCGCACTGCGTGGCCGGAGATATCTGTGCGCTCGCGAAATTGGGTGCCGAGACGGGCGACAGCATCTCGGCCGTCGAGATGCCGCTGCTGGTTCAGTCCTGGGACATGCCCGAACCGCTGATGCCCGTTGCCATCGAAGCCGCCTCGCACGGAGATGAGGACGCGCTGGCCAAGAGCCTGGGAAAGGTCGCGGCCGGTGACCCGACGCTGCGGGTGGAGCGGAACCCCGAGACCCATCAACTGATCCTGTGGTGCATGGGAGAGGCACATGCCGACGTGGTTTTGGGCCGGCTGCGCGACCAAGGCGTGCACTTGCAGACTGTCGATGTGGTGACGCCGCTGCGGGAGACGTTCGCGGCGCCGTCGACCGGCCATGGCCGGCATGTCAAACAATCCGGAGGCCACGGCCAATACGCCGTCTGCGACATCGAAGTCGAACCCCTTGACCGCGGTGCCGGCTTCGATTTCGTCGACAAGACAGTGGGCGGGGTAATTCCGGGGACCTTCGTCGCTTCGGTGGAGAAAGGTGTCCGGGCGCAGATGCAGAAGGGGGTAGCAGCAGGATTCCCGGTGGTGGACATCCGGGTGACCCTGGTCGGCGGCAAGACACACAGCGTCGACTCCTCGGATGCGGCGTTTCAGGCGGCAGGAGCGCTGGCGTTGCGGGAGGCGGCAGCCGCGGCCCGCATCCAGCTGCTGGAACCCGTCTCAGCGGTGACTATCAGCGTGGCGGACGACTACGTGGGCGCTGTGATGAGTGACTTATCCTCACGCCGCGGGCGCCTGACCGGAACGACATCTGCCGGGGGAGGCGGCACCGACATCAGTGCCGAAGTTCCTGACCAGGAACTGCTGAGGTACGCGATCGAATTACGAGCACTCACCGCGGGCAGCGGTCATTTCCGTCGGAGCTACCTGCGGCACGAACCGGTGCCCCAGCCATGACTCCGCCGGCCCTCGGAGGCGTTCGCGCAGCCGTTTTACCGCCGAAATGGATCTGAACCCACACGGGTAGAAGCGAGGTCAGAGAGGACGGGAGGGAATTACAGGCGCCGGGGCCGGGGCGGTGGTTCTGCGGACGACCAGGTGGGGTGTTCTGACGATGTGGGCCGGGCCTCCTGTTCCTTGTATTCGGTCCACGGCGCGGTCCACGGCAGCGGCGGCGAGCAGCGGGGCATCCTGGCTGATGGATGACAGTTGTACGTAGCTGAGCCGGGCGAACTGGCTGTCGTCGTAACCCAGCACGGAGACGTCCGAAGGGACCTGCAGTCCGGATGCCCGCAGGCTCTCCATGACGCCCAGGGCTGCCCTGTCGTTGAAAGCGATGACGGCGGAGGGGAGGACGTCCTTCAGGACTTGGCCGGCTCTCAGTCCCTCTTCTTCGGTGGGGCCTCCTGGCACAATTACGGGCTCCAGTCCATGGCGGATCATCTCGGCCCGGAAGGCAGATCGGCGTTGGTCCGCGGAGACGGCTGTTCCACCGTCGACATGGACGATCCGGTGATGGCCCAGTCCGGTGAGGTGATCTACGGCCATCCGGATGCCGGCATGGTCGTCGCTGCTTACCGAGTCGACGGACTCGTCCACTTCGTTCCGGAGCAGGCTCACGACGGGTGCCTGCCGCGCATATCGCGCCAGATCCTGTTTGCTGAGGGCCGGAGCGATCAGGATGAGCGCTTCGGAACCGAAATCCAGCAGCGCCTCGATGGCCCGCGTTTCGGGCCGGCCGTTGGCGACGGCGCTCAGGGCTATTTCGTAGCCCCTGGCGGCTGCCTCGGCGTAGGCGGCGTCAACTAGTTCGGCGTGAAAGGGCTGGGAGCTTGAGAAACTCAGGCCCAGCAGCTTGGTCCGGCTGCTCCGCAGCAGCCTCGCCCGGCTGTCCGGCCGGTAGCCGAGTTCCCTGGCCGCGGCCAGGACTTTCTCCCGGGTGGGTTGCGCAGCGCCGGGCGCGCCGCGCATCACGATAGAGACCAGTGCCCGTGAGACGCCAGCGGCACGGGCCACATCCACCAGGGTGGGGCGACGCTGCTGTTCCGTCATTTTCCTCCTTTGCAGTCATTCTATAGAACGATCTAGACGGACTGCATACGCCATGCAAGCATGGTGCTGCTAGAACGATCTAGAAGCACTATTTGAGGAGTCATCATGAGTTACGTTCAGCATCCGGCCAGCCTGGACCGGCCGGTCCGTATGGGCCTGATCGGCGCGGGCTGGATTGGAAGTTTCCACGCCGAATCCGTGGCCCAGCGCGTTCCCGGCGCCCGCCTCGAAGCGATCGCGGACCCGGTCCTCCCTGCTGTGGAGGCACTGGCAGGCCGGCTGCGTGTCGCTAAGATCAGCGCGGACCCGGCCGATGTGATCAATGATCCCGATATCGATGCGGTCCTGATCGCCGCACCGGCACGGTTCCACTCCGGGCTGATCGGAGCCGCAGCGCGGGCCGGGAAGGATGTGTTTTGCGAGAAGCCGGGCGGCCGTACCGTGGACGAACTCGATGAAGCTCTTGATGCGGCGGGAGCTGCCGGAGTAAACGTCCAGTTCGGGTTCAACCGGCGCTATGCGGCCGACTTCGCGGCGGCACGGCAGCTCATCGATGACGGCGCCGTGGGAACTCCCCAGCTTATGCGGTCCCTGACCCGCGATCCGGGCACCAAGGAAGGAATCGCCAACCCGGGGCGGATTCCGCCGGGCACGATCTTCCTGGAGACCCTTATCCACGATTTCGACACCTTGAACTGGCTGAACCCCGGCGCCGTTCCGGTCCGCGTCCACGCAGTCGCCGACGCACTGGTCGCGCCGGCGGCGAAGGCCGGGGGGCTGCTGGACACGGCGGTCGTAACGCTCACGTACAGCAACGGCGCCATCGCCGTGGCCGAGGCGAACTTCAACGCCCTGTACGGCTATGACGTACGCGGCGAAGTGTTCGGTTCCGCAGGCATGGTTGCAGTGGGCGGACCGCAGGCGACCAGCGCGATGAGTTACACCGCGGCCGGTATCGGTGCCGCTACCGTGCGCCGGAACGTGGATCTTTTCCGCGACGCCTACACCGCGGAACTGGCCCACTTCGTCGACGCCGTGAAGGCACGCCGCGACGGCCGCCAAGTCCCGGGGATCCCGGGCCCTGGCGGCACGGATGCCCGTAATGCCCTGGCAGTGGCCCTGGCCGCGATGCGTTCGGCCGAAACCGGCCTGCCGGTGGAGATCTCCTCGATTGCCCAGCTGCGGGCGGCCGAGCCCGGGCTCCACCCGGCAGGTGAGAGCGCATGAGCTTCCGCCTGGCCGTGTGCGCCGAGATGGTCTACGGTGAACTGCCCCTGATCGACCGCGTGCACCGGATCCACCAGCAGGGCTTCGAGGTTGAGCTGTGGGACACCCGGGGCCGGGACGTCAGTGCCCTCGCAGCGACGGGGGCACGGTTTTCATCGATGAGCGGCTACTTCGGGGGCAGCCTCATCGACCCTGACAGCGCCGCCGAGGTCCTGGCCTCGGCGGAAAAGCTGATCCCAACAGCCCTCGAATTGGGCGTCGAGCGGATGGTGGTCCACCCCGCCGAACTGGGGGAGGGCGGCCGGGCCGTCCGTCCCATCCACCGGTCCACCGGCCAGATGTGGCTGACCGGTCTTCGCACGCTGGAACGCCTCGCCGTTCTGGGCGAGAAGCACGGCGTCGCGTTTGCCCTGGAGAACCTGAACACTATCCTCGACCACCCGGGCATACCCTTGGCCAGGGCCAAGGACACCCTGGCCCTGGTTGCCGCGGTTGACCACCCCAACGTGAGGATGATGCTGGATCTCTACCACGCCCAGATCGGGGAGGGAAACCTGATCGAACTCATCCGCGACGCGCTGCCCTGGATCGGGGAGGTCCAGGTCGCCGACGTTCCCGGCCGGTTCGAACCCGGCACCGGGGAGATTAACTACCGCGCAGTCGCCGCTGCCCTCAAGGACGCCGGCTACGCCGGCGTCATCGGCCTCGAAGCCGGAGCTTCCGGCGGCCAGGGGCCGGAGGCAGGGGATACCGCCCTCGCCGCCTTCCGCGCCGCCTTCGGAAGCTGACCCTGCTCCGCCGACGCCCCGATGCCGCGTTCCCGGCACCGCCCGGCGCTATGACACCACGGCTTATGAGGGTGCCGGAGGGTCAGATTCTCGAAGTGAGTTGTCCCCGGACGATGCTGTCCCCGGAGTGGGCCGGATTCCCGTTATACGGCTGATCGGAGACGTCGACAATGGGGTACTGGCCCAGGTCGATCCCGGCGGGGAGGGTGAAGACGCCCGATTCGTTGGCGAGGACGCCCAGGCTGACCATCCTGGATAGATCGGGGGAGGCCACCCAGACTTCCCGGAACCCGGTGATTTTGTCGTCAGAGAGCCGGATCACCAGTCGGCGGGTTCCGTCGGGGAGTTGCTCGACCCGTGCGTCGCCGCTCCCCGTGTGCGAGGCCAAAGGAGTCAGGGAGGTCTGGGCGAGGACAATATATGCGGGACTCGACTGAGCGGGTGCCGGGGCGGGAGGCACGGGGCGTCCAAGGACACCAGCGGCTGTCCATCCGGCGGCGGCGCCGAGAACGATACCGGCGGCAGCCACTGTGATCCAGCCCCCGGGACGGGCCTGCCGGTCTTTGGTGCCAGGCCGCAGGGGAGTCGGCGCCACTCCTGCTTCGTCGTCGTGTGTCAGGGGTGTCCCCGGCGTGACCGGCTCGGTGGTTCGGTTCCCTGGCGGGGCCGGCGGCCCCGCGGTGTCCTGGCTCAGAGGATCCGCCGCCAGGGTCGTTGAGAGCCCGAGGGCCTGGTGGATAGCGGCCCAGTTGTGGCTGCCGGGTTCCTCGAGTGGGATGCCTGCGGGGTCGAGGGTGGCGACGTGCACGGTGTGTTGGAGGGCGCTGAGGGTTTCGCTGCACTCGGGGCAGTTGGCGAGGTGGGCGGCGTCGGTGTCCGTGCCTAGCGGCTCTCCCAGGGCCAGCAGGCTGAGAAGTTCGGCGTCAAGGTGTTCCATATTCCACCTCCAGGCGGCCGCGCAAACGGGTCAGGCTGCGCCGGATGTGGCTTTTGACCGTGCCGAGCGGCAGATTCAGGCGCGATGAGATCTGGTCGTGAGTCAGGTCCTCATAAAACGCCAGCCGCATTATTTCCTTCTGTGGATCACCTAGCCGCTCCAGTTCTTCGTCCAAGATTATGCGGTCGGCCACCGCCTCTACGTTTGTGGTGTCCGGGTCGGTCGACGGGTCGCTGACGAGCTGGATGGTTGCCCGTTCCAGCCCCCGCTGGCGGGTGCGGGCGGACAATGCGTCGGAGATGGCATTGCGCGTTATTCCGATCAGCCACGCCGGCAGCCTCGCCGCGTCGGGGCGATAACTGGTCCTGAATTTCCAGGCCCGGATGAAGACCTCCTGGGTGAGGTCGTCGGCAGCGGCCCGCTCTCCCAGGGACCTAAGTGCCAGCGTGTAGACCAGCGGGCCCAGCCGCCGGTACACCTCGGCGAGCGCCTGTTCGTCGCCGCCGGCAAACGCGTGGTCAAGACCCACGTCCCAACCATGCGCGGCAGCAGCCTCCACCGGGTGCTCCTTTGAGCGGCGACGAGCCTTGTTGATGCACATTATGCCGCTCCCGCCGGTGCTCCGCCATGGTCGAACGACGGCGACCGTCAAGGGTTTACCCGTGCGCCCAAAGGTGGGGCCGCGGCCGTCGCGGCCCCACCGGGGTGAAAGAGCGGGACGGCTCCCCAGGAGAGCTACTCCTTGTGGTCTTCGTGTCCGCCCGATGAGGAGTCCACCACCTGTACGGCGACCCCGAGGTTGTTGTTGGGGAGGCTGCCCCACGCGTAGACGATGGTGTTCTTCCCCTCGGTGATGTTGATGTCGGCGGGGCCGATCAGCGGGGCGGTGGTTCCCTCGGCTGCGACCGAGGCGGAGACCGTTCCGGCCTCGAGGTTGAGGGTCTCTTGCTCCCGGTTGGTGAGACCCTCAACGGCTGCGGTTCCGCCGGCCAATACATCGACGGCAGGGGCTGCGGCAACGTGCCGGACGGTCAGCTTACCTTTGCCATCGCTGCTGGCGGACGTGCTGTTCCGGAAAAGCGTCGCTGTCGGGGCGCCGTCATCTGCCAGGTGTGCCACGGCCGTGTAGTCCCGGTCCGCGTCGAGATCAACCCGTACAGGGCCGATCACGGGGTTGTCGGCGCTCGCAGCGTCCGCCCCTGTGATGGCAATCTTGTGGTCTCCGTCGGGGACGTCCAACGGGCCCGCCAACGTGCCCGGCGCGAAGTTGTCCAGGGTGAGCTTGCCATCGACCCAGACGTCCACCGTCAGACCGGGGACGCCGTGCAGGACAGAGAGTTTCGCTGTCCCTTCGTCCTCACGATCCCCGGTGTCGGCCTGGGCAGGACCGGCCCAGGTAAGTGCTGCCAGCAGTGTCGTTGCTCCGGCGGCTGCAGAGAGTGTCTTGCGCATTTCCAACTCCTCAGGGAGGCCCGCAGGCGGGCGGTTTTTGCTTACACTCTTACTACCGGCGGAAGGCCCTTCTCGGATGCACCAGTCAGGAAGTTTCTTTGGCCTGCCCTGCCGCTCCGCCGGTCGGCCTCCTGAGGCCGGCTGGTAGGACGCCGGCCCACACCGTACCTCCGACGCCGTCACCGAGGATGGTTCGCGCTGCACGGACTCCGGGCCGTGCGGGTGCCGTTGCAGGAGGTGCCCTGCGAGCGCAGGTGCTTCTGCGGTTCTGCACCTTGGTTGTTGCCAAAGGTGACCTCGGAGGGCCACAGTGAAGGTCACATCGAGGTCGGGCGTCCGGCCGAAGCTCCTGAGGGAGCCGTCTACCCGCTGTGGAGGTCAACTATGAGCACGACTTCTGATGAAGTGTTCGACGCAACTCCCGAAGGTGATGAACCCGAGCTTAAGCGGGTCCTCGGACCCAAGCTCCTGCTCCTCTTCATCGTCGGTGACATCCTCGGTGCCGGCGTCTATGCCGTTACCGGAACCATGGCCGGCACGGTCGGTGGCATCGTCTGGCTGCCGTTCCTGCTCGCCTTCATCGTCGCGACGATGACCGCGTTCTCCTACCTGGAGTTGGTCACGCAGTACCCCCAGGCGGCGGGTGCAGCGCTTTATACCCATAAGGCGTTCGGCATCCACTTCGTGACCTTCCTCGTGGCATTTGCCGTCGTCTGTTCCGGCATCACCAGCGCCTCCACCTCCGCGAACGTCCTTGCCCAGAACTTTTTCGGCGGCCTGGAGATCAACGGCTGGATGGATGTCCCCGATCAGGGCGTGATCACCGCTGTGGCCATGGGATTCATGCTCCTGCTGGCCGCGATCAACCTGCGCGGGGTGGGCGAGAGCGTTAAGTTCAACGTGGTGCTCACCGTCGTGGAGATGACCGCACTGTGCATCGTGATCGGCGTCGGCTTCTACGTCATGGCCCAGGGCACCGGGAATGCAGGAGAAATATTTGTTTTCAACGACTACCAGGACAAGGGTCTGTTCCTGGCCGTCACCGCAGCCACCTCCATCGCCTTCTTTGCCATGGTGGGCTTTGAGGACTCGGTGAACATGGTGGAGGAGACCCAGAACCCCGAGCGGATCTTCCCGCGGTCCATGTTGACCGGTCTGGGCATCGCAGTGCTCCTCTACATGCTGGTTGCCGTCTCCGTGGTCAGCGTGCTGTCGCCCACCGAGCTGGAGAACATTAGGGAGGCCGAAGGTGCTGCCCTCCTGGAAGTGGTGCATAAGGGCTCGCCGGACTTCCCGATCGACAGGATCTTCCCGTTCCTGGCCGTCTTCGCGGTCGCCAACACCGCGCTGATCAACATGTTGATGGCGAGCCGCCTGATCTACGGGATGGCGCGCCAGGACGTCCTGCCACGGCCGCTGGGAAAGGTGCTGCCGGGGCGCCGGACGCCGTGGGCCGGCATCGTCTTCTCCACCATCCTCGCGCTGGGGCTGATTCTGTACGTCACCAGCGACCCGGAGAGCAACGTCGTCGCGAACCTCTCCGGCACGACGGCGTTTTTACTGCTGTGCGTGTTCACCGTGGTGAACGTGGCCTGCCTGGTGCTCCGTCGCAAGCGAGAACCCAACCGCAAGGTGTTCTTCACTTCCCCCGGGCAGCTGCCGCTCATGGCGGCTCTGCTCTGTGCCTTCCTCGCCGGTCCCTGGGTGGGCCGCAACGTCATCCAGTACCAGATCGCCGGCGGGCTGATGGCGATCGGCGTCCTGCTGTGGTTCATCACCTGGTTAATCACCAGGAGGACCAACACCGGGGCAGGTCAAGGGGCCGGCGTGCACAACGTCGGCAACGACGACCACATCCCGCCGCCACCCGGCCGCTGACCGCGTGCCTGGGCCGGAACCGACATGCCCAGAGAGCAGACCGCTTCTTAGCCTCGTCGGCTTTCTGCCACGACTTCACTACAGGGGGCCAGTCCGGCCCCTGCGGCAGCGGCTGGTCCGGCCGCTACGATATGAGCCACAGCGCCTGCTGTGTCGAAGACCGGAGGTTCAGCGATGCCGCATCACCCCGACGAAGTGATCAGCTACACCCGGAACGATCTGCTGCAGGCACTGGCCGACGAGCTAGGCTCCACAAACGACGACCCGAGGATCCTGGACGCTTATGACCAAATCGTCAGCGAATGGGCGCTGAGCGCGGAGAACCCCGACGCCGAGTACACGCGCTACTTCCGGGACGGATCCGTCACCACCCGGCTGGATGTTGTCGCCGTGCAGGCCTGGGCCAAGGGGCGTGTCCTGCTGTAGGCGGCCATATAACGCCCGGCTGCCCTGATCCGGGTCCTATTTTTGCTTGTGTCCGAAAGGTGTCTACACAGACCCCCAAGAAGCAGCTTTGCTCTGCCGGTGTGCCGGATCCCAGGATGAATGGCAGAACAGGTAGTGGTCTCTCTGTTGTGCGACGGAGCTGGTGCTGTAGCGTTGGCGCCATCGCGTCAGCCAGCGGTGCACGAGGGGGATCGATGCACCGGCATCCGGCACCACCGGCCGCCACAGTACCGACCCCTCCCACCACTTTCCGGCGTGCAGCAACACGCCGCACCTGCCCGTTACCTTCACAAGGCCACGACGGCTGGTCGGTGCCGGAACGCGCCCCCGAAGACCCGGAAGGCGGACCGGTCAACCGAATGGGGACACCTCATGCAACGACGCATCACACCGGCCGCGCTCCTCCTGACAGCGTTCCTAACACTTACCGGCTGCGGGGCCGGAACCGGCACTGAAACGGCTACGACAGCGGCAACTACAACGCCGGCTCCGGCCGCCGCCCCGGCCCCGGCCAAGACCTACAGCAACGCGGACCTGACCGGCCTGATCTCCACACTGAAGGACTCGCAGGGCCGTCCCCTGACCGTGATTCCAGCAGCACAGATCGACCAGGGCATCATCAAAGCAAAGGAACTGCTCAAGAGCGCAGTCTTCACCCCAACAGCCTGCAAGGTCTTCGCCGACAGCAGCTCCCAGGTCCCGGAGGACAGCACCTACGCCGCCGGCACCACCGTGTCGGCGGCCGCGAAGACGGCAACCGTCGTCACGGTCATGGCCCTCAAGGACGCACGGACCCTGACTGACCAACTCAGCGCATCCCGCACCGCTGCCGCGCAGTGCCAGGCCTTTACTGTTGAAGCAGCGGGCCAAAAAATCACCACCGAGACTACGCCCGTGGATGCTGCGACGACCGGGGACGAGGCCTTTGCGGCCCTGACCAAGCAGAGCCTCGCCACCGGCGAAACGCAAATGTCACTCACGATGACCGGCATCAAAGGCAACCTGGCCGCCACCGCTGTGAAATCCGGCCCGGCTGTTACACAGGAAGCCTCAGCTGAGCTCACCGAGCTCATCAACACCATCCTCGCCCACGGCTGACGTTGTTCCGTTGGTCGATACAAGCGTGGGCGGGGTTCCCCGCCGGGAAGCCGGTCCCCGAGAAGATTCCGATCCTGTAACGCTGCGGCTGGAGGGCTTCCCGGCGTGCTCCCGGGTGTGTGTAAATATGGGCATGAGCGAGCAAACCATGGGGTCCCCGACCGGCGGGGGAGCGCCCGTGAAACGCGGGGCCGGATCGATCGCTGCCCTGGGCTCCGCGCCTGCCCGGGCGATGCGCGAGCAGGCCCGGCGCCGCCGGGACGCCGAAGCGAAACTGCAGCTTCACCTGCTGCAGCTCCACGACAATGCGGTGGGTCAATTGCCATCCCACCCCGGGGCCGCATAGCGTCCGGCCGATAAGGCGAAAATCACCCCCCGCGGGACCCGACGTTTCCCCGGGGCGGGGAGGGAAGGGCCGGCACGAGCGTGCCGGCCCGGCAGAGGCCCCGGCAGGTCAGAGCTTGGACAGCAGATCCTGCATTTCCTGGATTTCCGCTTCCTGCGCGGTCACCATGTCCTTGCTGAGGCTCACGGCGTCGGTGTTTTTGCCGCCGGTGTTTTGGCTTTGGGCCATTCTGACGGCGCCTTCGTGGTGGGCGATCATCTGGGTCAGGTAGAGCCTGGCCGCTTCGGTGCCCTGGGCGGCGTCGAGCTTCTTCATCTCCTCTTCGCCCATCATGCCGTCCATGCCGTGGGTGGACATGTCGTGGCCGGCGGGTGCCTGGGCGGGTTCGTTCCAGCTTTTGAGCCAGCCGGTCATCGTGTCGATCTCCGGATCCTGGGCTGCCTTGATTTTCGTGGCGAGGGCTGTCACCTCTGCAGGGGTGTCCTTCTTGGCCAGCATGATGTCGCTCATCTCCACCGCCTGGGCGTGATGCGGGATCATCATCTGGGCGAACAAGACGTCCGCGGTGTTGTGATCGGCTCCCGCGGCCGGGGCACTGCTGGCCGGCGCGGAGCTGGAGCTGCCGTGGCCCATGCCCGGCATGCCGGTGCCGGAGGATCCGGCGCCGGTTCCGGCCGAGCATCCGGCCAGTGCGATGGCGGCGGCGAGGGCAGTGGTGGAAAGGGTCAGTAACTTCTTGTCCATGGAAATCAGGTCCTTCAGAACATCAGGGGGCGCGGTGGCGCGGCCGGGAGAGGGTGGGCGTCATAGGGATGCGGAGGACGCGCCCCAAAGGGCGCGGGTCCGTAGGAGTGCGCGCCGGAAACGGCATGGCGCGGGTCCTGTTTTACGTCCGGCTGATGGACAGCTCGGCCGGTGACGGACTGCCGGAAAGGCAGTAATAAGGACGTGGGAGCGCGCCCGCTGTTCCGGCCGCGGGGACGCTGCCGGACACTGCGGTGCCGGGCAGCGGGGCGGCCAGGGAGCCGGTTTTTGCTGACGGGGTGCAGGACACTGTCGTGGTCTGCGCGCTGTTGCTGCCGTTGGAGCACAGCTCCGCGGAGCTTTCGGCCATGTCCAGGGAGCCGGCGACCGGAAGTGTTGAAGGCATACCGGCCACCGGATGGCCGGAATGGCCATGAACAGGGGATTCAGCGTGGACCGTGCGGGCGGTGGCCGCCGTCATGGCGGCCGGGGCGTGCATCGAGTGGCTTCCGGTCACGACGTGCATGCCGAGGATCCCGGCGATGACGGCCAGGACTCCGGCGAGCAGGCCGGCTCGAGGAAGGAACGCCATCGCATGGCTTTGGCTTGGTGCGGTCATGGCGTTTCCTCCTTCCGAGCGTGACCGGGCGGCTTCAAGGCTACCGGCCCGGGACGGGCCGGTTCAACGAACCTGGGCCGGGTTCAGTTTCAGCCGGCGCAGCAGCTGGGCATTGAGGGCGACGACGATGGTGGAGACGGACATCAGCACGGCCCCGGCGGCGGGGGAGAGCGTGATCCCTGCGGCGGCCAGGACGCCGGCGGCAGGGGAACGGAGATGATGTTGTAACCGGTGGCCCAGACGAGGTTCTGCCACATTTTCCGGTAGCTGGCGCGTGAGAGGTTTGCCATGGACAGGACGGCGCGGGGTCGTTGCCCGCCAGGACGACGTCGGCTGATTCCATGGCGACATCAGTTCCGGCGCCGATGGCGATGCCGACGTCGGCGCGGGCCAATGCCGGGGAGCCGTTGACGCCGTCGCCTACCATGGCCACTTTCAGGCCGCGGGCCTGAAAGTCGGCGACCTTCTTGTCCTTGCCCGCGGGGAGGACTTCGGCGAACACCTCATCGATGCTCAGTTCCTGGGCCACCGCCTAGGCGACCTGTCGGACGTCGCCGGTGATCATGGCGACCTTGATGCCGCGGTTCTGCAGGGCGGTCACGGCCTGCCGGGATTCTGGCCGGATGGCGTCTTCCAGGCCCACGGCCCCCAGGATCCGGCCCTCCTCCATAACGTGGAGCACAGCCGCTCCCCGGGCCCTCCAGACCCTGGTGGTTTTGGCCAGGGCCACCGGTTCCTCTGCCCCGAGCTCCCGCAGGAGTGCCGGCCCGCCGACTTGGACAGCCTTGGCGTTGACTATGGCGCGTACTCCGCGCCCCGTCATCGAGGTCAAGCCGCTGGCCTGCGGAACGTCCAGCCCCTGTTGGCGGGCCGCCCGGACGATGGCGCGGGCGGCCGGGTGTTCGCTGACGGATTCCCCGGCGGCGGCGAGGGCCAGCAGCTCGGCGCGGTCTACGCCTTCGACGGCCGTGACGTCCTTGAGTTCGGGTTCACCCTTGATCAGCACCCCGGCTCCGGCGGCTTGTTCGGTGGAGATGGCAATCACCAGCGGGATGGCCAGGCCCACGGCGTGCGGGCGGGCGATGACCAGCACGGTGACGGCGCGGGTGACGGCCTCCGGAACATTTACCAGCAGCGTCCAGGCGGTGAAGGTGATGACACCGGCACCGGCGGCAAAGTAGAACAGGAACGCCGCGGCCCGATCGGCCAGGGCCTGGGCTTGGGAGGAGGACGCCTGCGCCTCGGCGACTAGGCGCTGGATTCCGGCCAGGGCGGTGTCACCGCCGACGGCCGTGACCCGGACCTTCACGGCGTTGTCGGTCGCCACGGTCCCGGCGACAACAGAGTTCCCCGGGGAGCGGGACACGGTTCCGGATTCGTCGGTGATCATTGATTCATCGAACTCCGCCTGGCCGTCGACCACGGTGCCGTCGGCAGGCATCCGTGCCCCGGATCGGACCAGGACGGTGTCGCCGGTGCGGAGTTCGGAGACGCTGACGGTTTCCGTGCCTGCCTCGGTGATGCGTTCCGCCTCATCGGGAAGCAGCGCGACGAGGGCGTCCAGGCCGCCCTGCGCGGAGTCGAGGGCGCGCATTTCAATCCAGTGGCCCAGCAGCATGATCGCGACCAGCAGGGCCAGTTCCCCAGAAGTCCAGGTCCAAGCCGCCGATGCCCAGGCTAGTGGCCCACGAGGCAACAAAGGCGACGCTGATGGCCATGCCGATCAGCAGCATCATGCCCGGTTGCCGGGATCTGAGCTCGTTCAGCCCGCCCTTGAGGAACGGCTGGCCCCCGTAAAGGAAGATCACCGTGCCCAGGACCGGCGGGATCCAGGTCGAACCGGGAAACACCGGCGGCATGGAGCCGAGAAGGTGCCCGAACATCGGGCTGAAGTAGACCACCGGCACCGACAGGGCCAGGGCCAGCCAGAACCTGTTCTTGAACCTCGCCGTGCCGTGCCCGGCGTGCTGGCCGGAGCCCTGCACCACGTGGTCATTTTGTGTGGCGTGATCATGATGGTCCGTTGTGGCTGCAACGGCGGAGCCCCGGTACATTGCCGTGTGTGAGCCGCGGTCAGCTTCGTGTGCCGGGCCGGCGTGGTGGTCCTGGTGCCGGGTACGGTCTTCCATGTCTTCTCCTTGAGAGGACGGGGCCGAACTAGCTGGGGATCAGGCTGTATCCGGCGGAGGTGACAGCCCCACGGACCGCCGCATCAGCGGCAGATCCGGAAACAACCAGGCGCGAACGCCCGGACGCTGATGAGGTATAGGTGATTTTTTCCGGGATTCTGTTCCCCATGTCAGTTCCATTCCTTGAAGAAGGTGCGGTGGGTGCTGGGGTTGAACGGCTGTGACGGCGGTGCGGTAGCACCGGCCTGGACATACCACTTCACTGACAACACGATAAAGATACCCCCGGGGGTATATTTAGCAACCCTTTCCACGCTGATGAATGGGGCCCCCTCATGCCGAGCCCTGTCCTGGGGAACGGCCGCCGCCTGCGCTCGCTGGATGGCGTTCACGGCCGCCTATTATCTGGCGGTCATCGTCGCGACAGACGCATCGGCTCCGTTGCCCGGGTACGCCCCCTGCTGTTCAACGCCGGAGCAGCAAGCGTTGGCGGAGTGGCCGCTCCGAGACGGCGTTCCACGGCATCGTCGTTACCGCGGCTCAGACCGAGGGCGAGAGGCTGCGGCACGGGCGCCGTTCCGCAGCCCTCGCAGCACCCGGTGGCAGGGGCCGCCGACGGCGGAGCGGCGTCCTTCACGGATACCGCGTACGGGACGGTGCAGCAGACGTCTCCGCGCCAGGCGTCGATGCCTTCACGGACGGCGACCGCGGCGATGACCAGCGCCGCGCCGGCGTCGGCCCACCACCATCCCAGTGTGCTGTTCAGCACCAGCCCGACCAGGAGGACGGCGGAGAGGTAGGTGCACAGCAGGGTCTGTTTGGAGTCGGCCACCGCGGTCCTTGATCCCAGTTCGCGGCCGGCGCGGCGCTGGAGCCAAGACAGGACGGGCATGGTCGCCAGGCTCAGGGCTGCGATCACGATACCGGGAGTGGAGTGCTGGGCCTCGCCGCCGCCGGTCAGGGAGCGGATGGAATCCACGGTGACGAACGCGGCGAGGGCGAAGAAGGAGAGGGCGATGATCCGCAGGGTCAGGTGTTCACGGCGTTCCGGATCCGTGGCGGAAAACTGCCAGGACAGGGCGAGGGCGGATGCGACCTCAATGACGGAGTCCAGGCCGAAGCCGATCAGGGCGGACGAGTCCGCAACATTGCCGGCCCAGAGTGCAACAGTGGCCTCGATGATGTTGTAGATGATCGCGGCGGCGGCGAACAGCCGGATCCGGCGGCTCAGGAGCGCACGGCGGACGGGATCGGGGCCCAGCCGGAGAGCCGTCATGCCGGGCACGTCCCGTCGGGCGCGCAACAGGCCGGGTCCACGGCCAGCACGACGCCGATCAGGTCCCTGATGGCGTGGCCCAGCCGGGCATCGGCGAGCTCATACCGGGTCCGCCGGCCGTCGGGGACCGCAAGAACCAGCCCGCAGCCCCGCAGACAGGTCAGGTGGTTGGAGATGCTTTGGCGCGACACGGCGAGGGTATCGGCCAGATCCGAGGGATAGGCCGGCGCGTCGGCCAGTGCCAGCAGGATCCGGGCCCGGGTCGGATCGGAGACGGCGTAGCCAAACCGTGCCAGCACCGGGGCATGGGCGAGGGTTTCCATAAACCCAGAGTACAGCCGTCCATGTATTCACGCCATCGTGTGGCGATTGTCAGCCGGCGTTGCGGGGCGCGAACATGATGACTGCCACCCCGAGCAGGCAAATCACGGAGCCGGTGACGTCCCAGCGGTCCGGCCGGAAGCCGTCAAAGATCATGCCCCAAGCCAGGGACCCGGCCACGAACACGCCTCCATAGGCGGCGAGGATCCGGCCGAAGTGGGCGTCCGGCTGCAGGGTCGCGACAAACCCGTAAAGGCCCAGAGCCAGGACCCCCAGTCCGGCCCACCACCAGTCCTTGCCCTCCCGGACGGCCTGCCAGACGAGCCAGGCACCACCGATTTCGGCCCCCGCGGCCAGGACGAACAGGAGGACGGTTTTTGCGATAGTCACAGACCCATCGTCGCAGAGAGGCGGCCCCGTCAGCCGTGGCTTGCCTCTCCGGTGGCCAGGTAATCCGCAGGGCTGGTTATTGGCTGCTTTCCACGGAATCCTTCCGGTCGGGCGAACCAGGTCTTTCATGGCCAGGTGCCTAGAGCTTCGGATTGGTCCCAAAACGTAGCCGCAGGACGCGGTACAGGAGGCCGGCTGCGAACATGAGAAGTCCCGCGATCACGGATGCCACCGGCAGAGTCGCCACCAACACAAGGCAGGCAACAGCGCCGAGCAGCTGCAGAACTTTGGGATAGCGGCGGTTTTCGCCGGTCTGGGTATGGGCGGCCAGGTTGGCCACAAGGTAGTAGATCAGGACGCCGAAGGAGGAAAACCCGATGGCTCCCCGGAGGTCAGCGACGCTGATGATCAGGCAGATGACGCCGGCCAAGACCAGTTCAGCCCGGTGGGGGACCTTGAAGCGCGGGTGGACGGCGGCCAGCCAGCGCGGCAGGTCCGCTTCCCGCGCCATGGCCAGGCTCGTCCGGCCGAGGCCCGCGATCAGCGCCAGCAGTGCCCCGAGCGCGGCCAGCGCGGCGCCGGCCCTGACGATCGGTGCAGCCCAGTCCCAGGAACCGGCGCCCACGGCCGCTGCAAGCGGGGCGGGCGTCGCGGCAACGCCCTCGGCGCCCAGGACCGAGAGAATGCTGACGGCGATGACGACGTAGAGTACGACGGCGATGCCCAGCGCGGTCACGATGGCGCGGGGGATCGTCTTACGCGGATTGAGAACTTCCTCGCCCATGGTGGCGATACGGGCGTACCCGGCGAAGGCGAAGAAGAGCAGACCTGCGGACTGCAGGACCCCGTACCAGCCGTGCGAGAGGAGGCCGCCGTCGAACAGGCGCACGGGGTCCGCCGCGCCGGAGCCCCAGCAGGCGGCCACGACGATGGACAACGCCACCAGGACGGCGACGACGATGATCCGGGCCAGGGCCGCGGTACGTGTCACACCCCGATAGTTCACCGCGGCCAGCAGCAGAACCGCGGTGACAGCGACCGGCCGCTCCCAGCCTGCAGGCGCGGCATAGGCGGCAAAGGTCAGGGCCATGGCGGCGCTGCTGGCAGTCTTGCCGATGAGGAATCCCCACCCGGCCAGGAAGCCGGCCCAGGGGCCCAGCAGTTCCCGACCGTAGACGTAGGTGCCCCCCGAGGTCGGGTACTGGGCGGCGAGCTGCGCCGATGCGGTGGCGTTGCAGTAAGCGACCACCGCGGCGACCAGGAGGCCGATCAGCAGTCCGGATCCGGCCGCCTGGGCCGCGGGCGTAAATGCGGCGAAGACTCCGGCGCCGATCATCGAGCCGAGGCCGATGATGACCGCATCGAAAGTGGTCAGCCTACGGGCCAGAACTGGATGGCTGCTCAACGCTCAAGTACCTTTCAGAGGAGGAAAATCCGCGCCCGCCCAGGGCCGCAATTCCTAACTTTAGCGAGCGACCCGAAGGCCGGCGCGAGGACGGCCGGCAGCAAGCTGCCTGAACCGGGCCTGGGCCCGGCCCCGCCAGACACTCCGGCGGCCGATTACCGTGACGCTTAGTATCATCCCGCTGTCGACGATACGGGTCGCGCTACCCGATAATTGGCCTTTCTTCGGGAAGCCGATAGAAGCGGGGGTGGGAAGACAACGCCAGTGCGGAGGCCACGGTCACGGTCCCGATGCGCCCCATGAACATGAGGGCCATCAGAACCCATTCTGCAGCTGGTGGCAGGTTGTAGGTGATGCCGGTGCTCATGCCCACGGTGGCGAAGGCAGAAATGGACTCGAACAGGACTTTTTCGAGGGTGTAGTCGGTGAACATGAGCAGCAGTAGCGTGCCGCCCACCACGGCGGCAACCCCGAGGAGGGCCACGGACAGCGCCTGGCGTTGGGATGAAGAGCTGATGGAGCGGTGCGCGATGGTGACCTGGTCGCGGCCGCGGACCTCGTTCCCGATGGCAAAGGCCAATACCAGGAAGGTCGTGATCTTTATGCCGCCGGCAGTGCCTGCGCTGCCGCCGCCGATGAACATCAGGATATTGGTGACCATGAGCGTCTCGGGCGCTGCAGCCCCGTAATCGATGCTGTTGAATCCGGCAGTGCGGGGAAAGACTCCGCCGGCGAGGGACCCCAGGAGCTTGCCGGTCAATGACAGCGGCCCCAGGGTCTCATTCCGGTTCCATTCGAACGCGGCGAAGAGCGTGATGCCTGCTGCCAGGAGCACCATGGTGCCATAGACAGTCAGGCGCAGGTGCACGCTCCAATCCCGCACCCTGATGTTTCCCCTGGAAAGTTGAATGATTACCGGGAATCCCAGTCCTCCGGCGACGATGGCAGCGCAGATCGGGATGATGATCCAAGGATCTTCGGCAAAGCCGATCAGGTTGTCGCTATAGAGGGAAAAGCCGGCGTTGTTGAAGGCTGAAACAGCATGGAACGCTCCATGCCAGAGCGCTGTGGCCGGATTCTGGTCGTAGGCGATCCAGAACCGGAGTGACAGGACCGCGGCGGCGGCGCCTTCAAAGGCGGCCATTATTTTCGCGACCCGGAACAGCACAGCCTTTACATCGCCGAGGTTAAGGGTGTGCGTCTCCGACTGGGCTACGAGCTGGCCTCGGAGTCCGATGCTCCTGCGCACGAGCAGCGCCAGGAGGGTCGCGAGAGTCATGATTCCCAACCCGCCAGCCTGGATGAGACCGAGGATCACACCCTGCCCGAAGGGCGTCCAGAACGTGGCCGTATCGACGGTAATCAGGCCGGTAACACACACGGCCGAAACGGACGTGAAGAGGGCAGCCATCAGGACTTCGGAACCGGTGCCGGTGCGGGATATCGGAAGCAGCAGCAGCCCGGCCCCTATGAGGATGACGGCCAGGAAGGCCAGCGGGACGGAGCGGACAGGATGGGACAAGGCCCGCCGGACGGCACTCTCTTTCCGGGCCTTGGTGTTCCTGCCGTTCCCCGAATAGCCCTTCACGGCAAGGTCGCGGACCCTGACGGGGCTAGGGCCGGGGCCGCCGGTCCGTGAGGTCAACGGACTCCTTTCGCTGCTCAGCCGACATGGATGCCCGGCCTGTTGTCCGGGTCCGATTCGTTCTCCCGGATGATCTCGCGGACCACCGGTGCGGTGTCTCCTCGGCCGAGCAGCAGGTAGCGCATGAGATGGGCCAGGGGATTGCCTTCGGACCATTCGAAGTAGGCATGGGGCCGGACCCCCGTGGCGTTCCGCAGGGCCAGGAGGATGGCTGCGATGGCATTCGGCGCCGCGGGACTTTTCGCGCGGAGCACGCGGTGGCCGTCCACTTCCGTCCCGCGGACTTGAAGGACCTCGCTGAAGTCCGACGGGTCGGTGACGTCGATTTCCAAAAACATCACGTCGGCGGTTCCAGGCACCGGATTGTTTTCCCTCTGCGCGGCTTCTTTGTCGGCGTATTCCGCCGCATCCCGGGCTTGCGGCCGGTTGGCGATGATGTTCAGCCGGCCGTCATAGTCCAGGGAGTCGGTGATGAAGCGGCGTGCCGTGTCATCGAATTCGATGCGGTCTACGCGCAGTTCGGTGGTCCGGCTCACCCGGGAGACGAGCGAAACCACGACAATTCCCAAAATGAAAAGCCCGGAGATGGCAAGGCCGTCGGGTTTTTCGATCACGTTCTCCACCAGGGCGTAGAGAAGGATGGCGGTCAGGACAGAGAAGCCGACGGCGGTCCCGCGCCTTTTGCTGCGCGCCGCAGAGATGCTGACGGCGACGGCCCCTGAGACCATCATGGCCAGGATGCCGGTGGCATAGGCGCCGGCCTGGGCATTGACGTCAGCTTCGAACCCGATGGTGATCAGGATACTGATGGCCGTGTAGACCAGGACCACCGGCCGCACCGCCCGCGTCCATTCAGGGGCCATGCCGTAGGCCGGCAGATACCGCGGAACGATGTTGATCAGACCCGCCATTGCCGAAGCACCCGCGAACCAGAGGATGAGGATGCTGCTGACGTCATAGACGGACCCGAAGCCGTTGCCCAGCCGTTCATGGGCCAGGTAGGCGAGGGCCCGGCCGTTGGCTTCACCGCCTGGCTGGAACGCCTCGGCCGGAATCAGAACCGTGGTGACAAAGCTGCTGCCGAGCAGGTAGACGCTCATGATCAGAGCGGCAGTGGTCAAAAGTTTGCGGGTGTTCCGAATCCGGTCTGCCAGCCGTTCCTCGGGCGTCTTGCCCTCCGCTGCAACCAGTGGCATCATGCTGACGCCGGTTTCGAAGCCCGAGAGCCCGAGTACCAGCAGCGGGAACGCCATCAGGGCAGGTCCGGCGAGGTTGCCGAATCCGCCCAACGAGGTGAGGGCAGCGATCCAGGCAGACAAGGCGCCCGGCTGTGTGACCGCGTCGTAAATTCCTGTTCCGATGATGATGGCGTTCAGCAGCAGGAAGACGACCACCAAGGGAATGGCCACGGCGACGGCTTCTGAGAAGCCGAGCAGGAAGACTGCGCCCAGGATGAGGAGGAGCACCACCGTGATGGGGACTGCCTGGCCTTCGAGGAAGGTCGGAAGGTAGGGGTTCTCCAGCATGTGGACGGTGGCGTCTGCGGAAGACAGCGTGATGGTGATGATCCAGGAGGTGGCCACGAATCCGAGCAGGATCAGAACGAATATCTTTCCCCGCCAGAAAGGCAAGAGTTTTTCCAGCATGGCGACTGATCCCTGCCCGTGCGGGCTTTCACGCGCTATCCACCGGTACATTGGCAGCACACCGAAGAGCGTGAGGGCCACGATGAGCAGGGTGGCCAGCGGGGACAGGGCCCCGGCCGCGAGAACGGCGATTCCGGGTAGATAGGACAGGGTGGAGAAGTAGTCCACTCCCGTCAGGCACATGACCTTCCACCAGCTCTGCTGCGGGGCGTGTCCCTCGGATGCCTCGGGCCCGACAGGCTGGTGGACCCGGTGCTCCATCAGCCACCTCCCCAGGGAGGAGCCGGGTTTAGTTTCCCGTGCGGGCTTGGGAACTGTCGCGGGGATAGAGAACTGGGCGTAGTCCGTCAATGAAGTGTCTTTCTGTACTGCAGGGAGAGCAGAGATCAGCCAGTTGCGGGCATGAAGAGTGCTGATAACCAACGGAGCGTAGCACCGGCCCGGACCCACCCATCGGGAAATCCGGGGGATCTTAATGCTTTCTTAATGCCTCCCCCGGTCACCAGCCAGGTGCCGGGGATTTGCTGCCAGGAGGTCATTCCTGGAAGCGGTAGCCCAATCCGGTCTCAGTCAGGAAATGACGGGGGTTGGCCGGATCCGGCTCGAGTTTCCTCCTCAGCTGGGCGAGATAGACGCGCAGGTAGGCCGTTTCGCCGGAATACGCCGGGCCCCAGACATGGGTGAGTAGCTCTTCATGGGTGACCAGTGCTCCGCTGTTCCGTGCCAGCAGTTCCAGAATGTTCCATTCAGTTGGGGTGAGCCGTACGGGAAGACCTCGCTGAGTCACGCGCCGGGCCGCCAGATCCACGACAAAGTCATCCGTTTCAACGACCGGAACATCGCCCGGGGTTCCGCGGCGCAACGCTGCACGGAGCCTCGCCAGGAGCTCATCCATTCCGAATGGCTTGGTGACATAATCGTCAGCACCCGCATCCAACGCCTGGATCTTGTCGTCCGAACCGTGGCGGGCCGAGAGGACGATGACGGGAACCCCGCTCCAACGGCGCAGCCGTCGGATCACCTCGATGCCGTCCACATCCGGCAGCCCCAAATCCAGGATGACTACGTCTACGGAATGGCGGGCCGCTTGGTCCAGGGCATCCTGACCTGTAAACGCCGTGACGGTGGAGTATCCCCGCGCATTCAGATTGATCTGCAGGGCACGGAGGATCTGGACTTCGTCATCGACTATCAGCACTGCCGGCATGGTGTCCTCTCGCGCTGGTCATGGGCGCTGCGCCGGTGGAGAGCGGCAGTCGGACGACCATGGTCAGGCCACCGCCGGGGGTCGGTTCAGCCAGCAGCACCCCTCCCATGGCTTCGGTGAAGCCACTGGCCACGGCCAGCCCTAATCCGATGCCGGTCCCGCGCGTAGTGTCATCGGCCCGCTGGAAAGGACGGAACATCGCTAAAACCTCCTCCGGGGGAATGCCGAGGCCATGATCGACCACGCTGAGTTCACTGGCCGGGAAATTACCAATTCTCGCATTGCCGGAACCGCCCACCGCTCCGGCGATGACGACGTCGGAGTCCGGCGCGTACTTAAGGGCGTTTTCCACGAGGTTGGCGATCACCCGCTCAAGCATGCCGGGGTCAGCGTCGACCGGGGGCATGTTGTCCGGCAGGAGCACTCGAACCCGTTCTGAGGCTGTTCCGCGGAGCGCTTCGGCGACCACATCCGCCCAGTGAACCGGTGCGATGAGGGGCGTGACGGAGTCTGCGGTGATTCTGGACATGTCCAGGAGATTGCTGACCAGCCGGTCCAGCCGGTCGGCCTCGGACTCTACTGTGGCGAGAAGTTCTTCCTGTTCCCCGGCGGTGAACGCAACGCTCTTATCCCGGAGGCTGCTGGAAGCCAGCTTGATGCCGGCCAGGGGCGTCCGCAGGTCATGGGACACGGCGCGCAGAATGGACGTACGCATCTTGTTGCCTTCCTCCAGGCGCAGGTTTTCACGTTGGCTGGCGGTCAGCTCCTCGCGCTGAAGCATGGCGAGCAGGTGGGACCCGAACGCCGTCAACAGGCGTCGTTCGTCCTGTGAGAGCTCCCGGCCGGTCAGGGACAGGATCCTGCCATCGTCCAGTTGCTCGACGCTGGCGGCGTCGGACAGATCCTCCGGGCGGGCGTCACCCGAATACTCGTGAAGATCCCAGGTGGTTCGGGGGCCCGTTTGACGCCGGAGCCACAGGCCGGCACCGGCTGCCTGGAAATGTTCACGAACCTGGTCCAAAAATGCCGGGATGCTGTTGCCTTCGGCCACCGCGCGGCGGCTCAGTTCCCCCAGGATTGAGGCTTCAGCACCAGCCCGCCGTGCTTCCTTGCTGCGTCTGGCTGATCTGTCCACCACCAGGGACACCGAAACGGCGACGAGGAGGAATATCAGAAGCGCCAGTACGTTTTCCGGATCGATCACCGAAAGGGAACCGATAGGCCGGACGCTGAAGTAGTTCACGGTCAGTCCTGCTAGTACGGCTGCCATCACGGCAGGCCAGAGGCCCCCGACCAGGGCGACTGCGACGATGCCGGTCAGTTGTACGAGCATGTCGGTGGAGAGCTGCTGGTGGGGGAGCAGACGCAAAGCGAGCTGCAGCACCAGAGGCAGGCCGGCCGCCAGTGCGAAGCCTGCTACCGCCCTGCTGCGGCCCAGCCGGGATGGCGCCCGGCCGGTTCCTGCAGGCGCCGGGGAAGTTGCCTGCGCGACCAGGTGTACATCGACGTCGGCGGCATTCCGCAAGACCCCGGCCACTGTTCCGCGGCCGAAGCGTGCCAGCATCCGGTGCCGGGAAGTTCCCAGGACGATCTGGCTGGCATTGATGTTGCGGGCAAATCCCAGCAGGGATGCGGCGGTGTCCTCTCCGCCCAGTGCATGGAACACACCTCCGGCCTCCACTGCGAGCTTTCG
Organism: Arthrobacter sp.; assembly: GCA_025464925.1. The sequence continues at coordinate 27,401 of JAODMS010000023.1, forward strand.
CTGCAACTCGAGCTCCTTGCCGGCAGCCAGTCCGCTCCCCTGGGCGCTGGTGCGGACATGGACCGCGTGGAGCTCCCCGCCAGCAGCACCCGAAAGCATCCTCGCCGCGCGGCGTATGAGCGCCTGGCCCTCAGGCAGCCCGCTCAAACCGACAACGATCCGTTCACGGGTCGGCCAGCTGTCCCGGATGTTCTTCAGCGAGCGGTAGTCGGACAGCCCGGCATCAATTCTCTCGGCCAGCCACAGCAGGGCCAGCTCCCGAAGTGCCGCGAGGGTCCCGGTCCGGAAATCACCAGCCAGGGCGGCGTCCGCATCCTCCTGCCGGGCAAAGACCTTCCCCTCGCCCAGACGCTGGCGCAACAGTTCAGGGGAAGCATCAATCAATTCAATCTGGTCGGCGCCCCGCACCGCGACATCGGGGACCGTCTCTACTTCCCTAACGCCGGTGATGCTTTGGACGACGTCGGAGAGGGATTCCAGATTTCGGATGTCCAGCGTGGAGATCACGTCAATGCCGGCATCCAGCAGAATGGCCACGTCCTGCCAGCGTGCGCTGTTCCCGACGCCGGACCCACCGGCGCGGGCGTAGTCGTCGACGAGAACGACCTTCGGTGAACGTTTCAGTACGGCCGCAAGGTCCAGGTCCATGTCCTCCCCTGAGCCCGCCGACGGGGCAGGACACCGTTCCAAGGCCTGCAGCAACGCCGCCGTTTCGGACCTGCCCCGGACTGACACCGCCCCCACGACCGCATCCGCCCCCTCGAGCCGGAGCCTGCGTCCCTCCTCCAACATGGCGAACGTCTTGCCCGACCCGGGCGCGGCCCCCAGAAAAATGCGTAGATTGCCTCGTGCCATGGCTCTATTCTTCACTCCCGCAGGCAGCGCAATTGCCCGAGGCGCCCGGGCGCAGCTTTACGGGAAGTCGACTGAGGTCCTGCTCGCAGGAGCAGCAACCCTAAACTTGGAGTTTTTCTTAAGAGCATGCACCGGGTGCTGGGGCTGAAGTCACCGGAACTGGTGAAGTCCTCCAAACCAGCGTTGTGCCGCTTGTTGTCCTCACCTGATTCCCACCAGCTGGCGGTGGGAATCCCCACGAGCCCTTTGGGTTATTCGGCCGGGCCGGCGTCATATTCATATGCGTCCCGGGCGGCCTTGAGGTCGTCATACGCGACGACCCAGACCCTGCCCCTGGGTGTAAGGTGGTCCACCCCGGTGGCGTCGAGGCCGGCGATTTCCCGGCGGTAGTCTGCCGCGGCCATGCGCTCCGTGTCTGCAGCCAGGCGCACTGCCTCTTCCAGGTCTGCTCTGTCCATGGGACTAGGCTCGCATGCCCGATCGTCGAATTCCAGAGCCGGCAACAGTTCCCGGTACTGGCGCCAAGGATTCCATGGCTACCGGTGCACTCCAACAGCTGCCCACGGCCGCGGCTTGCACCTGTTCCGGCCGGCGCAGAGTTTTGTGGCGTGTCGCTGGACAGGCCGCTGATCCGCATATTAATGTCTTGCCGTACACAGTCCGGAGTGGGCGCCGCAGGCGTCCGGGGAGGGGGAGCACGTCACTGCTGACCAACATGACTTAACGACTGACCTATCCGCTGAAAGCCCCTCGTCCGAGGGGCTTTCCCGTGTCCGCACGTTGGCCGGCAGCCCCGCTGGACGGAAATTGAGACGCCCCCGGGCCTAGTCGGTTCAGTCTTCGCAGTCGGTGCAGTACGCGTGGGCGCCCTTTTGCCGGGCGATCTGGGAGCGGTGCCGGACCAGGAAGCAGGAGTAGCAGGTGAACTCGTCCTCGGCCTGGGGGATGACCTGCACGATCAGTTCCTCGGCGATGAATTCACCGCCCGGGACGCCGGCGCCGTCCAGGCCGTCGGCTTCGTCCAGTTCCAGGACGACGCTGCGGGCGTCGGGTGCGTTCGCTGATTGCAGGGCCTCCAGGGAGTTCTCCTGGGATTCCTTGACGTCGGAGCGGACTTCGTCGTAATCGGTTGCCACTTGGCTTGTTTCTCTTTTCTTGTGTGCTGACTGACGCTGATGCAACGTACAGGATGCCGCGGCTATTCCCCAGTCACAGGGCAGCATGATCCGCAGGCGCGGCCGGTATGTGATGTCCGGGGCAACAGGAGATCTTCTGGGCCGCTTCGACGCCGTGGACGCCGAAGGAGCAGGATGAGCTGATGGCCTTCGCCGGGCTGTAGGGTTTCTGGGCTGACCCGTTCCTGCCTGGTCAGCGCCTGATGTTCCGGCGCCCGGCCAGGCTTTCCGCGACTCCGATGAGCAGAACAGCCGCGATGACGGCCACGATGAAGCCAAGGAAGTTGAGCTCGAAGATGTCCCCGGTGCCGAGGAGGCTTGCGACGACGCCTCCAATGACGGAGCCGGCAAGCCCAAGGAGCAAAGTGGCGACAAGTCCAAGGTTTTGTTTGCCGGGCTTAACGAGGCGGGCGAGGGCCCCGATGATTAGTCCGGCGATGATGAATCCAATCACAGTTGATGCTCCTTATTTTCTTTGGTTGTACGGGTATGACTTGGTGCCCTGGGCGGAACCGCTCGGGAACTCGCTACGGAGCGTGGCGATCTCGTGAGTTCTCCCTGAAATCCTAGACTGGCTGGCTGTCGGCCGGCGGAAGGTCCGGATTCATGGGCCTAAGATCCGGATCTTCCGCTGTCCAGACTTGGATAATCGCCCAGGAAACCGCAGTGATGGGGACGGACAGGACAGCGCCGATGATTCCCGCAAGGATGGTTCCGGCGGTCAGCGCCAGCAGGATGACCAAGGCATGGAGTTGGAGGGATTTGCCCATGACGATCGGCTGCAGCAGGTCACCTTCCAGCTGGTTCACGACGATGACCACGGCTACGACGATGAGGGCAACCACGGGGCCGTTGGCTACGAGCGCCACGAGCGCGGCAAGGATTCCGGCCACCGTGGCTCCCACAAGCGGAACGAAGGCGCCGATGAACACGATGATGGCCAGCGGGATGGCCAAGGGAACCTGCAGGATCAGCAGCGCCGCGCCGATGGCGAGAGTATCAACAAGCGCAACGATTGCAGTTCCGCGGACGTAGCCGCCGAGTACCTCCATGGTGCGGTGGCCCACCCGGCGGAGCTTGGCTGCCTTTGGTCCGCTGAAGGGGCGGAGGAAGAAGTTCCAGATCTTGGCGCCGTCCTTGAGGAAAAAGAACAGTATGACTATTACGAGGCTGGCCCCGGCGAGGAACTCGGTAACCAGCGAGAGACCGGAAACGGCTCCGGAGCGGACCTGGCTGCTCGTGGCGAAATCGACGATGCCGGCGCGCGCCTGTGCAAGCTGTTCAGGGTCCACGGGGATGGGGCCGGTCAGAAGGAAGCTTTCGAATTGGTCGAGTCCGGCCGCGGCCCGGGTGAACAGCTCGTCCCACTGATTACGCACGGACAGGATGATCACACTGATTACGGCTGTCAGCAGCAGCAGGAGAGCCACAAACGCGACGGCAGTCGCCGCGCCTCCCGGCCAGCCGCGTCGCCGGAGCATGTTTACGAACGGGCCGATCGCGGCGGCAAGGATAAGGGCGATCAGAAGCGAAATCACCAAAAGGCGGACCTGTAGCAGTCCGTAGATCGCCACGACGACGAGGATCAGGATCAATAGCACCTGCGCGGAGCGCATGCCGGCCCAGCCCAGGCTGTCAGTCCAGGCGTCTCGGGCAGTGCGGGAATCAGGGGAAGTTTGCGGTAAATCTACTCTTGACATGGGGCTCCTATTCGTCAGCAGGCGGTAGGCGGCAAGCCGTAAAGCCCTTGGGTTTCTTAGTAAGCCTACTGATAATTCTGCCCGAAGGGAGGCGTCCGGCGTGACGTCCCCGATCCGGCTGGATAGAGACTGCAGCTGCGCCCGGTGCTCTGGGAGCGTACCGAGCAGCGGCGGAGTGGCTACCGCGCCCGCAGGGGAGCGGAGCCGGCAACGCCGGAGCCTCTTCCCAGGCCGTCGAGGACGTCGGCTATGGTTTGGAGCGATGAAGGACCGGGGGACCAGCCGAGTTCTTCCCGTGCCCGGGTCGTGTCCATGATGGGAGCTCCGGCGGCCATATCCACCCAGCCAGCATCCGTCGGCTGCAAGCGAGCCCGCCAGGTGAGATCGACGACGGCCCGCAGCAGTGGGAGGGGAAGCGGCATTACGCGCCGTGCCCCCAGTAGCCAGCCCAGTGCGTTCGGGTCGATAACAGGTTCGGCTGCCACGTTGAATGCCCCGGAGGCCCTTCGTTGCAGGACGCGCCAGTAGGCGTCGGCTATGTCATCGGCATGCACTGCCTGGAAAACGAACTCCTGCGGGACGGGCAGGAGCGGTATGCGGGGTTTGGGCGGAAGAGCCCGGGGTATCAGCCGGCCCAGAAAATACTTTCCGATTTCGCTGCCGGCGTCCTTTTGGAAGATCAGGCCGGGGCGAAGCCTGGCGACTGTGATTTCCGGGTTCGCGTCTTCGAATTCATTCAACAGGGCTTCCTGCCGGGCCTTGTGCTGACTGTAGTGGGATCCCGGAATGCCGTCGGTCGGCCAGTCTTCGGCCACCCGCCGGTCCTTGTCCGCCCTTGAGTAGGCGCCGACGGATGAGGCGCAGACAAAGTGCCGGACCCCGGCTTTTTTCGTGGCAGCCAACATATTCGCTGTGCCGTTCACATTGGTTCTGGAAAGCTCGTCCAGCCGGTGGTTTGGCTGGATCTGCCAGGCAAGGTGGACCACGGCGTCGGCTCCTTGCATGATGGCTTCGAGACGCGGAATGTCTTCAGACACGCCGACGTCGGCGCTGTGCCACTCCACGCCCAAGTAAGGCGGGACCAGGGATTCCGGATGGCGCCGGGAAATCCCCACGATCTGCAGGTCCTCGCCTTCGGCGTTCGCCGTGGCCAGCCGCCTCAGGAGAGCAGTGCCGGCGTTGCCTGTGGCTCCGGTGATGACGATTCGCATGTTTTCCCCTGCCCGTCCCGACGCCGCCCGTGCGCGGCGTTCCTGTCTACATCTTCCCTTCGACCGTAACCTCGTGTCCGCTGCCTGTCATCACGTCCGGCTGGCCGAGGTGCACGCGGTGTCAGCCGCCGCCGACTGGCGTACATGATTCCGTTCTCCAGCCACAGGGGGAGTGACACCGGTAACGTGGGCGCAGGTATTCTGGATGGATGAGTGCCGCAGACCAGTCCATCGTCACCTTTGCAGGTCACTTCGCCCGAGAGTTTGCGGAGATGGCCCTTCCTTGGCGGGCGGAGGAGGCCCCTGACCCGCGACTGCTCCTCCTCAACGAGCCGTTGGCCACCGAGCTAGGCCTGGATCCTGCCTTCCTGCGGAGTTCCGAGGGGTTGCTTCTGCTGATCGGTAACCGGGTCCCCAGTGGTGCCACTCCGGTGGCGCAGGCTTATGCCGGTCACCAGTTCGGCTGGTTCGCCCCTCGTCTCGGCGACGGGCGCGCACTCCTGCTCGGTGAGATCGCCGGCGCGGATGGCCAGCTTCGCGACGTCCACCTCAAGGGCTCCGGGCGGACACCGTTTGCCCGCGGTGGCGATGGCCTTGCCGTCGTCGGTCCGATGCTGCGGGAGTACGTCGTGAGTGAGGCGATGCACGCCTTGGGTATCCCCACGACACGATCCCTCGCCGTGGTGGGGACGGGGAGCACGGTGCTTCGCGAGACCCTGTTGCCAGGAGCCGTGCTCACACGGGTCGCGAGCAGCCATCTGCGGGTGGGCAGCTTCCAGTACGCCCGGGCCACAGGCGACATTGACCTCCTGCGCCGCTTGGCCGATCATGCGATCAGCCGTCACCACGCTGGTGCCGCGGAGGCCGAGCACCCCTATCTCGCATTGTTCCAAGCGGTGATAGCCGCCCAAGCGTCGCTGGTGGCCCAGTGGATGCTCGTGGGTTTCGTCCACGGCGTCATGAACACCGACAACATGACAATCTCGGGCGAGACCATCGACTACGGGCCGTGCGCATTCATGGAGGCCTTCGACCCGGCCGCGGTCTACAGTTCAATCGACGAGGGCGGGCGCTACGCCTACCGCAACCAGCCGGTGGTCGCCGAGTGGAACCTCACCCGGCTCGCAGAGGCACTCCTTCCCCTCTTCCACGACGACCAGGAGCAGGCGGTCGCGCTCGCCGTGGAGTCCCTCGGTGCGTTCCGCCGGCAGTACAGCGCCGCCTGGTCGACCGGCATGACGGCCAAGCTCGGACTGCCCGACAATCACGACGACGAGGTTTCGGCGCTTGTGGACGAACTGCTCATCCTCCTGCAGGCGGGGAAGGTTGACTACACCTCGTTCTTCCGAAACCTTGGCACGGCCGCCCGCGGCCACGCTGAACCCGCACGGAGCCTGTTCCTCGACCCGGCAGCGTTTGACGCCTGGGCGGAGCGCTGGCGTGCCTTGGGTCCGGACGCCGACGTGATGGACCGGGTCAACCCCGTCTACATCCCCCGCAACCACCTCGTCGAGGAAGCCCTCGCTTCCGCTACCGGGGGCAACCTGGATCCGCTCAGGCGGCTCCTGGACGCGGTGACTGACCCTTACGAGGAGCGCCCTGACCTTGAGCGTTACGCCGCCTCCGCCCCGGAAAGCTTCGGCGCCTACCGTACCTTCTGCGGAACCTGAGCCCCTGCGGCAGAGAAATCGGAGGGGTACCACTAGATGGAGCCTTCCCATTAAGGATGGGGATGATCCGGTTGCTGCAGGCGGTAACCTGTGGGTACGCACGTTGTCCCCGATTGGGATGGCATGACCGGTAAGTGGAGGAGTGAGACTCATGGCAGGTCTGGATAGGTTCAGTAAGATCGTCAGGGAAGCAGCCAGGAACCCGAAAGTAAGAAGCGCGCTGCAAAGCCCCAAGGTCAGGCAGGTTGGCGGCAGGGTGGTTGATGGGGCTGCCGTCCTTGCCGGCAAGGTGACCAAAGGCAAGCATCAGGACAAGATTCAACGTGCCCGCGAGGAAGCTCGCAAGCGCCTGGAAGGCCGCTCCTGACTGGAGCGTGGCGGCCCTAGCCGGCCAAACCAGCTCGTCGGGACCAGTCCGAGGCGAAGACCGGGCGGGATGTCATCGTGAAGCCCCGGCAGGACGTCCGCGCTTCCCCAACCCCCTCCCTGGCCTTGGAGTGGTCTCGGAGTGGAACCGGCCGGTGATCTTCCGCAGGTTAGGGCCGCTCACGAGGTAAACGAGGTGTCCGACCGCTAGCTGATGCGCGACGGGTGTCGCGCCGCCCCGGTCGACACCGCCGACAAGGCGAACAGCGACCGCTGCCGCGACCGCGCCGACGACGGAGAATCAGACGTACCGCGCGATGCTGCTTAGATAGAGCCAAGCGATGCCGACGGAGACTGCGAAGGCGGCCCTGCGCAACAGATGGAGACACCATGAGCATTGCCACGAGCACGGACACGCAGTCACCTGCGCGGCACGTAGCGGACAGCCACGATCTGATCAGTGTGCAGGGCGCGCGAGAGAACAACCTCAAGGACATTTGCATTGAGATTCCGAAACGCCGTCTGACGGTGTTCACGGGCGTCTCCGGCTCGGGCAAGAGTTCGCTTGTGTTCGCCACCATCGCCGCTGAGTCACAGCGGATGATCAACGAGACTTACAGCGCCTTTGTGCAGGGGTTCATGCCCAATCTGTCGCGGCCCAACGTGGACCATCTCGAAGGGCTGACGACGGTGATCATCGTCGACCAAGAGAGGATGGGCGCGAACCCCCGCTCCACGGTGGGCACTGCCACCGACGCCAACGCCATGCTCCGGATCCTCTTCAGCCGGCTGGGATCGCCGCACGTGGGACCGCCCGCGGCGTTCTCCTTCAACGTCCCGACACGGAAGGCCAGCGGGGTGATGAGCACCGAGAAGAGCGGCAGGGTCGAGAAGAGCGTAGTACAAAACGCGGTCTACCTCGGCGGCATGTGTCCGCGCTGCGAAGGCATGGGCTCGGTCTCCGACTTCGACCTCACTGCGCTGTACGACGACAGTAAGTCGCTCGGCGAGGGTGCCCTGACGGTCCCCGGCTACAGCATGGACGGCTGGTACGGCCGCATCTTCAGCGGCGCCGGCTTCCACATGGACAAGCCGATCGCGAAGTTCACCAAAAGGGAAATGCACGACCTTCTCTACAAGGAACCGACCAAAATCAAGGTCGAGGGCATCAACCTCACCTACGAGGGCCTGATTCCGAAGATCCAGAAATCGATACTCTCCAAGGACGTCGACGCGATGCAGCCTCACATCCGGGCCTTCGTGGAACGCGCCATCACGTTTCAGGCCTGCCCGGAGTGCGACGGCACGAGGCTCAGCCCGGAGGCCAGGTCCTCGAAGATCCAGGGCAAAAACATCGCCGACCTGTGCGAGATGCAGATCAGCGACCTGGCCGGCTGGGTCCGCGAGCTCAACGAGCCGTCGGTCGCACCGCTCCTCAAAGGCTTGCAGCACCTGCTCGACTCGTTCGCCGAAATAGGGCTGGGTTACCTTTCGCTGGACCGGCCGGCGGGCACGCTATCCGGGGGAGAGGCTCAGCGTACCAAGATGATCCGGCACCTGGGCTCGTCCCTCACGGACATCACCTACGTCTTTGACGAGCCGACGATCGGCCTGCACCCGCATGACATCGAGCGGATGAACCAGCTGCTGCTGCAGCTGCGCGACAAGGGCAACACCGTGCTCGTCGTCGAGCACAAGCCGGAGACCATCGCCATCGCTGACCACGTCGTTGACCTTGGCCCCGGCGCAGGTACCGAGGGCGGCAGCGTCTGCTTCGAGGGAAGCGTGGAGGGGCTGCGGGGGAGTGACACCATCACCGGCCGCCACCTCGACGATCGGGCCAGGGTCAAGGAATCGGTGCGTACGCCGTCCGGCACGCTCGAGGTGCGTGGTGCCTCGGCGCACAACCTCAAAGACGTGGACGTCGACGTTCCGCTCGGCGTGCTCTCCGTGGTCACGGGTGTCGCGGGTTCGGGCAAGAGCTCGCTGATCCACGGCTCGGTGGCCGGCCGCGACGGTGTTGTGGTGATTGACCAGGGTGCCATAAAGGGGTCGCGGCGCAGCAACCCTGCGACGTACACCGGCCTTCTCGAGCCGATCCGCAAGGCGTTTGCGAAGGCCAACGGCGTGAAGCCGGCACTGTTCAGCTCCAACTCAGAAGGCGCCTGTCCCACGTGCAACGGCGCGGGCGTCATCTTCACTGAACTGGGCGTTATGGCCACCGTCGAGTCCACCTGCGAGGACTGCGAGGGCAAAAGGTTCCAGGCGTCAGTCCTGGAATACAGGCTGGGCGGCCGCAATATCGCCGAAGTGCTGGCCATGTCGATGACCGAGGCTGCGGTGTTCTTTGGCGAAGGGGAGGCCCGTACGCCGGCGGCCCACAAGATTCTTGGCCGGCTCGTGGACGTCGGGCTCGGCTACCTCACCCTCGGCCAGCCGCTCACCACGCTGTCTGGCGGCGAGCGGCAGCGCGTCAAGCTGGCCACGCAGATGGCAGACAAGGGTGACGTCTACGTCCTCGATGAGCCCACCACGGGCCTGCACCTCGCCGATGTCCAGAACCTCCTGGGCCTCCTCGACCGCCTTGTGGAGTCCGGCAAATCGGTCATCGTCATCGAGCACCACCAGGCGGTGGTGGCGCACGCCGACTGGATCATCGACCTCGGCCCCGGGGCGGGCCACGACGGCGGCCGCATCGTCTTCGAGGGCACGCCCGCCGACCTCGTCGCCGATCGCTCGACCTTCACCGGGGAGCACCTCGCGGCGTACGTCGGCGCCTGACCGAGGCACTCGCGGAGGCCGTGAGGCGAGTCCTCTCAGCTGTTCTCGACGTGGTTACGGTGAACGCCGATAATCGACATTATGACAAGTACGGGGAGGGAGCGGCCCGAGCCGGCCCTGTGGCGCCAGCGTCGCTGCTACAGGTCGCGCAGCGCGGGGACGGCCTTCGCGGCCAGCTCCCCCACCCACCGCTCCGGGTCGTCGCCCGGCGGGCTCACCCACACCCGCGAGATGCCCAGCGCCGCGTAGGACTCCATCGTGGACAGGAAGCCCGACACGTCGGCCAGCGCGTCACCGCCGGCCCAGATGATCGTGCGCCGCACGGTGGCGGGGTCGCGGCCCTCGGCCTCACAGTGCCCGTCGAGCACCCGCAGCTTGTGCTCGACCACGCCCCGGTCCATGGCGAACAGGTTGCACGCGTCGGCGTAGCGGGCGACGAAGCGGAGCGTCTTCTGCTCCCCCATGCCCCCGATCAGGATCGGCGGCCGCGGCTGCCGGATCGGCCGGGGGTTGCAGATAGTCTCGGCGAGGCGGTAGTGCTTCCCCTCGTACGGGCCGTCGTTGTCGCTCCACATCTGGCGGCAGATCTGCAGCGCCTCCTCCAGGCGCTCGAACCGCTCCGCCACCGGCGGGAACGGCACGCCCAGGGCCCGGTGCTCCCGCTCGTACCAGGCGGCGCCGATCCCGAGCATCGCCCGGCCCCCGGAGAGCACGTCGAGCGTGGCCACGATCTTCGCCAGCAGGCCCGGGTACCGGTAGGTGACCCCCGTGACCAGCAGGCCGAGGTCCATGCGCTCGGTCTGGCCCGCCAGGAACCCGAGCGAGGTGTAGCCCTCGAGCATCGGGTCGAAGGAGGTCGCGAGGCTCTCCATCTGGAAGTGGTGGTCCATCAACGTGAACGTGCTGCAGCCGCCCTGCTCCGCCGCGCGGGCTGTCGCGGCCAGCGTCGGGGCCAGGGCCGCCGGCCCGCCCGGCAGCGTGAAGTTCGGGAAGTGGATCGCCAGGTCCATGGCTCGACCCTAGGCCTCCCCTGGCCTTTCGTGCACCCGCTGCGACCGGGGCGCCGACGCCGCCCGGATCAGCCCCGCATCGCCCGCAGGGTCAGGACGCCGGCCGCGGCACCGCCGAGGGCCGCGCCGGCGCCGGCCAGCGCCGGAAGGGGCGCGGCGCCCCGACGGGCGGCCTGCGCCAGGAACGCCGCGTCCGCCGCATCGCAGAAGAGCCCGGCGACGAGCCAGCGCGTCACGTCCCCGCGGCCGGCCGTCAGCACCCCGGCCCCGAGGGCGGCGTCGCGGGCGCCCGCCATGCGGACGCCCCAGGCCACGGCCGCGGCGGACCGCCGGTCGGTGCCCAGCAGTTGCAGCAGCGGCTGCGCACCGGCCACGAGGCCCAGGCCGAGCCCCAGGCGCGCGGCGCCCAGCAGGCGCACGGCTGTCGAGCCGTGAGAGATGCCTGGACCAGGGTCAATCCGGGCAGATTCGGGGAACCATGCCCGTGAAGCCCGACGCTGCAGTCGAGGGTGGACGGTCACCGATACCTCACTCGCACGAAGAAGTGCGGCGTCGCAGTGCGGACGCGCGGGAACGAATCGGCCCGCGGACGCGTTGCGACACACGACATCCCGGTGACGGTACCTTGGCGAGCAGCTGCTAGCCCTGACCACCGGTTCAAGGAGGTTCATGATGGGTGATCGCGTGCTGCGAGGCAGTCGGCTCGGCGCCGTGTCCTACGAGAGCGAACTGGCGACGGAACTCGCTCCCCGTCAGAAGGCATCGTACGACTGCCCGCGGGGCCATGTCTTCCAGGTTCCCTTCGCCGCTGAGGCCGAGGTGCCGGCGCTCTGGGAGTGCCCGCGCTGCGGCGCCCCCTCACTGCGTACCGACACGGAGCTGCCGGAGCCGAAGAAGGTGAAGCCGGCCCGGACGCACTGGGACATGCTCATGGAGCGGCGCACGGAGGCCGACCTCGAAGAGGTCCTGGCCGAGCGGCTGGCGTTCCTGCGCGGCGAGACCCGCAAGAGCGCCTGACCGGTCCCGGCGGCGCCGGGTTCCAGGAGTTTCCGGGAGCGGCGGTCCCACCCTCGACGAGGGTGCGGATCGCCGCTCTGCTGCTGTCCGGGGAGCCCGGTTCAGCGATCCGCCGGCGGCACCTGGCGGGGCGGCCGGGGCCCCTCGTCCGCGTCGCGTTCGCTCAGCACCTCGCCCTCGATGACGGTGCCCGCGCCGGACGGGCGACCCATCCGCCAGGCCGGGCCGCCGCTGACCCAGGAGCCCTCGGCGAGCCGCCCGGACAGCCGGGTGCGCCGGGCGACCGCGGCCGTGACGGGCGGGATCAGCAGCACGGCGCCCAGCGCCGCCGTGACGAAGCCGGGTAGCGTCACCAGCCCCGCCGCCAGCACGGTGATGGCACCCCGCCCCATCACCTCGGAGGGGTCGCCCCCGCCCCGCAACGCGGCGCGTGTGCGCAGCCCGGTCCGCCGCAGGAGCCGGCTGCCGACGACGCCGATCGCGGCCAGCAGCAGCACGGTGACGGCGGCGCCGAGCTGGTGGGCCACGAGTACCGCCACGTACCCCTCGACGACCACGTAGACGGCCGCCGCGGCCAGGACTTTGCGCACCATGGGTCGATGGTCCCTCATCTGCTGCCTGGAGGTCCCGACCGGGTCCGCTGGGAATCTGCCGTGCTCAGCCTGGGTCGAGCGCCAGGGTGGACACGCGGCCCGTCGCGCGGCGCCTGCGCCCGGAGCGCAGCGCCCACCAGGTGACCCGCCAGAGGGCCTCGACGACGATGGCCTGCGACATCTTCGACTCGCCCAGCTCGCGTTCGACGAACGTGATGGGCACCTCGGCCAGCCGGAAGCCGGACCGCCAGGCGCGCCAGGCGAGATCCACCTGGAAGCAGTAGCCCTGGGAAACCACGCCGCCGAGGGCGAGCGCTGTCAGCACCTCGGCGCGGTAGGCGCGGTAGCCGCCCGTCGCGTCGTGCAGCGGCAGCCCCAGCGCCAGCCGGACGTAGCTGTTGCCCGCGCGCGACAGCAGCAGCCGCCGGCGGGGCCAGTTCCGGACGTGGCCGCCCGGCACGTACCGGGTACCGAGCGCGAGGTCGGCTGCGTCCGGCCCCTCGAGGGCGGCGAGCAGCCGGGGCAGCTCCTCGGGCTGGTGCGAACCGTCCGCGTCCATCTCGACCACGGCCTCGTAACCGCGGTCGAGCGCCCACCGGAAGCCGGCGACGTAGGCGGCTCCCAGCCCGGCCTTCGAGGTGCGCTGCAGGAGGTTCACCTGCGGGTCGGCGGCCGCCGCCGCCGCGGCCCACTCCCCCGTGCCGTCGGGGCTGCCGTCGTCCACGATGAGGACATCCGCCTCGGGCACGGCAGCGCGCAGCCGGGCCAACGTGTCCGGGAGGGTGAGCCGCTCGTTGTACGTGGGGATGCAGACGCAGACGCGCACCCGAGCTCCATCCTGCTGCCGTGGGCGGTGGCCCGAATTGCCACCGCTCCCCCGTGGCGGGCGTCCGCCGGGCCGGCGACCGTCAGCCGGAAGACCTCATCTTGCCGTACGCCGCTGCGCCCGCCCCGCGAGGCGCGCGAAGCGGCGTCCCGCCGGCAGCAGCGTGAGCGCGGCGCCCACCACCACGGCCACCAGTTCGGGCCACGCCCCTACCCGGTCCGCCAGGGTGCGGTGGCCCGGGGCGGCCGCCCGGACGGTGGCGACCAGGCTCGCGGCGGTGAAGACCTGCGTCTGCTGCCGGACGGTGCCGTCGGGGCCGATGATCGCGCTGATGCCCGAGGTGGCCACGACGATCACGGGCATGCCGTGCTCGACCGCGCGCAGCCGCCCCATCTGCAGCTGCTGCTCGCTCATGGTCCGGCCGTAGGTGGCGTTGTTGGTCTGCACCACGATCACCTGGCCGCCCTGGCGCACGCTGTCCCGGACGACCCCGTCGTAGGCGACCTCGTAGCAGATGACGTCCGCGACCCGGACCGGCCCCATGTCGATCGACCGGGACGAGGTGCCGGGGACGAAGTCGTCCGGCAGGTAGGTGCGGAACCGCCCCACGAGCCGGGTGAGCAGCGGTCGGAACGGCAGGTACTCGCCGAACGGCACCAGGTGCTGCTTGGTGTAGCTCTGGCCCCGGTAGCCGTCGGGCCCCCAGAGCAGGCCCTGGTTGCGCAGCGTCCCCGGCCGGGGCCCGGTGACCACCGCGCCCACCAGGATGTCGCGCCCGATGGTTGCGGCGGCCGCCGACAGCTCGGTGCCGGCCTCCGGGTCGGCGAAGGGGTCGAGGTCGCTGGCGTTCTCGGGCCACACGACGATGTCCGGCTGCGGCCGGCGGCCGGCGGCGATGGCAGCGGCCAGCTGCTGCGTCTCCCGGACGTGGTTGTGCAGCACCGCCTCCCGCTGGCTGAACGCGTCCAGCCCGAGGCGGGGGACGTTGCCCTGGACGGCCGCCACGGTCACGTCGCGACCGCTGGGGCCGGGGGTCGGCAGCAGCGGCACGCCGCCGACGACGATCGCGGCCGCCACGAAGGGCACCACTGCGCCCGCGAGCGCCGTACGCGGCCCGGCCTCCCCCCGGCGGCCCCAGGCCCGCGCCACCGCGACCGCCCCGCAGGCGAGCAGGCCGCCCACGACGGCGACGAGGAAGGTCACGGCGGGGACGCCTGCGACGACCACGGCATCCCGCAGCGGTGAGGACGCCTGGCTGAAGGCCAGCCGCCCCCACGGGAAGCCACCGAAGGGCTCGCGGCCACGGATGGCCTCCGACAGCACCCACGCGCAGCCGCAGCCCGCAGCGGTCGCCGGCCAGCGGCGGAACCGCTGGGCTACGGCCGACGCGGGCGCGGCGATCGCGACCAGCGGCACCTGCGTCGCCGCGAGGGCC
>JAODMS010000173.1 GCA_025464925.1 Arthrobacter sp.
GTTCTCCTTCACCGTTCACGTCCCGGATCTCATCGCCGCCCTCACCGCACGGCGGGTGCCCCGGCAGTTCAGCTATGTCCTGGCCTCCACCCTGACCCTGATGCCCGCCATTGCCCGCAGGCTCGACAGCATCCAGCAAGCGCAGCAAGCCCGCGGCCTGGTGCTCGGCGGCGGACTGCTGTCCCGGCTCGTGGCCGTCCGGCTGCAGATGGTGCCGCTGGTACTGGGGCTGATCGAGGATGCCGGCAGCCGCTCGCAGGCGCTGGACGCGCGCGGCTTTGCCCGGCCGGGACCCCGGACAAGCTACCGGACAGTAACGGACCCGCCGCCGGCGCAGCGCGGTCTCCGTGCTGCCGCCCTGCTCTTGGCCGCAACGGCGGTCCTGCTCCGCGTGGCCGCTGCCTGGCCGGGATTGGGAAGACCATGAACCAACTGCTGAGCGCCGACATCACCGGCTTCACCTTCCACGGCGACCACGTCCCGGCGCTGCATCGGCTCCGGATCAGCGTGGCACGCGGAACCCTGACCGCCGTCCTGGGCGGTTCCGGAAGCGGCAAATCCACCCTGGGCAGACTCCTCGGCGGCTGGCTCCGCCCCGGGGAAGCCGGCGACCTGCGCGGCCGCCTGACCCTTGCCGGGAGCCTACTGGAGTTCCGCGGCGGTTCCGCCGATCCGCGGATCGACCCCGCCGCCTGGTCCCAGCGCGTGGCCTACGTTCCGCAGGACCCGGCATCGATGCTCTCCAGCGTAAGCGCCACCGTCGCCGAAGAACTGGCCTTCGGGCTGGAAAACCGCGGAACACCCCGCCCGGAGATGCTCCGGGAAGTCAGCCGAAGCGCTGAACTCCTGGGCCTCACCGCGCTGTTGGACCGCGACCCGGCGACGCTCTCCGGCGGCGAACAGCGCCGGCTGGCGCTGGGATGCGCCCTCATCATGCGTCCCGGCGTCCTGATCCTCGACGAGCCCGTGGCGTCCCTGGACGCCGACGGCGAGGCGCGGCTCCGGACGCTGGTCCGCGGGCTGACCGCCGCCGGGACCGCCGTCGTGCTCCTCAGCCAAAGCGCCGACGATCTGGCCCGGGCCGCCGATCACTGGGTGGTGCTCGGCGCCGGCACGGTAACGGCCACCGGACCCCCCGGCGTGGTCGCAGCCTCGCCGGAGCTGGCGGCGGCGGGGGTCGTCGTGGCGGCGCCCCCGGGGAGCGCACTGCCCGCCCGGCCAGCCTTGCCGCCGGTTGCGTCCGGCGACCGCGCTCCGCTGCTGGACATTCGGAATCTTGCCGTCAGCTACCCCGCTCCCGGGGTCCCGGACCAAGGGCAACTCCTGGCCGGGCTTAACCTGGCAGTCCGGGCGGGGGAGACCGTGGCCATCACCGGTCCGAACGGTGCGGGCAAATCGACCCTGTTGCGTACGCTCAACGGCCTCCTGCGGCCGACTGCCGGAGAGATCCGGATCCGCGGGGGCAACATCGCCGGCGTCCCGGCCGGGACGCTGGCCGCGGAGGTCGGCCTGCTGTTCCAGCACCCGCGTGACCAGCTCTTTGAACGGACCGTCCTGCGGGAAGTGAGCTTCGGACTCGGGAAGCTGTGGGGCCGCGAGCGTGCCCCGCTGAAAGCAACGGAAGCGCTGGCCGCCGTCGGGCTCGCCGAGGCCGTCCGCGCCCACCCCGCCGAGCTGGCCTCCTCGCAGCAGCGGCTGCTCGCCCTGGCCACGGTGCTGGCCCGGGAGCCAGCCGTGCTGGCGCTGGACGAACCCACGATCGGGCTGGACCGGCGCGGCCTCGAGGCGCTGCAGTCCGCCGCCGGGGCCGCCGCGGCCCGGGGCGCCGCCGTCGTTCTGGTCACGCACGACCTCGGGTACGCGCGGCGGACAGCGCACCGGGTCCTGGAGCTCAGGGACGGCAGGCTGCGGGACGCCTGATTCCGTCGGGGGTTCGACAAATGGCCGCACGCCTGATCGAACGCAAGGAAATCCCGAGTCATACGTTCCAGGACTACAATTTCGCCATGGCTGCCGGGGTTGGCTCACGAGGGTAGGGCGGATGAAACCGCAGTATGTAGGACCGGGTTTACTCGGAATTGCAGGAGGCGCCGCATGGATCGCCGTCGCTTCGTTCATGCCCGCGTGGGGTCCTCCCGGCACGGCACAATATGAGAAGTACGAAGCAGCGGCGCAGCTGTGGGTGTTCACCTTCGCCCTGATGGCTATTGGCTTTCTGGGGCTCACAGCCCGCTACCGATTCGGCGCCACCATTCTGGGCAAAGCTGGCGCCGCGATAGTCATGATCGGGTTTGTAGCGATGATGGCCGGGAACGTCGCTGAATTCAGGATCTTCTCGGGTCTGCCATACGACCCGGACAATGCCCGGACGGCCGCGTGGCTGGCTGTGCTGGCCGGCTTGTTCACCGTTCTCATTGGAGTGTTCATGCTCGGGGTAGAGGCCCTCCTCAGGGGGCGGCTGCCGCAGTGGGCGGGCGTGGGGCTGGTGTCCGTGCTACCGGCGATGATTCTGGCATTCGCGTGGGAACCACTCTTTCCATGGCCGCTTGGCTTGGCTGCCGTGCTCGCCGGCGGCCTCGCGGTGTGGCCAGGGAGCGGCCGGGCGGTGTGGCCGACGAGGGATCCGTTGCAGCCGCGCAGCACCTGGAAGCCTTGAGCCCCTGACTGTTTGCCGCCCACGGCAACAGACGCCGCCCGGAGAAACGCCAGTGGCGCGACCGGGCGGCGGCTGTTGTTGGCGCGGCAGCCTTACACGGCCGGTTCGGACCCGACCCCAGGCGCCTGGAACTTCCGGCCGGTGACCCGCTCGGAGGCGCCCACCCGGTCCAGGTAGGGGGTGATGCCGCCGAGGAACATCGGCCAGCCCGCCCCGAGGATCATGCATAGATCGATGTCTTCCGGTCCCGCCACGACGCCCTCATCCAGCATCAGGCCGATTTCCTCGGCCAAGGCATCCTGCGTGCGGCGCAGCACGTCCTCGCCGGTCGACGGCGTGTTGCCGAAGGACATCAGGGCCAGTGTCTCGGCCGGAATGAACGGACTGCCGTCCGGGCCGTTCGCCGGTGCCCAGATGGACTTGACGCCATTGTCGATGAGCTTCTGCAGGTTCTGCGAGACCGGGAAGCGGTCCCCAAAGGCAGCGTGCAGGGATTCCTGGACATGCTGCGCCACCGGCAGCCCGACCATGGCGCCGAGCGTGAACGGCGTCATCGGCAGGCCCATCGGGCGCAGGGCGTTGTCGGCCACCTCGGCGGGGGTGCCCTCGTCGAACGCAGCGGTCACTTCGCCCATCAGGCGCAGCAGGATGCGGTTGACCACGAAGGCCGGGGCATCCTTGACCAGCACGGCGGTTTTCTTGAGTCCCTTGGCGAGGTCGAAGGCGGTGGCCAGCACGGCGTCGTCGGTCCGGGGCGCGCGGACGATTTCCAGCAACGGCATCACGGCCACCGGGTTGAAGAAGTGGAAGCCCACCAGCCGCTCGGGGTGCCGCAGGTTCTCGGCCATCGCGGTGACGGACAACGAGGAGGTATTGGTGGCGAGGATGCACTCCGGTGAGACGATCCCCTCAAGTTCCTCGAAGACCTGCTTCTTGATGGAGAGTTCCTCGAACACCGCCTCGATCACGAAGTCGGCGTCGGCAAAGACGTCCTTGGACACCGACCCGGTCACGAGGGCGCGTGTCCGGTTGGCGGCGTCGGGACTGATCCGCTTCTTGGCCAGCAGCTTGTCCACTTCGGCGTGGACATAGCCCACGCCCTTGTCCACCCGGGCCTGGTCAATGTCCGTCAGCACGACGGGCACCTTGAGCTGGCGGGCGAAAAGCAGTGCGAGCTGGCCGGCCATCAGGCCCGCCCCCACAACGCCGATCTTGGTTACCGGGCGCGCGAGCTTGCGGTCCGGGGCGCCGGCCGGGCGCTTGGACCGCCGCTGCACGAGGTCCAAAAAGGCGTAGACGGTGGAGCGGAACTCGTCGGTCTGCATGAGGTCCGCCAGGGTTTCGCATTCGAGCGCGGCGGATTCGGGCTGGGTCAGTGTCCGGTTCGCCTCCATCACGTCCAGGACCTTTCCCGGTGCGGGTGAGGCGTTGGAGGTCTTGCCTTCCACGAAGGCGCGACCGGCGGCGATGGCCCCTGCCCAGCGTTCGGCAACCTCCGGACTGGAGGGATCGACGGCGTTGGCGCGTTCCGGCGTTGCGGTGCCCGTGATGACCTGCGCGGCCCACGCGAGGGACTGCTCGATGAAGTCGGCGGGCTCGAAGATCGCGTCCGCCATGCCGAGCTCGTAGGCCTGCGGCCCGGTGAGGGTGCGGTTGTTGCTCAGCGGGTTCTCGATCATCACCTTGAGGGCGTTCTCGGGTCCGATCAGCCGCGGCAGGATGTACACGCCGCCCCAGCCCGGGATCAGGCCGATGAAGGCCTCGGGGAGGGCCAGCGCGCCGGCGCCGGTTGAAACCGTGCGGTAGGTGGACTGCAGCGCGATTTCCAGGCCGCCGCCGAGGGCGAGCCCGTTGATGAAGGCGAAGCTGGGGACACCGAGGTTGGCCAAGGTGGCATAGACATCGTGGCCCAGCTGGGCCATCCAGAGGCCGTGTTCGCGGCCTCCGAGGGACTTCACCGTGGACAGGTCCGCCCCGGCGACCAGGAAGTAGGGTTTGCCGGTGACGCCGACGCCGACGATCTCGCCGCGGGCGGCACGCGCCTTCAGTCCGGTCAGGGCGGTGCCCAGTTCGAGCAGGGTGTTCGGGCCGAGCGTGGTCGGCTTGGAGTGGTCCAGGCCGTTGTCCAGTGTGACCAGGGCGAAGGTGCCGGGGCTTGTGCCGTTGACGGGGGGCAGCTCGATGTCCTGGACGTAGGAGTGGGTGACCGTCTCGTTCGGGAAGAGTTCGCCCAGCTGGCGGAATTCGGCGGCGCTCATGCTGCGGCTCCAGTCTCGGTGGTGGTGGCGGTGGCTTCGGCGGTGGTGCCGTAGCCCGCGTGGTGCGGGTTCTCCCAGATTACGGCGGCTCCCATGCCCAGCCCGATGCACATTGCGGTCACGCCGAAGCGCACGGAGGGATCTGCCTCGAACTGGCGGGCCAGCTGGTTCATCAGCCGCACGCCCGAGGACGCCAGCGGGTGCCCGACGGCAATGGCGCCGCCGTAGCGGTTGACCCGGGGATCGTCGTCGGCGATGCCGAAGTGGTCCAGGAAGCTGAGCACCTGGACGGCGAAGGCCTCGTTGATTTCGAAAAGGCCGATGTCCGCGATGTCCAGGCCGGCGTTCTTGAGCGCCTTTTCGGTGGCCGGAACCGGGCCGATGCCCATGACTTCGGGTTCCACCCCGGCAAAGGCGTAGCTGACCAGGCGCATACGGACCGGAAGGCCCAGCTCCTCGGCAGCCTCAGCGGAAGCCAGCAGGGCCGCCGTCGCGCCGTCGTTGAGACCGGCGGCGTTGCCGGCCGTGACCCGGCCATGAGCCCGGAACGGCGTCTTGAGTGCGGCGAGGTCATCCAGCGTCGTTCCCGGCCGCGGCGGCTCGTCCACAGTGTTCACGGTCCAGCCCTGGCCGGGCTTCATCGTGGCCACGGGCACCAGGTCCGGCTGGATTCGGCCGTTGGCGTAGGCGGCGGCCAGCTTGTCCTGGGACGCAACGGCGTAGGCGTCGGCACGGTCCTTGGTGATGGCCGGGAAACGGTCGTGCAGGTTCTCTGCCGTGTTGCCCATGTTCAGGGCGGCCGGGTCCACGATCCGTTCGGACATAAAGCGCGGGTTGGGGTCGGCGCCGGCACCCATCGGATGGTTGCCCATGTGCTCCACGCCGCCGGCGATCACGACGTCGTAGGCGCCGAAGCCAATGCCGCTCGCCGTCGTCGTCACGGCGGTCATCGCGCCGGCACACATCCGGTCAATCGCGAAGCCGGGGACCGTGCGGGGGAGCCCGGCCAGCAGGGCGGCGGTGCGTCCGATGGTCAGGCCCTGGTCGCCGGTCTGCGTCGTGGCCGCGATGGCAACCTCGTCGATGCGCTCTGCGGGCAGGGAGGGGTTGCGGCGCATCAGTTCACGGATGCATTTGACCACGAGGTCGTCGGCGCGCGTTCCGGCGTAGATTCCCTTCTCGCCGGCGCGGCCGAACGGGGTGCGGACGCCGTCGACAAAAACGACCTCCCGGATGGTGCGGGAATTCGCGCTGCTCCGGTTGTGGCTCACGTGTTACTCCTCATTGAGACATGGGTGCCGGACCTTGGCCTGTAGCAGCGGCGGCCAGAGGCAGCAGTGATCCGGGCGACATCATTTGACATGTTACTCGCCAGTAACATCACTGGCAAGGAGTCTGCTGCCCCTGCCATCCCTTAGTTTCGGAGCGACAGAGCGAACAGGAAGGAGAGCCACCCTCGAACAACCGCGCGATGACCTGGCGGAGTCAACCCGCCGGCTGAGGAAGAATTGGGTCTTCAGCCCCGTGAAGAGGAGAACAACACCCCATGACGTCCCGTGACCCCTACGCAGAACTTCCCCAGCTTCCCGAATTCGACCTAACCAGCACCGACATTGAGCACGGGCAGGCCCTTCCCCCGGCGCAGCGCAGCGGCAAGATGGGCATTGATGGTGGCCAGGACCGCTCCCCGCAGCTGTCATGGTCAGGGTTCCCGGCGGAGACCAGGAGCTTCGCGGTCACCGTACTGGATCCGGACGCTCCCACCGGGAGCGGATTCTGGCACTGGGCTGCCTTCAACCTGCCTGCTTCAACCACCTCGCTGCCCTCCGACGCAGCGGGGACCGGGCTGCCGGAGGGTGCCGTCCAGCTGATGAACGACGCCGGTTTCCGCGGCTTCGTCGGGGCGGCGCCGCCCTCCGGCCACGGCGTCCACCACTACCACGTGGTGGTCCACGCGCTGGACGTGGAAAAACTCGACATCCCCGCAGAGGCCAGCCCCGCATACCTGGGCTTCAACCTCTTTTCGCACGCCATTGGCCGCGCACGGCTCGTGGGCACGTTCGAGCAGCCCTAACCCCATCCGATCGGCAGCAGGGGCGCGTCCCGGGGCCGGGACGCGCCCCTGCTGCCGGACTGCAGAACTGGGTCCAGCTGACTCGTGCGGGACTGCTCCGTCGGTTGGAGTGGGCTTGGCCCGTCCGTCCTCAACATGGCCGCCGCGTTCACGAGCGCGGGCAGAGCGGGAAACGGCGCTGCCAAGTGCCACGGCAGCTGCGGCCACCGGGAACCACTTCAGCACGCACTGCACGGGCTGGCTCGCCGTTTGCTGGGCGGTCTATGGGTGGGGACGGTAGAAACCGGTGGGCCTGCCCGCTACAGACTGGGTTACTCTGTCAGTCAACCTATCAGTCTCCGGAACCCGGAATGAGCTCTCGAGGGCTTCTGCATGTCTCATCCTTTGCACCCGCTGTCGGCACAGCTAGGTGCCTCGCCGCGTGTTGCCGACGGTGTCCCGGAAGAGCTCCTGGTCAGGGCGCTGACAGCCACCTCCGAGATTTCCCTGATCACGGATGCCGACCAGAAAATCCTGCACGCCAGCCGTTCTTTCACCGCCATCACCGGTTACTCCGAAGAGGAAATGCTGGGCAACAATTGCCGTGTCCTTCAGGGTGCGGGAACTGCAGCGGAAGCACCTGGAGCCATCCGGGCCGCCCTGGACCGCGGGGAACGGTTCGAGGGCGAAATTCTCAACTACCGCAAGGACGGCTCCCCGTTCTGGAACGCGCTGAAGATCACCCCGCTCCTGGACGAGACGGGCAAGGTCACTCACTTTGTAAGCGTCCAGAGGGACATCAACGCGCGGATGGCCCTGCATGAACAGCTCCGTTTCCAGGCCACCTATGATCCTTTGACCGGCCTGCCGAACCGCGCCGCCCTGGATAGCCACCTCGACAAAGTGCTGAACCCCGACGACGGCTCTCGGCCGGCGCTCGCCGTAGGCCTGATTGATCTCGATCGGTTCAAGGAAGTCAACAATGCGCTGGGCCATGAGGCCGGAGACGTCCTCCTCAAAGGTTGGTCCGCCAGAATGCAGGCCCGGCTCGAACCTGGTGAGTTTCTTGCGCGGATGGGCGGCGATGAGTTTGTCCTGGTGATCGAGGACGTCCCTGAGGCAAGGGCGCCGCAGATCCTGGCCGCCGCGCTTCAGCGGCTTGGCCGCAGCCTCGAATCACCCTTCGACGCGGCTGGCGACAAAATCTCCCTTACCATGAGCGCAGGCCTGGCGCTGTCGCCGCGTGACGGATCTGATATGCGCAGTGTGCTACGCAACGCCGACGCTGCCCTTCCCGCGGCGAAGGACCGCGCTGGCGGACCACAGCAGTGGTGGCACTTGGGAGACGGAACCGGGGTAGGCGCGGCTCCGGCCGATTCCGTCAGCACACAGACCCCGGCGGCCCGCAGCGCCGGGAACCACCCGGCGACTGTACTGGACGGAACGTCCCGCGCTGCGGACGATATCGCCGGGTACAAGGAGCGCTTGTTCGACGGCGGGCTGGAGATGTTCATGCAACCCGCGGTGGATCTCCGCAACGGCGGCGTCTACTTGTTCGAGTCCCTGGTCCGGCTGCGGCTGGCGGACGGCAGCCTCGTTCCCCCCGCCCAATTCCTCCCGCACTTGAGCTCGTTCGAAATCGATGAAGTGTTCCGTAGGGGATTGGACCAGGTTCTCGCCCAGCTCGCAAAATGGGACACACGGGCCCTTTCTGCCAAGGTTTCCGTCAACATCGCTCCCTCGACTTTGTCGGACCCGGAGTGCCCGGGGTTCATTGAGCAGGAGCTTCGCCGTCGCGCGATTGCCCCGCAACGGTTGGTCTTGGAATTGCTGGAGACTGAGACCATGGGCTGGGATGTGCTCAGGGGCCCGCTGAACCGGCTGGTCGAGCTGGGCGTTGGTCTCGCCATGGACGACCTCGGGGCTGGCTACAGCAGCCTGAAACGCCTCTCGATGCTGCCCTTCACTACCGTGAAGATCGACAGAGACATGCTCACAGGCCTGCGAACCAGTCCGCTGGAGACGCTCAGCCTGATAGCGACCCTCGTGCAAATCGGCCGGGACTTTGACATGACTGTCGTAGCCGAGGGCCTGGAGGATCTCGGCATGACGGAGGCAGTGGCCGTGCTCGGTGCCGAGTACGGCCAGGGCTACCACCTCGCGCGGCCGATGCCCGCTGCGGAGGTGCCAGCCTGGATGGCGGACTTCAAATCCCGGGGCGACACGCGCGGGATCCGGACAGCCCTGGGCGCGCTGGCCTTCCACTGGAAGTTCCTACGCCTCGGCTCCCCGCACCCCTACACCGTCCAGGAGTGCCCGCTGACCGGCTATCTCAGGTTCCGCGGCGCCGAGAGTGGCGAGATTGACCGCTGGCATGCACAGCAGCACCAGACGCCGAGCGGTTTCGGCGCCAGCCGCATGATTGTCGACTGGCTGATCCGGGAAATCCGCGCAGAAGCCGAGCCCCTGGCTGGCGCTGCCAAATCGACTCCCGCGGATGCCGATACGGGGCATTCGAAACACCGGCGGGAACGCCGCTGCCTATAAGCTTCCGAAGTCTGAGGCAGAAGCGGCTCAGACTTCCGCCAACACCGGCTCCTGTTCCCCGGTGACCTCAGCCAAGGCAGATGCACACACTCCTGTCGCCGCCGCGACCGTCCCAGCCGGAAGGCCCGGGGATGAGGAGACCGAACGGCCTGTCTGGCAACTAAGGGAACACAGCAGTCTTCGGCATATAGACCGGGTTGGCTGCCGGCCGTTGATGTCGGCGGCCAAAGCTTTTCTGAGGCGTCACGCGGTAACCTTTGTGGTGTGCGAGCTTGTTCGCTTTGACGCGCCTACAGATGGGGAAAAGCCATGGGGGAACTCCGAATTAGTGGCGGTCTGACGATGAAGTTTGCCGCCACCCAGGAGTTCGCAGCCCTCGACCATGCCTCGCTCAAACTCCTCACCACAGAGGAGATCGCGGCCGTATACATCGATTGCAAAGTCCTGCAGTCACACGTCTTCGCGCTGGCCGCTGCGGTCGCTGCCTTGGAAGCGCTCGTGCGGAATGGAGAAGATGTGGCAGGGCCATTCGAGGGGGAGCTGAACGCGCTTCTGGGCGACGCCAGCTAGCAGACTGGAAGGCACCCTGCGGGCGTGCCGCCGGCGCCTTCACCATCGGCCGGCCCTGACCGGGCGGAGGCCGACAGGCACGCGACCAGGGAACCTTGGACCGGCGGGAACGGGCGCCAGCCAAACCCCGCGCGCTACCGGCCGGGCTCAGCCGCCGGGGCCGGTGCTGCAGCCCTGGATTCCTTCACCGGCAGGGGCTGGGGATGCAGGAAGGCTTCGGCAATGAGCGGTGCGGTGGCCTCGATCTGCCATTGCCGTGCCCCGAGGGTCAGGAGTTCTTCTGCCACGCCTTCCTCGCTCACCTCGACCGGCGGGCGCCAGGCCACCCGCCGGAGGAAGTCCGGGGTCAGCAGGTTCTCGACCGGAAGACTCAATTCCTCGGCCTTCGCCTGCAGCAGCGGACGGGCGGTGGCCAGCCGCGCGGCGGCCTCCGGATCCCGGTCGGCCCAGACCCGCGGAGGCGGGGGAGCATTGGTGGCAAGGTGCAACGGAGGAAGTTCCTCCAGGCTCCTAGCGGTGCTGATGCAGCGCAGCCAGCGCGGGGCTTCGCGTTGCGCCGCCCGGCCGTGGAAGCCCTTGGTGCCCAGCAGTTGCGGCACGGTGGC
Organism: Arthrobacter sp.; assembly: GCA_025464925.1. The sequence goes on from JAODMS010000173.1 coordinate 10,690, forward strand.
GGGCATTGCCTTGGCAGCGGCGACGAGGGCCGAGTCAGGGATGAGCCGGCCCGGTGCGACGTCGCGTTTCTGTGCCAGCGAGTCGCGTTCCAGCCAGAGCTCGCGGACGGCAGCGAGCTGGCGCCGGTCGCGGATCTGGTGCAGGCCCGATGTCTTGCGCCAGGGGTCGACACGGGGCGGGGCCTGGCCGGCCTCGAGGATGGCCGCAAATTCCTGCTCGGCGTAGTCGAGTTTGCCGTCGGCCACGAGGAGTTCGATGAGTTCTTCGCGCAGCTCGGTCAGGACTTCGACGTCGAGGGCCGCGTAGCGCAGCCACGGTTCCGGCAGCGGGCGGGTGGACCAGTCGGCGGCGGAGTGTTCTTTGGCGAGGCCAAAGCCCAGGAGTTGTTCGATCACGGCGGCGAGGCCCACCCGGGGAAGTCCGGCCAGCCGTGCGGCGAGTTCGGTGTCAAAGAGTTTGTCGGGCCACATGCCGAGTTCGGCCAGGCAGGGCAGGTCCTGGCTGGCGGCATGCAGGATCCATTCGACCCCGCGAAGCGCATCATTCACGATCCGCAGGTCCCCGAAGGGTTCCGGATCGATCAGCCACGTTCCGGAGCCTTCACGGCGGATCTGGACCAGGAAGGCGCGCTGGCCGTAGCGGAAGCCCGAGGCACGTTCGGCGTCCACCCCCGCGGGTCCATGGCCTGCGGCCAGGGCTGCGGCGCAGCGCTCCAGGCCGGCCTGGGTCTCGATGACGAGAGGCACGCCGTCGCGCGGTGAATCGAGGTCGATCACCGCGGGAACAAGGCTGTCGAAGCCTTCCACCGTGATGTGGGCTGGGGTGTCAGCGGCCGGAGCGCCGACCGTGGTGATTTCCGGATTTTGAGGGGTCATGATGACACCAGTTTACCGATACCAGGACGCTGAAGGCCGCGCACGCGGCGGAACGGTCCCCGCATCAGGCGTATCGGCGCCGGCGGGGCAACGCGGAGACACCCTCAGGGAGTGGCGGCAGCCCGGCGAAGGTGCAGACCATGTCAGACCACGCCTCCAGGTGCGAGGTGATGTCCGGGGTGGTCGGAGTCCAGGACGCGCGGAGCTCAATGTCGATTGAATTGGGCCTATCGGACAGTGTTCCGAAGCTTTCGGACAGCACCCGCGTCGCGGTCCCCCCGCCCCAGCGGTAGGGCGCCTGATGGTTTTCCAGCGCCTCCACGAGCCAGTCCCACGCCACGGGTCCGAGCATTTCGTCATTGCCCATTTCGGGCTCAAGCTGGGCACGGATGTAGGTGACGATCCTGAATTCCCCGTCCCACACCGCGGAGCCGTCGGGATCATGGAGCAGGATGAAGCGGCCGGTAGCCAGCTCGATGTCCTCGCTGCCGAAGCTCGGCTCCAGGGCCGCGGCGGCCGGGCCGTGGACTGTGCCGGCTCCGGCACCACCGCCGGTGCCGATGACTTCGGCCCCCAGGGCTACGGCGAAGGGTGCGAGCCGGGAGGGCGCCGGAATTTCGTCAAGGCGCAATTCGCGGCGGCACCGTGCTTGTCGAAGGGTTCCGAGGGCAAAGAGGAAATCCGTCGGAACCTGGTCGAGTGCGTTCACAATTGAAGATTATGCAACCGACGCCGTCAAGCCCGGCAGGCTCGCCGGTCAGGCCCGGCCGGGCTCGCCGGTCAGGCCCGGCCGGGCTCGCCGGTCAGGCCCGGCCGGGCTCGCCGCCGGACCTGACTGGTGGCTGCCGGAGCTAGGCGGGCGTGAGTTCGCGCTGAATGGCGGCGATGAAGGAATCGACGTCATCCTCGGTGGTGTCAAAGGAACACATCCAGCGGACTTCCCCGGCCGCCTCGTTCCAGTCGTAGAAACGGAAGGATGTGCGCAGCCGGTCCGCCGCCCCGGCAGGCAAAATGGCGAAGACGCCGTTCGACTCGGTCTTCTGAGTCAGCTCCACGCCGGGAATCGACTCGACGCCGGCGCGCAACCGGGCCGCCATCGCGTTTGCATGGGAGGCCGAACGCAACCACAGATCGCCTTCGAGCAGGGCGATGAACTGGGCGGACATGAAGCGCATCTTCGAGGCCAGCTGCATGTTCATCTTGCGCAGGTAGATCAGCCCGTGCGCGGCCTCCGGGTTCAGGGCCACCACGACCTCCCCGAACAGCAAGCCGTTCTTGGTGCCGCCGAAGGACAGGATATCCACGCCGGCGTCGCGGGTGAACGCCCGCAGCGGAACGTTCAGGTGCGCGGCGGCATTGGCCAGGCGGGCGCCGTCCATGTGCAGTTTCATGCCCTTGGAATGGACATGCTCCGCGATGGCCCGGACTTGCTCCGGCGTGTAGCAGGTGCCGAGTTCGGTGGTCTGGGTGATGGACACGGCCAGCGGCTGGGCGCGGTGCTCGTCGCCCCAGCCCCACGCTTCCCGGTCAATCAGCTCGGGCGTAAGTTTGCCGTCCGGGGTGGGTACCTGCAGCAGCTTGATGCCCCCGATCCGCTCCGGCGCACCGTTCTCGTCCATGTTGATGTGGGCCGTGGAAGCGCAGACGACGGCGCCCCAGCGGGGCAGCAGCGACTGCAGGGACAGGACATTGGCGCCCGTTCCGTTGAAGACGGGAAAGCACTCGATTCCGGCGCCGAAGTGCTCTTCCATGAGCGACTGGAGCCGCGCGGTGTAGTCGTCCTCGCCGTAGGAGACCTGGTGGCCCTCGTTGGCGGCGGCCAGGGCCGCCAGCACCTCGGGGTGGACGCCCGAGTAGTTGTCCGAAGCAAAGCCGCGGACAGAGGGATCGTGGAGCCGCACCGCAGTGCTGGCCGGGGTTTCAATTGTGCTTGTCAAGGATTTGCTCACGCTTTCAGTCTAAGGAGGTCCTGGCCCCACGGCTAAGCTCGGTGCCTGGGCTCAGCGTTTCGGTTCGGGGCCCAGCAGCAGCCGCTGGCCGTTCAGTTCCGCCGCGGGGGAGGTGAAGAGCCCGACGACGGCAGCTGCCAGTTCCTCCACATCGGTGAAACCAGGGAAAGTGCGTTCCGGGGATTTCGCCCGCATACCCGCGTCCACAAGGGCCTTCACCACGAAAATCACCGCGGCGCTGTGCTGTTCCACGGAGTCGGCCATACCGCCGGGGCCGGCAGCCCCGGGCGGTCCCTTTCGAAAGCCGTCCGCCACCGCCAGGGTCCAGGCTTCGGCGGCGGCCTTGGCGGCCACATAGCTGGCGCCGCCCGCCGTCGGCTTGCTCACGGCGGTGGAGGAGACCATGGCGAAGCGCCCCGTGTCCGAGGCGGCCAGGTCGTCGTAGAAGATTCGCGTGACGTTCCGCAGCGTGGTGATGGCGCCGCGTTCCAGGAACTCCCAGTCGTCATCGCTCTGGTCCGGAATGCCTTTGGCGCCGCGCCAGCCACCGACCAGGTGGATGACGCCGTCGACGGTCCGGCCTGATTCGGCAAGCACTTCGCGCACCGTGGCGTACAGCGACCGGACGTCCGCGAGGTCGGAGAGATCGCACACCAGCGGTGTGACGCCGCTGCCGGCTTCCGCGGCGGCTGCCTGAATTCGCGGCCTGTCCGAGCCCACGGTGAAGACGGTGTGCCCAGCGAGATGCAGGGCGCGGGCGGCGGCGATCCCCGAAGGGCCGCTGCCGCCCGTAACCACCACGTTCAGGGTGCGTCGGGCGCTCATCCGGCGTTCGTGGCTTCGATTGCCGTGTCGGCGAGGGAGCCTGTATCAGAGGTGCCCGTGATGCCTGCCGTGGATTCGATGACGGGGCGCATCTTCTTCTCGAGTGCCTCGTAGAACATGGAGAGCGGGAACTCGTCGTCGAGGACCTGGTCGGTGAGTCCGCGGGGTGATCCGTCCAGCGGCAGGGCACCGGGGCCCTTTGCCCAGACAGAGGCGGGATTCGGCGTCAGCGTACCCGAGACCAGCTCGTAGGCAGCCAGCCAGTGGGCCGTCTTGGGCCGATCGATGGACCGCCAGTAGAGCTCCTCGATCCGGACGCCGAGTTCAATGACGGCGTCGGCCACCTCGTCCCAGTCGATGCTGAGCTTGCTGTCAGTCCAGTGCAGCACACGATGCTGGTGCATCCAGGCGAACAGCAGCTGGCCGCCGAGCCCGTCGTAGTTGCGGACCCGAGTGCCGGTGATTGCGAAGCGGAAAATCCGGTCGAAGATGACGGCGTACTGGACGAGTTTGGCGTGCCGGCGTGCTTCGGGGTCCGCTTTCTCGTCCTTCTCGATCCTCACGGATTCGCGAAAGGCGGTGAGGTCGCAGCGGAGTTCCTCGAGGGAGTAGAGGAAAAACGGCATGCGCTGCTTGATCATGAACGGGTCGAAGGGAAGGTCGCCGCGCATGTGGGTGCGGTCATGGATGAGGTCCCACATGACGAACGTTTCCTGGGTCAGCTCCTGATCCTCGAGCAGGCCCAAGGCATCCTCCGGAAGCTGCAGTGAGGTGATGTCCGCGGCGGCGCGGACAACGCGGCGGAAGCGGGCCGCCTCGCGGTCGGCGAAGATCGCGCCCCAGGTGAAGGTGGGGGTTTCCCGAACGGCGACGGTCTCGGGGAAGAGGACGGCGGAGTTGGTGTTGTAGCCGCCGGTGAAATCCAGGAAGCGGACGGGGACGAACAATTTGTTGGAGTACTCGCCGTCCTCGAGCCCGGCGATGAATTCGGGCCAGATGACCTCGATCAGCACCGCCTCGACGAGGCGGCTGCTGCTGCCGTTCTGCGTGTACATGGGGAAGACGACAAGGTGCTGCAACCCGTTGACCCGCTGCTGCTGAGGCTGGAAGGCCTGCAGCGAGTCCAGGAAGTCGGGTACGCCGAAGCCGCTGTCGGCCCAGCGACGGAAATCGGTGGCGAGGAGTTCAAGATAGCGGGCGTCGTGTGCGAACGCGGGGGCGAGGGCCATGACGGCTGCCGTGATGGTCCCGACGTGTCCGGCCGCAGCCTCGTGGGAGTCGGCATCCGGCACGGATCCGTCCTGGGCCTGAAGAGCCTGCAGGGCGGTGGCGGCGGCCTTGAGCCGCAGCCAGTCCGGTGAGGTGGTGGAAATCGGGGCCGTTGCGGGGAAAGCGGTCATGGTCATCGTCGGCACGGGCCTTTCTGGTTGCTGGAAACGTCTATGCGGAGCGTAGCAAGCAATCAGAACTACTAATGTGAAATCAGTCTGAGCATAAGAAAGACTGTGGCATGCAGGACAGCAGAGCCGTCTCAGCTACAGCCGGCGCGTGGCTGGCCTCGGGAAGCACGGCAGCGGTCCCCGGTGGCCGGCGGCCTTGAGGCCGCCGGCCAAGGAGGTCACTGTCCGGCGTCGTCCGCAGACACCAGCTTTAGCGAAACTGAGTTGATGCAGTAGCGCTGGTCTGTCGGAGTGCCGAATCCTTCGCCTTCGAAGACATGGCCCAGGTGGGAATCGCAAGTGGCGCAGCGGACCTCCACGCGGTCCATGCCCATGGTGCGGTCGTGGATATAGCGGACCGTCCCTTCGGCCAGCGGGGCCCAGAACGAGGGCCAGCCGCAGTGGGAATCGAACTTTTCGTTGCTCGTGAAGAGTTCGGTGCCGCAGGCCCGGCACTGGTAGACCCCGGCGGTGTGGGTGTCCCAGTATTCACCGGTGTAGGGCCGTTCGGTGCCGGCCTGCCGCAGCACGCGGTATTCGTCGGGCGTCAGTTCCTGGCGATATTGCTCGTCCGTCTTTCCGGCGGCAGCTGTGACGGGTCCGGCCGCGGGTGACGTGGCCGCGGGAGTGTTTTCCGAGGTGTTTTCTGGAGTGCTCATAAGGTGGATAACGCTCAGGAGTCCCCGATAAATCCCGAACCTGCGTACAGATGTAATACGGGCAGGCCCAGCCGGTCCTGGGCCCTGTTGACCCAGTCGGTGTGGAACGTGTCGGCCAGGGCATGCGGGCGGGTGACCACCACAGCCTGTCCGGCGCCCAGTTCCTTCACCTTGGCTACAAGGCCTTCGACAGCCTCGCCTTCGACGACCTCCCCGGACACACCCGCCCCCACCCCGGCCAGCGCAGTGAGGGAGGTGGCCAGGGTCTCGGCGGCTTCGGCCCGTTCCGAGGCTGGATCGGGGGACTTCGCTGTCAGTTCACGGAAGGCTTTGGCGATCTCCAGCATGGAGAGGTTCTCCAGGAAGTCCACCAGCAGGTGCCGTTCCGTGTTGGCCGGTACGAGCACCACCAGTGGCGCGTCACCGCCGACAAGCAGGGATTCTATGTTGACGCGGTCATCCGCACCGAGGGGCTCTTCTGTCAAAATGACGATTGGATCACTCATGCCCTCAGCCTAGTCGTGCAATTCTGGCCCTGCACGGTTCTGTCACCACACGGCCCCGTGTCCCTGCCGTGCCCGCTCCGGCCGCCGCCGGCATGCCTGAACGCTCCGGAATCCGGGCGGATGCGCCCGTCGGGTCGGAGTTCGGTAAGAATGGTGCCATGGCATCCTCCCTGCGCTACTTGCCGGACACGCACCGGAAACCCACAGTCCGCGGAACCGCACCCGTTGGGGTGCCCGCGGGGGCCGTCCTGCCCCGAAGCGCCAAATGGGCGGTGGGCGGCATCCTTGGAGGAAGTGCCGCGGCCGGCCTGCTCGCGGCCGGGTCCTCTGCCCTGGCACTGTACTTCGCCCGCCGCGTCATCACTCCCGTCCGTGCGCGCGAGGCGGACCAGGAAATCCTGGCGGTGATCGGCGAAGGGCGCGGCCTGCAGATCATTCTCGCCGCCACCCCTGATGCCACGGTGGAGGGCGTCTATGGGTTCATTTTTGACGGCGGCCGGGGCCACGCCCGGATCGGCAGGATACTTTCCTACTCGCCGGCCGAACGCACCGTATTGCGGGAAGTCGAGGAGGTCTATAGTGGCGACCTTTCGACGGCGCGGCACGGCTGGTGGAGCGGTGCGGCCCAGCCGGATCCCGCGGCTCTCGGCCTGCCGGCGGAAGAGGTGCTGATCGAGGTCGACGGCGGGACGGCGCCGGCGTGGCTGGTGCGGGCGTCTGCCCCGTCAGATGTCTGGGCAATCATGGTGCACGGCCGCGGCGCCACCCGGCAGGAAGGCCTCCGGGCCGTCCGACCGGTCCGGGAACTGGGCATGTCCAGCCTCCTGGTCTCATACCGCAACGATGGCCTGGCGCCGTCGGCGCAGGACGGGCGCTACGGGCTGGGTTCCACCGAATGGCGCGACGTCGAGGCAGCCATCAGCTATGCCCTGGAGCAGGGTGCCCGCGAAGTGGTGCTCTTCGGCTGGTCCATGGGCGGTGCGATCTGCCTCCAGACCGCGGACCTCTCGCGCTACCACCACCTGATCCGGGCCATGGTGCTGGACGCCCCGGTCATCAGCTGGGTCAACGTGCTCGCGTACCACGCGGAGCTGAACCGGATTCCTTCTTCCGTGGGACGCTACGGACAGCTGATGCTCAGCCACCGCCTGGGCCGGCGGCTGACCGGCCTTGCCGCCCCCGTGGACCTGAAGGCGATGGACTGGGTATCCCGTGCCGTGGAACTGCGGACGCCGACGCTGATCCTCCACAGCGTGGACGACGAATATGTTCCCTACGGGCCGTCGGCGGCCCTCGCCGAAAAGAACCCGGACATGGTCACCTTCGAACCATTCAGCCGTGCTTTGCACACCAAGGAATGGAACGTCGATCCGGAGCGCTGGGAACGGCTGGTCACAGCCTGGCTGGGGCAGCAACTGGCACCCCGCGCGAATCCGGGCCAGATGATTCCGGGCCTATCCGTTCCGGAACTATCCGATCCCGAACGGCCCGATCCGGGGCAGCCGGACTAGGGCCTGGCGGTACCGATCCGGGCCGTGCGCGCGCCCGTGAGCCGGATCAGCTCGGCAGGATCCAGTTCGATGTCCAGGCCGCGGCGTCCGCCGGAGACGAGGATCGTGGCCAGGTCCAGGGCGCTGTCATCCACGACGGTGGGGGAGGACTGCCGTTGTCCCAGCGGCGAGATGCCGCCGAGCACATAGCCGGTCCGTCGCTCCGCGGCCGCCGGATCCGCCATGGCGGCCTTCTTGCCGCCCAAGGCCGCGGCGATTGCCTTGAGATCGAGACTCCCGCTGACCGGCACGACGCCGACCGCGAGACGGCCGTCGACGTCCACCATCAGGGTCTTGAACACCCGGGCGGGGTCGAGGCCGAGCATTTCGGCGGCTTCCAGGCCGTAGCTGGCCGCCGCAGGATCGTGGCTGTAGGGGTGGGCGACAAACGGAACCCCGGCAGCGGCGAGGGCCGCGGTGGCCGGAGTTCCTTGGGACGCCTGTTTACGGGCCATAAAGGCTGCGGTCAGGACTGCTGCGCGGGGGACTGCTGCGGCATGGCCGCGGCAACCTGGCGCTTGACCCTGCCCAGCATCGCGGACATGCCGCGCATGCGCAGGGGAGTTATGGCGCGGGTGAGGCCCAGCAGATCCGGCATATCATCCGGAACGTCCAGGATCTGCTGCGCGCTGAGCCCGTCGAGTCCCTCGTGCAGGACGCCGGCGAAGCCGCGGGTGGTCGGGGCCTCCCGCGGCGCCTTGAAGAAGAGCCGGACACGGTCGGGCGTGTCGCCGTCGTACGGTTCCATTTCAACGGTCAGGAACAGCGGAGTCTGGCACTCGACCACCTGTTCCATGAGCTCCGGGTGCTCCTTGAGCCGGTCCGGGAGCTCCGGGAGTCCTTGCGAGAACTCAAGCAGCAGCTGCAGCCGTTCGGGTTCGTCCAGGGCCTGGAAGTCGTTAACAATTTCCGCCAGCGCGGCGGGCAGGGCAGAAGTATCCATCACTCCCAGCTTACGCATGCCGGGCGGTTGTGTCCCGGTCCGCTGTTCGGGGGCCTCCGCGATCGGTCCGGATCCGGTGCACAGGGGCCCTAGCTGGCCGCGGGCACCCTGCCGCGTTCGGTGCCCCTGGCGATGGGGACGCGGACGGCGTTCCCCCACTCCGTCCAGGAGCCGTCGTAGTTGCGGACGGTGTCGAATCCCAGCAGGTACTTGAGGGCAAACCAGGTGTGGCTGGATCGTTCGCCGATGCGGCAATAAGCCACGACGTCGTCGCCTTCCTTGAGCCCGGCTTCACCCAGATAGAGCGCCTCAAGTTCCGTGCGGTTCCGGTAGGTCCCGTCCAGGGCCGCCGCGCGGCCCCAGGGAACGGAGGCCGCTGTGGGGATGTGGCCCCCGCGCATGGCACCTTCCTCCGGGTAGGCTGGCATGTGGGTGCGCTGGCCTGTGTACTCCTCGGCTGACCGGACGTCGATCAGCGGCTTGCCGAAGTGCGCGAGGACGTCGTCCTTGAAGGCTCGGATCGGGGTGTCGTTGCGTTCTACCACGGGGTAGTTTCCGGGGGCGGGTACGGTTGCCTCCGCGGTGAGGGTGCGGTCCTCGGCGATCCATTTATCCCTGCCGCCGTCCAGGAGCCGGACGTCCTCATGGCCGAAGAGCGTGAAGACCCACAGGGCGTACGCGGCCCACCAGTTGGACTTGTCGCCGTAGATGACCACGGTGGTGTCCCGGGAAATCCCCTTCGCCTTCGCCATGGCGGCGAAGGCCTCGCCGTCCACGAAGTCCCGGGTGACCTCGTCGTTCAGTTCGGTGTGCCAGTCGACCTTCACGGCACCGGGGATGTGGCCGGTCTCGTAGAGCAGCACATCCTCGTCGGATTCCAGCACCACCAGTTCGCCGCCGTCCAGGGCGCCGGCTTCGATCGCCGCCGCCAGCCACTCGGTGGACACCAGCCGCTCGGGGCGGGCGTATGCGGCAAACTTCTCGTTCTGCTCAACGGGGTAGGACATTGCGATGGCCTTTCACTGAAACGGTCAGGGGGCCGGCCGCAAACTATCGAATTCGCTGCCGGGCCTGCTACAACACTAGCCACGCTCCGGCGGGAATGCTCCTGCCCATTCATACTCGGAAATATGGCCTTGGTCACGGGCGTTCTTCGCCCGCCGCTTGCCTGCCCTCACTGGTGGCTCCCGCATAGCCGGTATCCTTTCTGGGGATAAGAGACCAGCAGAACGGACCACCTTGGTACAGATTGAACAGCTCGCCGCCAGAACACCGGCAGTTTCAGTGGATGAACTCCTCAAGGGGTTCTATCCTTCGGCACGGTTTGGCGGGGTGTCGTTTTCCAGCTACCGGCCCGATCCGTCGCAGCCCAGCCAGACTGCCGCGGTCCGGGCACTGGAAGGCTTCGCGGCGGGCGTGGGCGCACGCGACGGCGACGGCCTGTTCAAGCGGCTCTTTGCCAAGAAGGACACCTCGCAGTCCGGGATCTACCTCGACGGGGGCTTCGGAGTCGGCAAGACCCACCTGCTCGCGTCCCTCTGGCATGCCGCCCCGGGGCCGAAGGCCTTCGGGACCTTCGTGGAATACACGAACCTGGTCGGCGCGCTGTCCTTCCGCAAGACGGTCGAGGCCCTCAGCCACTACAAGCTCGTCTGCATCGACGAATTTGAGCTCGACGATCCGGGTGACACGGTGCTGATGTCCCGGCGCATGCGCGAACTCGCCGACGCCGGCGTCAAACTTGCTGCCACTTCCAACACCCTGCCGGGCTCCCTCGGCGACGGCCGGTTCGCCGCCGTCGACTTCGCCCGTGAAATCCAGGTGCTGGCGGACCAGTTCGACGTCGTCCGGATCGATGGCGAGGACTTCCGCCACCGCGGCCTCCCGGCCGCCCCGCTGCCGCTGCGCAACGACGACCTCACACACCACATGCATGCCGAATTCGATGGCAAAACCGTGGCCCGCGATGAGTTCAGCACCCTGATCAACCACCTCGCCGGCGTCCACCCCAGCCGCTACCGCCAGCTGCTGGAGGGCGTCGAGGCCGTCGTGTGGAAGAACGTCGAAACCATTACCGAGCAGGCTGTCGCCCTGCGTTTCGTGGTACTGGCAGACCGGCTGTACGACAAGGACGTTCCGATTCTGGCCAGCGGCGTGCCGTTCGACCAGCTCTTCACCGAGGAGATGATGACCGGCGGATACATGAAGAAGTACTTCCGGGCCGTCTCCCGCCTGACTGCCCTGGCCCGCGAGGGCCAGAACCACGAACCCTCGTAGCCAGCCGGCCTTCTTAGTAGCCAGCAGGCCTTCTTAACAGCAACGCGGGGTCACCTACGGCCCATCCCGAGGTGCGGGACGGGCCGCAGGTGACCCCGCGTTATTTGTTTAAGCCGGTTAAACGCCGAAGGTGCCGGCGCCACCTCGCGGCGGGACCGGCACCTCGCTGACGTACCTGGGTCAGAGGCCCTGCGGCCGGGTTTCCCCGGGGGCAGGAGGCTCCTCGGCGACGGGAGGCTCGGCGGCGGGAGCCGCGTTCGGCTTGCCGTTCGCCTTGTCCACGAAACCGGAAGCGCCCTGCTGAACGGAATCGATCTTGTCGGCGTACTTTCCGCCGGTCTTTGAGTCGATGAAATCACCGGCCTTGCCGATGCCGTCCTTGATGGCCTGTTCGTTGCCACCAATCACTCGCTGAGCCTTGCCCTTCAGATCGTCAAGAAATCCCACGGGCACCTCCTTTCGGTCGCGGAGCCAGATCGCCCCTTGCCTTTCGATCCTAACCGGCGGCGATAGGGGCGGCCAAGGGTGTCCGCCCACAGGGGAAAAGCGATCCGCCCGCAGGGTAAGTAAAAGGGCAAGAAAAAAGCAGCTCCGGGGAGCTGCTTACTGTGGTGGGCGATACTGGGATCGAACCAGTGACCTCTTCCGTGTCAGGGAAGCGCGCTACCGCTGCGCCAATCGCCCGCAACCGGAAGGA
>JAODMS010000178.1 GCA_025464925.1 Arthrobacter sp.
AGCGTGCGGTAGGTGTTGAACTCGGTGCCGCAGGCCATCCCGGAGGAGTTGTTCGCAATGACCCCGCCGACGGTGCAGGCGATCTCGCTCGCCGGGTCCGGGCCGAGTTTGCGGCCGAAGGCGGCCAATCGGGCGTTGACGCTGCGGATGGTGGCGCCGGGCTGGACACGAACGCGGGCTCCGCCGTCGAGCACTTCGATGCCGCGGAAGTGCTGGCGGGTGTTGATGAGAAGGCTGTCGCTGAGCGCCTGGCCGGAGAGGCTGGTGCCGCCGGAACGGAAAGTTGCGGGGATGTTCAGCTCGCGGCTGCGCCGCAGCAGCGCGCCGACGGCATCGGCGTTGCGCGGCGTTGCGACGCCCTGGGGGATCAGGAGGTAGTGGGAGGCATCGTGCGCCATGGCCCGTCGGTCCAGGTCCCGGGTGCTGACCGCGTCCAGGTCCAGTTGGTCGAACAGCGATGCTGCTGTGGCGGTGACTCTCATGCGTCCTCCAAGGGTTATGTCAGGGGTGGGGCCTGCGCGGCCGAGGCTTCGTGCGTCCGCCGGTAGAACCATTCGATGTGCTCGCGCACGGGGCGGCCGGCAAGCATGGTGGCGATGACCGCGTTCCCGGCGAGTGAACTGCGCGCCTCCTGGAACAGGGCATCCAGCTCGTGGAAGGTCTCGCGGGCCAGTTCCGGGTCATCCATGGCGTGCTGCAGCCGGGCAGCCTGCTGCAGCTCCTCCGCCGCGTCGGTGCGCGCCGCTCCCGTCTGGGCCGCCCGGGTCTCGAGCAGCATGCGGGTCTGGACGATGTCCGCGACAGGCAGCCGGCTGCTAAGCGACGTGCAGGCGCAGCGCGGACGACAGGCCCGCCTCGATGTCCTGCAGCGGTCCACGAGTTCCTCCACGTTGAGAGACGACGGTGTGAGGTCAGAGCGCTGTGGCCGGACCACAAGAGCCTAGCGTACATTTCCTCTGCGAGGTGAGCAGCTTCACGTTGATTGTGGAGTGAAACTGACGGTGGTCCGTGCGTGATGTGGCGCGGTCAGACCCCACAGCTCCTGTGCGGAAGCCCGGGCCAACGCTGTCGGCGCCCAAAACCTACGAACGTCCGAACTGCTCGTCTAGGTCCGGGGTGTGACGGACGCCGGGGCGCAGCCCGGCTCCTACTTCCCGCACGCGTCGCCTGCCACCCCGGCTGCCACGGCGTGCGCCTGCTCCGGCTCGGGGACCGGCAGGCCCGGCTTCTGGGCAGTGTCACAGGGATCGACATGGCCGAACTGCCGGAAGCTGATCAGTGCTGCGGCTTCGGCGGCACGTTCTCGATGAAAAACGCCGACGTCTCCTCGGCCATGCTCGAGGACAAGACAGCGAACATCACGGCAACCGGCGCCAGCCTGTGCTCCGGCGGGGATGCCTCCTGCCTCATGCACATCGGCGGCGGCCTCTCCCGCCAGGGCAGCGACATCAGCACTCTTCACCTGGCCGAAATCCTCGCCAGCACCATCGAGGAGCCCGCGTCCGTCACCGGCGAAGTCCGCGTCTCCACCGGAAAGGCCACACGATGAGCACCTACCTCGGCATGCCCTCCATACCTGTCTATGGCACGGGCAACCTGCACGCCTCCGAATCCTTCCCGAAGGCCGCACACCGCGAACTCGGGAACGCCCAGCTGCGGGCCAACCTCGGCCACGCCACCCACACCATCCGTGACAAGCGGATCGCAGTGGTCTCCGAACTGCCGGACTGGGAAGACCTGCGCGACGCCGGGTCCGCGATCAAGGAATCAGTGATGGCCCGCCTGCCCGAGCTCCTGGAACAGTTCGAGGCGAACTTCACTGCCCGCGGCGGCGTCATTCACTGGGCCCGGGACGCCGATGAGGCCAACGAGATCGTGGCCGGGCTGATCCGGGAGACCGGGGAAGCCGACGTGGTCAAGATCAAATCCATGGCCACCCAGGAAATCGGCCTCAACGAATACCTCGAAGAGCAGGGCATTGCCGCCTATGAGACCGACCTCGCCGAGCTGATCGTCCAGTTGGACCACGACAAGCCCAGCCACATCCTGGTCCCGGCGATCCATAAGAACCGAACCCAGGTCCGGGATATCTTCCTTCGCGAGATGGAGGGCGTGGATCCAGACTTGACCAACGAACCGGCCCGCCTCGCCGGCGCTGCCAGGGCGCACCTGCGCCGGAAGTTCCTTACCGCCAAGGTCGCCGTTTCAGGCGCCAACTTCGCACTTGCAGATTCGGGCACCCTCGCTGTTGTTGAATCCGAAGGCAACGGCCGGATGTGTCTGACCCTGCCCGAGACACTGATTACGGTGATGGGCGTGGAGAAGCTCCTGCCCACCTGGCAGGACCTTGAAGTGTTCATGCAACTGCTCCCGCGGTCCTCCACCGGGGAGCGGATGAACCCGTACACCTCGCTGTGGACCGGCGTCACCGAAGGCGACGGGCCGCAGAACGTGCACCTGGTGCTGCTGGACAACGGCCGCAGTGCCGCCTTGGCCGATGAAATGGGACGCTCGGCATTGCACTGCATCCGGTGCAGCGCCTGCATGAACGTCTGCCCTGTCTATGAGCGCACCGGCGGCCACGCCTACGGCTCCACCTACCCCGGCCCGATCGGGGCGATCCTTTCACCGCTGATGACCGGCATCCAGGCCGAGGAGAACAACTCGCTGCCTTACGCGTCCTCACTGTGCGGGGCCTGCTACGACGCGTGCCCGGTGAAGATCAACATCCCGGACATTCTGGTGCACCTGCGCAGTGTCGACGTGGACAGCAAACGCGGAAAGAAGAAAATCCCCAGCCAGATGGACGTCGGCATGAATGCCGCCTCCTGGGCGCTGTCCTCAGGCAAACGGCTCGGTCTGCTCGAAAAAGGACTGCCGCTGGGACGCCTGGCCGCCGGCACCGACAAGAAAATCACCAAATTGCCAGGCATCGCCGCCGGCTGGACCCAGAGCCGCGACATCCCGGCGCCGCCCAAGCAGTCCTTCCGCGACTGGTGGAAGAAGGAACACCGGGCCCCGGGCACCGACGCTGCCTCCGCCGCATCACATGACCAGGAAGACCAGCCATGAACGCCCGCGAAGAGATCCTTGAACGGATCCGCACCGCCCTGAAAGACAGCCCCGAGGTGCCCGAAATTCCACGTGGATACCGGGCCGCATCCCAGTTGGGCGAAGTTGAACTGATCGAGCTGCTGGTGGGCCGCCTGACCGACTACAAAGCGCAGGTCTCCGTCGTTGACGCCGAGGACGTGCCGGCAAAGATCGCAGAACTCCTAGCAGGAGCTGGCAGTTACGTCGTGCCCGCAGGGCTGGACGCCGGCTGGCTCACTGGACCTGAGCTCGAACATGACAGCCGGCGCCGCCTGGATTCGGCCGCTGCCCCGCTGAGCGTTGCCGAACTCGACGGCATCGACGCCGTCGTGACAGGAAGCGCCGTGTCCGTCGCCGAAACCGGGACCATCATTCTGGACGGCAGTCCCAACCAGGGCCGCCGTGCGATCACCCTCGTCCCGGACCACCACATCTGCGTGGTGAAAATCGCCGACATTACCGGGATCCTGCCGGAGGCGTTGCGCCGGATCGACGGCACCAGGCCACTGACCATGATCAGTGGTCCCAGTGCCACCAGCGACATCGAACTCGAACGAGTCGAGGGAGTCCACGGACCCCGCCAACTCGACGTAATTATCGCCCGCTAAGACGAGGCAGGACGACGGGGCCGCGGTCACGATCCCGGCCATGCCACCGCAGGCGCCGGCGCACCCGTTCCCCACTGCCGCTGAACGAAAGGCACCCCATGACCTTCTACCGCCATGACACCTGGCGTGACCTCCTCGGCGCCGTCGTGGAAGCCCGAAAAGACGGGGCCGTCATCCGTAAGGGACTCGTGGAGGACATCATGCCCGATTCTTCGGCGCTCTGGATTGGCCGCCGATGGGCTGACAGGCCGGGTACTCATCGAAGCCGCTGAAGGACATGAGGTGTGGGTGGAACCCAGGCAACTGAAGGGTACCCGCGCTTACCGCATGAGCTGGTCCGCGCTCCAACCCGGGCATGGTCGGCACCAACCGGACGACGCCAGCCATGGACGGCTCCGCTACCGGATCCGGACGTCAGTGACAGAAAAAGCATGACCAGCGGCGATCCGGCCTGTCTACTTCCTTTCGGACAGCACTGGCATCACCGCGGAAACGCTCGGCAACACGTTGCTGACGCAATTCCCTGTGAACAATTTTGACCGCATCAGGATCCCGTTCATCACCACCGCAAGGCAGGCGCGCTCCGTCGTCGGGACCATCGACGGCCACACCGCTACCGGCCTGCAGCCCATCGTGTTTTCCACCACAGTCAACAGCGAAATACGGCAGATTCTTGCCACGTGCCAGGGAATCATCGTGGACCTCCTCGGGACCCATATTGGAGTTCTCGAGCAGGGGCTCGGCACGCCGGCCAGCGGGGACCAGGAAGGGCACCCGGACTAGGGAACGCAGCTTCCCTCCAACGCGCTGTTGGCTGACGACTTTCTGGACCACTTTGACGGCTTCTCCATCGGCTCCAACGACATGACCCAGCTGGCCCTGGGGCTGGACCGGGACTCGGCGATTGTCTCGGCCGGCTTCGATGAACGTGATCCTGCAGTCAAGAAGCTCCTGAGCATGGCCATTAAAGCATGCAAGTCCCACGGCAAGTATGTCGGCATCTGTGGCCAAGGGCCGAGCGACCACCCGGACTTTGCCGAATGGCTTGTCGCGGAAGGCATTGAGTCGGTTTCCCCTGAATCCGGACACTGTAGTAGACACCTGGCTCCGGCTTTCCAACACCGTCGCCGTCCAATGACCAGCCCAGCTGAGGACTAAGGCAGCGAGGCAGCAGTCACGGCACCGGCCTGGGAAAACGCACCGCTACGAGGGGTTCCAGCGTATGCAGCAACATGGCTATGAGTCACGGTTGTGACCGACGACTGACGGGGGCACCATGATCTTATGGATCCTCAAACAGCTAAAGCCGAGGAATTGAGCCTTCCACAGGCTTTCCTCCTCCTGGCAACGAACGATACCGACGGTGAACCCGAACTGCCGGCCTACATACTCAGGACCACGGTGGCGGGAGCAATCCTGGCCGAACTGGACCTGCTTGGTGCAATTGAACTGCAGGGGAGAAATGTCCGGGCCACCGGTAGAGAACCGCAAACGGACCTCCAGCACGAATTGGAGATCATCCGCCACAAATCTCGTCCGCACTCTCCCAAAAAGTGGGTCTCCATGCTGGAGGGCCGCGCCGAAGTGCAGCGCGTCTACGAGAGCATGGTTTCCCGCGGCATCGTGGATCAAGTCGGCGAAAAGCACCTTGGCGTTTTCAAGAGCGTGCGGTACCCGGAGAAGGACCACGCTCCGGAGGCCGCGCTCCTGAAGAGGATCGAGTCGGCTCTAAGTGGCGGCCCGGCCAAGCCGGCGTCCGCTTCCCCGGCCGAGGAGCCGGCCCCTGCAGAAACTGCCCGCACGGAAACCGATCCGAGGAGCCGGGCGCTGATCGCACTACTGCACGCAGCGGGTTTGCTTGAGAAGCTCTTCCCGGCAGCCGATCAGAACTGGATTCAAGACCTGACGCATGACCGCTGGCCAGCCCGTGCGGTGGAGGACGAACTTCGCGAGCTCAGGGTGGCGGCTGAACCACTCGTCTGAAGAGATTCGATAAACATGCAGTCGCACCCTCAGGAGGTGTTCCTCTGTTTCCTCAGTATTGTTGTGCCGGGGCCAGACCGGCTGGGCTGTTCCCCAGGCCGCAGGCCGCTGAACGCCCCGTTCCGCCCGGGTTGAACCGATAGTGGCTTTCCTGCCCCCGCTAGCCACCAGATTTCGCCTTGCCAGGTCGGTTTAGCTCTGTCATGAGAGAGCGGTTGACGCTGTGTGCGGCGTCCAGATCCGACGATAACCCCACAAGTTCTTGCTGCAACCGCCGGACTTCTTGAATCGCGTCGCTCGCTTGTCGGGAAAGAACGCGGTTCTGGTCGGCGAGTTCCTGGACAAGGATAAAGCTTTTTCTGAATTCCTGGCGGAGCCGTTGGTTCTCCTGTCGAAGGAGGCCACGTTCAACCTGCAGCGAACCGGAAGAGGAACTTGATTCCTCGGGCCCTCGTAGCGATGGCTGCCAGTGTGCTTGTATTCATCCCTGTAGTGCTGCGTGATCCCTCCACCACAGAAGCGGTTCCGGCCGGTTGGTTGGTCGCCATGCTTTGGGCGGCGCCCCTGACTGCTTACCTGGCCAGCCGCCGCCTTGGCGTCCCACTGGGGGTTGGTCCTTCCCTCCTGGTCGGACTTCCTCAGTTGCCTCCGGTCGTATTGGTCTCCGCGGCCAGCGTTTGGCTTGACGTACAGCGTGGTCACCTGCTCGCTGGTTCCGGTGAGGAGTCCATGCCGTATGGAATAGGGACAACCGCCGCATTAACCGCTGGAGTTATCCTGCTGATTCTGGTGGCCGCTGCCGCCATGCTGGGAGCACGGCGCCAAGCAAGGAAGAAGAAGTTCCACCGGCCAATCGCAGGGTAAGTCCCTCCGGCGTCGAATCCGTGCTGTCGGACATCTTCGACAAGGACCGTGAATTCCTCGACGCCACGGCCGGCCAAGATAGGGCCGTCGACCACCGCCCAGATCGGGCTGACCTTCATATCCAAACCCAACGTGCTCCCGGGAAAACCCGGACCGGGCCGTAACAGGTCAGGTTCTCGGAAGGACGACTTCTTACAGGTGAACGTTGCTCTGCAGCAGGGCCTTGCCTCTGGCAGGAAGCTCAGTCGCAAGGAACGGTGATTACTGGCAGGCCGCAAGCTGCCAGCGGACCCCAGCGCCTGGGCACCGTTGATGCTCCAGAGGCCTGGACCTTGGTTTGGGTTAGGGAAGGACGTGGGTCAGATCGGGACGTCAGTTTTTTCGTGGGGTGCCGCGCCGGGCTCCTGCCCCTGCAGGCGGGCGAGCCGGAGGCGCTGGCTCCTGCGCAACAGTACCCAGGCCAGCGAAGCGGCAAGCAACACCAGGACAGCTGCTAACAGCCACCACGGCACTGCCGGCTCATGAGCGGGTTCCGTAACTGGCCCTGTGGTGGGCCCAGTGTCCGGGAAAATGATTTTGGCCTGCGCTTGCCGCTCCAGCAATCCGCTCTTCAGCATGATCCGGGCGTTCCACGGCCCGTGCGGAATCTCGCGGGGCACTGAAAAGGCAACGCTGCGGACGTCACCTGGGGCGGGCGTCGTTTGCTCTTGCATACCGAACGGACCGGCCGACAGCCCACCCGGGCCGCCAGTTAGGGCGAGTTCGCCCACGAGGTCAAGTGCCCGCCCCCCTGAATTGGTGATTAAGGCACTCACTTGGGAATTGCCTTCGGCATCCCGGGCAGCAGCGACAGAAGTGACGGTGAAATCAGCTGCTCTGCCGCCGCCCGGACCGACGGAAAGGTAGATGCGGACACCGACCCTGTTTATGGCGGTAGGTAACGCCGCCGGCACCTTGATGGTGGCCATCAGTCGGCTGACTCACCTGGGTCCAGCCGCAGCTGGGGATGTTCAACGGCGGCCCAGACGGTCAGGCCGCTTTTCCCGTGGGTCATCCTCCAGGGCCGCGGGGATGTCCAGCAGCTGAAGTCCTAGGCCCGACGGCTCAGGGCGGGAGTGAAAACTGCCGCGGCCGGACCTGACCTGGAATGGGTCAGGGCCGCGGCCGGGGCCGCCGGGACGGCCGCCAACAACAGAACGCAGATCAACCGGGTCAGGAAACGCATAGTGAGGACCTCAATAACATCGGGGGAAACAAGGCGCAGACCGGCCCGGTCCCGGAATCCGATCTTGACGTTCGCGGGAGCGGACACTGCACCAGGGTTTCTAGAGGACCGAGTGGGTCAGTGTCGCCGTATACGTGTCAGCGAGGGCGTTGCCCGGAACAGCCAGAGTCAGCCCTGCACCCCAGGTGGCGCCGATGTTCCCCACGACAACAGTGGCCGTCTGGACCGTCTGCGGCGTTGCTGACAAAGAGACCGGGACCGCCGCCGGTGTGACCACAACCACACCCGTAGGTGTAGTCAGGGCCGGCGTGTACCCCGCGGCAGAAGCAGCAATCTTGTTGTTTGCGATGACGCCCACGAAATCGGTCGAAGCAACCTCCAGCATGGCCGTGAAAACCCGCTCGTCGGCTCGAAAGAGCCCAGCATCCGGATCCACCAGCATCCGCGGGACGAAACCCGGAACGGCACCACTCACAGCACCCCTAAACCATGGAACATGGATTAGATGCAGGAAAGCTATAGCTTTCAGCCGCAGCGGATCAAATCCAGATGACGCGCCTTGATCGCGAACGAATCCCAATCTGCTTCTGACCTGCGGAAACGCCTAATTCACCAGGAGTCGGGAGTTCTCGCATCCACTTCCGCTCCCGTTTCCAAACGCCGATAATGGATATTATGTCGTGTTGAACCCTGATTGCATCGAATGCAACTGATTCCTTATCCATTAACTTCTATTGCGCACTGACCACAGTCGCGATTGGGAAAGTTTCGCAGTCGACTGCGAATGTCAACCAGTCGCGGGCGCATCCACCCTGTCGTTGCGCCGACTTCCTGGCTCCCACGCCCGAGCGTTTGGAGGTCTCCGGTATAGGCCGCCGTGGGTGACGATCGGGCGGCCGGAAACCTGTCAGATGGGACGGTTGCTAACGCCTGGGGGTCGCGGCGTCAAACCGGGAGACCGAGTCGGCGGCGAAACACGATTGAGGACACTGACACGTGCTGGGCGGCCGCTTTGATTTGCCGCACCCCGAGACGCACGCCGTGGTATTGCCCTATGTCCTGGCCTTTAATGCAGACGCCGCTCCTGACAGCGTGGCCAAAATTGCCGAGGCGCTCGGAACCACCGATGCCGTCGCCGGCCTGAAAACCCTTTGCCGGGAACTCCAGGCCCCTCAGGCACTCAGAGATATCGGCTTGGAAGAGTCAGCCATCGTGGAGGCTGCGGATCTAATTCTTCCGCACGTACCGGATTCCAATCCCGCCCGCGTCACACGGGGGAACCTCACCGAGCTCCTGCGCGCTGCTTGGTCCGGTACTCGGGTTTCTTAGGTGGAGGATCCCGTACCTTCAAGGGCAGCGTACCTTCAAGGGCAGGCGTTTCGTAATACCATCCCGCCCATGCCGTATGGACCAGCACTGCTGACTGGTCGTCCTCCGGTGATGGCCACGTGGAGTGGTCCGTGAGGTCTTGATGCACAACTGCCGTCATGATTTCTCCTTCAGAGGTGCCCGGGCTGTCTCGTGGGTCTGGCACTGCGGGTCAGGCTGCGGAACTAGAACGTGTGGAGTGATTTGAAGGAACTTGAGCCTGCGAACCAGCCGGATTCGGGGGCGTCGCCGGAGTGGTCCCAGGGCGCACCTTCGACAAGGCGTCCGATCTGGCGG
>JAODMS010000199.1 GCA_025464925.1 Arthrobacter sp.
CCATGAACGTGGCCAACTTCCTGCACGTGCTCGACGACGGCGCGCTGGTGATCGTGCCCGGTGACCGTGCGGACGTGCTGGTCGCCTGCCTGGCGTCGTCGCTGTCGCCGGAGTTCCCGGTGCCCTCCGCACTGATCCTCACCGGTGGCCTTGCCCCCGACGCCAACATCTACTCCCTGCTGGCGCAGTCACCGTTCCCGGTCTTTGCCGCCCCGGATGACACCTACATCACGGCCAAGCGGGTCTCCGAGGTCCGCAGCGAGATCTGGTCCGGGCACCGCCGCAAGGTGGCGTCCGCCCTGGGCCTCTGGTCCCGGCGGGTGGACGAGGCGGAGCTCGTGGAGCGCCTGCACCTGCCGCGGGCGGAACGGATGACGCCGCTGCGCTTCCTGCACGAACTGATCGAACGGGCCCGGTCCCAGCGCCGGCATATCGTCCTGCCGGAGGGGACGGACGTCCGGATCCTGCGGGCCGCCGAAATCCTGCACCGCCGCGACGTCTGCGAGCTCACCGTGCTGGGCCGCGAGGCGGATGTCCGCGAGGCCGCGTCCACCCAGGGCATCGACCTCTCCGGCATCAACATCGTGGACCCGGCCACCTCGGAACTGCGCCAGGAGTTCGCGCAGAAGTATGCCGAGCTCCGGGCGCACAAGGGCGTGGACCTGGCCAAGGCCCTCGAAGTGATGCAGGACGAGAGCTACTTCGGCACCATGATGGTCCAGCTGGGCGTAGTGGACGGCATGGTCTCCGGGGCCGCCCACACCACGGCCCACACCATCCGGCCGGCGCTGGAGTTCGTCAAGACCCGCGAAGGCGTCAAGATCGTCTCCTCCGTGTTCCTCATGCTGATGCCGGACCGGGTGCTGGTCTACGGCGACTGCGCCGTCAACCCGGATCCGAACGCGGAGCAGCTGGCGGACATCGCCCTGGCCTCGGCCGAGACCGCCGCCCAGTTCGGGGTGGAACCGCGCGTGGCCATGCTGTCGTACTCCACCGGCGGTTCCGGAACCGGCGAGGCCGTGGACAAAGTCCGGCAGGCGACCGGGCTGGTGCGCCAACGGCGCCCGGACCTCCTGGTGGAAGGGCCCATCCAGTACGACGCCGCCGTGGACGCCGCCATCGCCGAATCCAAGATGCCCGGCTCGTCCGTGGCGGGGCAGGCGAGCGTCTTCATCTTTCCGGACCTGAACACCGGCAACAACACCTACAAGGCGGTGCAGCAGTCCTCCGGCGCGGTCGCCGTCGGGCCCGTGCTGCAGGGGCTGCGCAAACCCGTCAACGACCTCTCGCGGGGCTGCACGGTGGAGGACATCGTGAACACGGTGGCCATCACCGCCATCCAGGCCCAGGCGGTCGGGGACAGGCCCGCCGACATCCAACCCGCGGAAGTCCAGCCCGCGACCGCCCAGACCACGGAAGCCAAGGCTTAGGAGAACCCATGCTCGTGCTTGTCATCAACTCAGGATCGTCCTCGCTCAAATACCAGGTGCGCGACGTCGAAGCCGGCAGCGTCCTCGCCGAAGGCCTGGTCGAGAAGATCGGGATGGGCAACGGTGGCGAAGGCGACGGTGAAATCGAGGGCCCCCGGGACCACGCGGAGGCCCTGGAGCAGGTGGACGCGGCCATCCACGAGGCGCTCGGGGACCGCACGCTGGACGCCGTGGGCCACCGCGTGGTGCACGGCGGGGAACGCTTCGCCGAGCCGGTGCTGGTCAACAACGAGATCACCCGGGCCATTGAGCGGCTGAACCCGCTGGCGCCGCTGCACAACCCGGCCAATGTCCTCGGCATCCGCGCGATCGCCAGGAAATGGCCGGAGCTGCCGCAGGTGGCCGTCTTCGACACCGCCTTCCACCGCACCCTGCCCGAGCACGCCTGGCGCTACGCGGTCCCGGACCAGCTCTACGCCAACCACGGGATCCGCCGCTACGGCTTCCACGGCACCTCGTGCCAGTACGTGGCGGAACGGGCGGCGGCGCTGCTGGACGTCCCGCTCGAGGAGTTCGACGGCGTCATCGCCCACCTCGGCAACGGGGCCTCCGTCACGGCGATCCGCGGGGGCGAGTCGATCGACACCTCGATGGGCTTCACCCCCCTCGAGGGCCTCGTGATGGGCACCCGCTCCGGCGACCTGGATCCTTCCATCCTGGTCTTCCTGGGCCGGGCCGGCTGGTCCCCGGAGGATCTGGACCGGATGCTCAACCGTGAGTCCGGGCTCAAGGGCCTGGCGGGCAACAACGACATGCGCACCGTGGTGGAGGCTGCCGAAGCCGGGGACGCCAAGGCAGCCATGGCCCTGGCCGTCGCCTCCTACCGCCTCGCCAAGTACATCGGCGGCTACCACGTGGCCGTCGGCGGGGCGAAGGCCCTGGTGTTCACGGCCGGGATCGGCGAGAACTCGCACCAGTTCCGGACCCTGGTGGCGGAGCGGCTGGGCGCCCTCGGGGTGCAGCTCGACGCCGGCCTGAACCGGGAACGGTCCAAGGAACCGCGCATCGTCTCCACGGCCGCCTCCGCCCTGCCGGTGCTGGTGGTGCCCACCGACGAGGAGCGCGCGATCGCGGACGCCACGGCCGCCGTCGTGGCTTCCTCATCGGTTGCTCCGTAGCGGCCCTTTTGACCCTGCCGCCCGCCAGGGACGCAGCGGCATGACGGATATGGCCGGAATAGAGGAATCATTCCGGCCATCTCCGTCAATCCGCTGATCGTCCCGCGGCCGCCTAGGGCGCCGGCGGTGCCGTGCCCGTCGGCGCGGGCGGCGCCGTCGCTCCGCCGGTTGCGGACGAGCGCGCAGGCGCCGGCTCGGTG
>JAODMS010000043.1 GCA_025464925.1 Arthrobacter sp.
TCTCCGCGCTGAAGACCACCACGCGCACGGCGGTCGCCTCCAGCATGGTCTGGAAGTCCACGCCGATTGCCTCGACGCCGAAGCTGGCATCCTGGAAGCGTTCGGTGGAGAGGAAGTTGCCGTCCTCATCCTCCAGTGCGTACTTGGCCGTGGGAAGCCGCTTGCGCAGGGCCCGGAGGGCAGGTCCCGGATCGAATGTTGCCTTGTGCAGGATTTCGTAGCCCTCGGAAAGGCTGGAGTCGATGCGCAGGGTCACGCCGCCGTTGCAGCAGACGGCGTAGCCGTTCTCGATGCCGATGTGCTCGATGATGGGCAGCGTGGCGTTGAGTGAACGGCCCGTGGCGATCATGACCTCGTGGCCGGCGGCCACGACGGCCTGGGCGGCTTCGCGGACGATGACGGACATGTGCCCGTCATGGTCCACGAGAGTGCCGTCGACATCGAGGGCGATCATCATCTTTTCTGTGGAGTTTCGCTGGTCGTCGTTGCCAGCGACTGAGGTTTCAGTCAATGTTGTCATCCACCAAGTAGAGCAGATACCCCCCGACGCCCGCTAGGACGCAGGCCACAGCATTCCGTGAACTTGGAGTTAATATCCCCAGCTTTTCCCCGCTGTGGGTATTAACCATGGGTACATCCAACGCGCATCGTGCCTGCGACGTATCCGCACGTCGGAGGGCACTTCGCGGGTCCGGGACCATCTGCGCGCCGCGGGGCAGTCCCGCGGGAAGTCAGAGGACGGGAAAGACCGTCATGCCGCCGAGGTACTTCTGCAGGGCTGCGGGGATGTTGACCGAGCCGTCCGCGTTCTGGTGGTGTTCCAGGATCGCCACGATCCAGCGGGTGGTGGCCAGCGTGCCGTTCAGCGTTGCCACGGTGCGGGTGCCCTTGGGTGCGCCGTCCTCGTTGAGCATCCGTTCGCGGATGTTCAGGCGGCGTGCCTGGAACGTGCCGCAGTTGGACGTCGAGGTGAGCTCGCGGTAGGCGCCCTGGGTGGGGACCCACGCCTCGCAGTCGAACTTGCGGGCGGCGGACATGCCCAGGTCGCCGGCCGCGGTATCGATCACGCGGTACGGCAGCTCGCATTTGGCCAGCATCTGCTCTTCCCAGTCCAGCAGGCGGGCGTGTTCGGCTGCAGCCTCCTCGACCGTGGTGTACACGAACATCTCCACCTTGTTGAACTGGTGGACCCGGATGATGCCTCGGGTGTCCTTGCCGTGCGATCCGGCCTCGCGGCGGTAGCAGGAGCTCTGCCCGGCGTAGCGGATCGGGCCGGCCGAGAGATCCACGATCTCGTCGGCGTGGTAGCCGGCCAGGGGAACTTCCGAGGTGCCCACCAGATAGAGGTCGTCTTCGGCGAGACGGTAGATCTCGGCGTCGTGCGCGACGTCGAAACCGGTGCCCTGCATGATCTCCGGGCGCACCAACGTGGGGGTGATCATGGGCACGAAACCGGCGTCGATGGCCTGGTCCATCGCCATATGCAGCAGCGCCATTTCCAGCCGGGCACCGACGCCGCGCAGGAAGTAGAAGCGCGAGCCGGAGACCTTGGCACCGCGCTCCATATCGATGGCACCGATCAGCTCACCGATCTCGAGATGGTCCTTCGGCTCGAAGTCAGGGAATTCGCGGGGCGCACCGACTGTCTTCACCACGACGTAGTCGTCCTCGCCGCCGGCCGGAACGCCGTCCTCTACAAGGTTGGGAATCCCCCGGAGCAGCTCCTCCTGGGCTGCCTGGGCGACGTCCGCCTCAGCGGAGGCGGCCTTGACCGACGCGGCGAGGACCTTGACCTCCGCGAGCAGCGCCTGCTTTTCCTCCCCCTTGGCCTGCGCCACCTTTTTGCCGTAGACGTTCTGCTCGGCGCGCAGGTTCTCGAAGCGGATCAGCGCCGCGCGCCGGGCTGAGTCCGCCGCAATGATCGCGTCCACGACGGACTCGTCCGCGCCGCGGGCGCGCTGGCTGGCACGGAACTTGTCCGGATTCTCGCTGAGGTCTTTTACGTCAATCACCAGACAAGCCTATCCAATCCGGTAACCGTTCCTCGGCCATCCGGGGACGGGGCGCCGGCGGGATACTGTTGAGGCACCATGCGCGACTGGCTGCTCTTCCTCGTCATCGCTGGAGTCCTGGCGTTTGCCGTCTCCAGCTGGTGGGGAGTGCGCCGGTTGAAGGCCAAGCACACCCGAAGCGCGGTCTGGGAAGAAACGCACAGTCCCGACTCGGGACATCAGAAGGTGGCCGTGGTCATGAACCCGATCAAGGCCAAATCGGCCGAGGCCCGGGCCCTCATTGCGCAGGCGTGCCTCGACGCACGCTGGGATCCTCCCCGCTTCTTTGACACCACCGTCGAGGATCCGGGGTTCTCGCAGGCCCGGGCGGCCGTGGACCATGGGGCCGACGTGGTTCTGGCGTGCGGCGGGGACGGCACCGTACGCGTAGTGTCCGAGGTCCTTGCCGGCACGGACATTGCCATGGGCCTGATCCCGCTCGGCACCGGCAACCTCCTGGCCCGCAACGTCCACTTGGAGGTAAATGACCTGCAAGGCAGCGTGCAGACGGCCCTTTTCGGACATCAGCGGTTTATCGATACTGCGCGCATGAGGGTGGAGAACTCCCGGACCGGGCATTCCGCGGAACACACTTTCCTGGTCATCGCCGGCATGGGCATGGACGCCGAGGTGATCGGCGACATGAATGACGGGCTGAAGAAGGCCGTGGGCTGGCTGGCCTACACGGAGGCCGGCGTCCGGCACCTTCCCGGGCGCCGCAAAAAAGTGTCCATCGCCCTTGATGACGAGCCCGAACAAAGCCGGAAGATCCGCAGCGTGCTGTTCGCCAACTGCGGCCTGATACCCGGCGGAATCGATTTCATCCCGCAGGCCATGATCGACGACGCCATGCTGGACGTGGTGGTGATGAGCCCGCGCAGCGCGATCGGCTGGCTGGCGATGTATACAAAAATTGTGCTCAAGCACAAGAGGGACCTGCCGGTGATGACCTACTACCGCTCCGGAAAGATCACCATCCGGAGCGCGGAGCCCATGCCCACCCAGGTCGACGGCGATCCCTCGGGCCTGGCCACGAAGGTCACCGTTCAGGTGTCGCCGGGCTCGCTGCTGGTCCGGGTGAAGGACGGCGCCGGCGCAGACTAGGCGCTGGCTGCCTTCTTGGCATCGGCGGCCTTCTTCGCGTCGGCAGCCGCTTTGGCGGCGCGGGCTTCGGACTGCTCGCGGATCATCGCCTGCTCCTCCTCAAAGCGCAGACGGTCCGCACGGTCCGCGTCGTCACCGTCCCAGTCCTGGTTGTCGGCAGTCGGCTTGGGATTCACAATCATTCCCTGGCCGTCATTTTCCGAACTGGTGCCTGCCATGACCCGCTCCCTCCGTTAGGGGACTTCCCCAATATGGATCAGGCAAGCATACGCACAGTTCACTAGGCGTGGAAGTGCCGGGTACGGCATTTGTCTACGCTTTGGGCGAAGCCTCCGGCATATATTCCGGGATCACGGATACCCCTCCAAGTATCTTCGATACCCATGCATGTGCCGCCCGGAATGCCGGGTCTGAGGTGTGCGGGACCACCTCGCTCCTCTGCCCGTCAGCGCGGCTGTAGGACCCGAGAAAGCGGGTTGCCGGGCTGATCCGGTGCAGGCCGGCGAGCGCATCCGCCATCCGCGCATCGGCGGCGTGGCCATCAGCGTCGATGCTGAAAAAGTAGTGGCCCAGGTACTGGCCGGTGGGCCTGGATTCGATCCGGCTAAGATTCACGCCGCGGGTGGCGAACTGGTCCAGAATTTCCATCAGCGCCCCGGGCCGGTCCTGGGGTAGCGGCACCACCACCGTCGTCTTGTCGGCGCCGGTGCGCTCGGGCAGTTCGCCGGGGCGGCCCACGAGGACAAAGCGGGTCACTGCGTCCGGGTTGTCGCCGATGTTTTCGGCCAGCACGGCCAGCCCGGGCTGCTCCCTCGCCACGATCGGGGCGCAGATGGCGGCGTCGTAGTGCCCGTCGCCGTCCAGGAGCCCCATCGCGGCCGCGGCCGTGGAGGAAGCCGGGACATATTCAACATCAGGAATATGGGTGTCGACCCAGAGGCGGCACTGGGCCCAGGCATGGCCGTGGGTGGAGATGCGGCGGATGTCCCCGATCGGGACGCCGGGCCTGGCCACGAGGACGAAGCTGATCGGCACGAGCGCTTCACGCAGGATTCGCAGCTCCTGGCCCGTTGCGATGGCATCGAGGGTTGCGGTGACGCCTCCCTCGACGGAGTTTTCGATCGGCACCATGGCGGCGTCAGCCGATCCGTCGCGTACCTTGTCCAGCGCCGTGTTCACATTCGACGACGGAATCCGGATGGCCTCGGCCGCACCCGGAACCTGCATCAGGGCCGCCTCGGTAAAGGTGCCTTCGGGACCGAGAAATGTATACGTGACGCTGGATGCGGGCATTGGCTCTTCTTTCTTCGGTTACAGAACTACGGGCTTGAGTCCGTTGTCGGACACCAGCGGCATTCCGGTTTCAAGCCATTGGTCCATGCCGCCGGCCACATTGAGCGCAGAGTAGCCTTGGCCCACGAGCCACTGTGCGGCGCGGAACGACCGGCCGCCAGTGCGGCAGATGACATAGAGATCCTCGTCCGGATCAAGTTCGCCGATCCGGGCCGGAAGCTGGTCCAGAGGGACGTGCAACGCCCCGTCGGCGTGTCCTGCGACCCATTCATAATCCTCGCGGACATCCAGGATCCTGGCTCCCCCGGGGATGTCAGACACGGTCACGGTATCGAAGTCGCTCATGTTCGTCCTTTCCTGGAATCGAGGTCTGCTTCCAGCGTATCGCCAGCCGCCCGGAGGCGCCGAAACAGGAGGCACGTTACGCTTCTTGGGAGCGTAGGGGAGGCTTCATGGCAGCTGTACGGCCCGCCGTCCTGGCAAACTTCGGCGGCCGCCAGACCGGCGGTGCGGCGCGCGCATGTTCCCTGCACGATGGCCGGGCCGGACATGGTCCCACTCTGCCCAGCCGGGGACTCCAGGAATGGGCATGTCCCGCGGGGGGACGCCCCAGTTCTCACCGCCGAGCGGCCGGGGCCAGGCTTCCTTGACCGACATCCACGAACTCTCGGCCGTCCAACTGCGCGGCGCCCTGCGATCCGGTGAACTCTCGGCCCGGCAGGCCACCGCCCATTTCCTGGACCGCATCGAGGCCGCCAACCCGCACCTCGGGGCGTTCGTCACCGTCACCGCGGAGCAGGCTCTAAAGGATGCGGCCGCCGCCGATGACCTCCATATACTCCACGCCGGAAAGGGCGGCGGCGGCCTGCCGCTGCTTCACGGCATGCCGGTCGCGTTCAAGGACCTGACGGATGTGGCGGGCGTTCCCACCACTTACGGCAGCGCCGCCCTTGACCACCGGCCAGCACTGGCCGACGGCGCCCTGGCCGCCGCGCTCAAGGGTGCGGGAGTCGTCTCGCTGGGCAAGACGCAGGTTCCGGAATTCGGGCTGACGGCGTACAGCGAGAACCGGATCGCGCCGCCGTCGCGAAACCCCCATGCGCTCAGCCGCAGCTCGGGCGGATCCTCGGGTGGGAGCGCGGCTGCAGTCGCCGCAGGGCTGGTGCCCTTCGCACCCGGGAGCGACGGCGGCGGCTCGGTCCGCATTCCGGCCGCGGCGTGCGGACTTGTCGGCCTGAAACCGGGCCGGGGGGTGGTGCCCGCAGGGGAAAACTCCGGCGATCCGGCCGGGCTGGTGGTTGCCGGCCCGCTGGCACGCTCGGCGGCGGACGCGGCCCTGCTGCTCGATGCGCTCGTGCCCGGTGCGGACGGGCCGCGCACCCCAAGCTACCTCGAACTGGCAGGCCAGGAACCGCCCAGGCTGCGGATCGGTGTGAGCCTGGACAGCCCCTGGCAGGCGGTCTTCCCCTTCACCCCGGACCGCGAGGCGCTCGACGCCATGGCGGAAGGCATCAGGCGGCTGGAGGCGGCCGGACACGAAACCGCGGCAGCCCCGGTCCGCTACGACAACCGCTACCCGGGCGCGTTCACCACGGCCTGGACCGCCGCCGTCGGAAGCGCCAGCATTCCATCCCAGCGCGAGGCGCTCCTGACCCCGCTTACGCGGACCTTCCGGCGGCGCGCCCAGCAGCGGAGCGCGGCAAAACTGAACGAGTCCCTCGCGTTCCTGCGGCAGTTCCAGCGGGACACAAGAACGCAGTTCGCCGCCTGGGACCTCATGCTGATGCCCTCCCTGGCCCAGACGCCCCGCCCGGTCGGCTGGTTCACCGGCGCTGGACACGGCGACGGCTACTGGCCCGCCGCCGAGTGGGCGGCAGACGCCGACGACGACTACCGCCGACAGTGTGAATACGCGCCGTGGTCCTCGATGGTGAACGTGTGCGGGCTGCCGGCAATCAGCGTCCCGGTCCACTGGACCGGCGGCGCGGCGGATGCCGGGCTGCCGATGGGCATCCAGCTGATCGGGCCGATGGGATCCGAGGCGCTGCTGCTGCAGGTGGCGGCCCAGCTGGGCTGCTAGCGCACCGGGCGAACTTTTTTCGCCATATACTTGCCTCCGGCCTTCGAGAATGTGACAATCGCGCGTCCTGATGTCAGCATTAAGTAAATGAGCACAACTCATTTAGCCGATCCCCCCGCTACAACGCCGGGCGACACCTCGTTTTTTGGCCACCCCAAGATGCTGGCCAGCCTCTTCTCCGTAGAGATGTGGGAGCGCTTCTCCTTCTACGGAATGCAGGGGATCCTGCTCTACTACATGTACTTCACGGCAGCTGAGGGCGGCCTGGAGATCGAGCAGGGCCTGGCCGCCGGCCTCGTCGGGGCGTACGGCGGCGGGGTCTATCTCTCCACCATCCTCGGCGCCTGGCTCGCGGACCGGCTCTTCGGTTCGGAGCGCGTGCTGTTTGGCTCCGCCATCCTGATCATGGCCGGCCACATTGCCTTGGCGCTCGTGCCCGGGATACCCGGCCTGATTGCCGGCCTCGTACTGGTGGGCGTCGGCTCCGGCGGGCTGAAAGCCAATGCCACCGCCCTGGTGGGCAGCCTCTACGGCGAGAAGGACGAACGCCGGGACGCGGGCTTTTCCATCTTTTACATGGGCATCAACGCCGGCGCGCTGATCGGCCCGCTGGTCACCGGCTGGCTGCAGTCAAATCAGGGGTTCCACTGGGGCTTCGGGGCCGCCGCCGTCGGCATGGCCGTGGGCCTGGCCATCTACGCGCTGGGCCGCAACAAGCTGCCCGAAGAGGCCCACCGGGTACCGAACCCCCTCCCGGCCTCGGAGCGCACCAAGTACGGTGTGATCTTCGCCGGCCTCGCGGCGATCATCGCCGTATTGCTGGCAACCGGCACGGTGAACGCCGAAAACCTGGCCATGACCATGGCCTATGCGGCCATCGGCGCGTCCGTGCTCTACTTCGCCCTGATCTTCAGCAGCAAGAAGGTCGACGGCATCGAGCGTCGGCGCGTGGCTGCCTTCATCCCGCTGTACATCGCGTCGGCCGCGTTCTGGGCGCTGTTCCAGCAGCAGTTCACGTTCATCGCCGTGTACTCCGAGGAAAAGCTCGACCGTAACCTGTTCGGCTGGGAAATGCCGGCCGCATGGGTGCAGTCCATCAACCCGGTGTTCATCATCATCTTTGCCGGCGTCATGGCCACCCTCTGGACCCGCCTCGGCCGCAAGCAGCCCGGTTCGGCACTGAAGTTCTCGATCGGCCTCTTCGTGATGGGCCTGGCCTTCCTGGCCTTCATCCCGCTGGCCGGGGAAGGCAAGACGCCTCTGCTGGCCCTGGTGGGGATCCTGTTCCTGTTCACGCTCGCGGAACTGTTCCTCTCCCCCATCGGCCTGTCCGTCACCACCAAGCTGGCCCCCAAGGCCTTCCACACCCAGATGGTGGCGCTGTTCTTCCTTTCCGTCTCCCTGGGCACCACCCTGGCCGGCATCCTGTCCGGCCTGTACAACCCGGACGACGAGCTGCCGTACTTCATCGGCGTCGGCGGAACCGCCATGCTGCTTGCCGTCGGCCTGGCTGCCGCCTCGCCGGCGATCAAGAAGCTGATGGGCGGCGTCCGCTAAGGCGTTCGATGCAGCGCGGGTGGGCGGGAACTATCCGCCCACCCGTCCCGGCCGCAGAACCTGCTCCGAGACAGCCGCCGCCCGTTCCCAAGGATCAGATCAGCTGCGTCACAGGAAGCGGATTCCGGCCAAACCGTGCCACGCCCCGCCGTCGTCTGGCATGCTGGTGCCATGGCTAGCCGCGCGGGCACTGTTGCCCTACCCCACGACCTTGTTGACCTTACTGCGCTCCTCGATGCGTACTACGACGTTTCGCCGGATTTGGATGACCCCGGCCAGCGGGTGGCCTTCGGCACCTCGGGACACCGTGGCTCGAGCCTGAAGGCTTCCTTCAACGAACCCCATATTCTTGCCATCACCCAGGCGATCGTGGAATACCGGGCGGGCCAGGGCATCACCGGCCCCCTGTACCTCGCCAAGGACACCCACGGGCTGAGCGAACCCGCCCAGAACTCCGCCCTGGAGGTCCTCGCGGCAAACGGCGTCAACGTGTTGATCGACGCCCGCCACGGCTACACCCCCACCCCGGCACTGAGCCACGCAATCCTCACCCACAACCGGAACGCGCCCGCCGGGGCGCCGCAGGCTGACGGCATCGTGATCACCCCCAGCCACAACCCGCCCGGCGACGGCGGCTTCAAGTACAACCCTCCGCACGGCGGCCCGGCGGACTCGGATGCCACCGGGTGGATCGCCAACCGAGCCAACGAGCTCCTGGAAAACGGCCTGCGCGGGGTCAAGCGGGTTCCCGTCGCCGAGGCGACCAACGCCGGAACCACCGGGAAGTTCGACTTCCTCAGCAGCTACGTGGACGACCTCCCCTCGGTCCTGGACCTGAACGCCATCCGGGAGGCTGGCGTCCGCATCGGCGCAGACCCCATGGGCGGGGCATCCGTCGACTACTGGGGCGAAATCGGCGAACGCCACCACCTCAACCTCACCGTGGTTAATCCCACCGTCGACCCGCAGTGGGCGTTCATGACCCTGGACTGGGACGAGAAGATCCGGATGGACTGCTCCTCCCCGTCGGCGATGGCCTCGCTGATCAACCGGATGTCCGATGGCGCCAAGTTCGACGTCGCCACCGGCAACGACGCCGACGCGGACCGCCACGGCATCGTCACGCCCGACGGCGGGCTGATGAACCCGAACCACTACCTCGCCGTCGCAATCGACTACCTCTACCGCCACCGGACCGGCTGGAACCCGCAGTCCGTGATCGGCAAGACCCTGGTGTCCTCCTCGATCATCGACCGCGTTGCCGAGAGCCTGGGCCGCAAGCTCGTGGAGGTCCCCGTCGGCTTCAAATGGTTCGTTCCCGGGCTGCTCTCCGGCGAAGGGGCATTCGGCGGCGAGGAATCCGCTGGCGCGTCCTTCAACAAAATGGACGGCAGCGTCTGGACCACGGACAAGGACGGCATCCTGCTGGCGCTGCTGGCCTCGGAAATCACGGCCGTCACCGGCAAGTCGCCCTCACAGCTCTACAAGGGACTCACGGAGAAGTTCGGCGACCCCGTCTACGCACGGATCGACGCCGCCGCCACGCGGGAGCAGAAAGCCGCCCTGGGCAAGCTCTCGTCATCGGACGTCACCGCCACCGAACTGGCAGGCGAGACCATTACCGCCAAGCTGACGGAGGCACCGGGCAACGGCGCACCCATCGGCGGGCTGAAAGTGGTCACCGAAAACGCCTGGTTCGCAGCCCGGCCCTCCGGCACCGAGGACGTCTACAAGATCTATGCGGAGTCCTTCAAGGGCCCGGACCACCTCAAGCAGGTCCAGGCCGAAGCCAAGGCGCTGGTGGACGGCGTTATTTCCTAGGACGCAGGCGGCGGGCAGGGGCCGCGGCCGGCAATGAGCCGGGGCTTCCGGTCAGGCTCATTTGTCCTCGTGGAGGCTGGAGGCCAATACCCAGCGGTCCCTGCCCAGCATTTTGGCCCGGTAAAGGGCGGCGTCGGCGGAGGCGATCAGCGCTTTCAGGTCCACCTTGCCCGGAGCCGTGGAAGCGATGCCGTAACTCACCGTGGGCAGGCGGGGAGTCACCCGCGACTGTAGGGCCTGGAGGCGGCTGCTGATCTCTGCCGCGAGTTCTCCGGCCCGGTCCGGGGTCATGCCCGGCAGGAGGAGGACGAATTCCTCGCCGCCGTAGCGGCCCACGAGGTCCGTGGAGCGCACCGTGGAGGCGCAGGCGTCCGCGAATGTCTGCAGCGCGGTGTCTCCTGCGGCATGCCCGAACTCGTCATTGACTGCCTTGAAATGATCCAGATCGGCCAGGACCAGGACTGCCGTTGTCCTGGCCCGGCTGAGGCGGCGCAATTCATCCTCGGCCAGGTCAAGGAATGCGGTGCGGTTGAGCAGCCCGGTGAGGCCGTCGACAGTCGCGCGCGCCCGAAGATCCTGGGTCAATTGCTCGTTACTCAGCTCGGCCATCGTGAAGGACGCCACGACCAGGAGCACGGCCGAGAAGACAGTTGTCGTTGCCGATCCGAAGATGGAAAGGAACACCGGTCCCTCGCGCCCGTCCGCGACAAAGGCCACCAGGCGGCCCAGGTAAAACAGGGCAAGGATTGCCGATCCCACGGCGAGCACACGGTGTACGCGGGAATACGTGGAGTCGAGCCGGAACAGCTCCCGGCACGCCAGCCCGGTCAGAACGCTCATCAACAGGAGGTAGACCCAGCCACCCGCCCAGACATTGATCTCCGGGTGGTCCAATGCCGATGCCACGGCCGTGACCGCCGGACCCGTCGCGAGATACCGCACCTGGAGGCTCGCGGACCTCAGCGAACGGGCCCCTGCCCACATGCTGGCGGCACCGGACACCAGGAACACGTTCCCCAGCGGATTCGCCCAGACCTGGTGGACCGTGCCATCCAGCAGATACGCTGCCGAACCGGTCAGGAACATGAGCAGCGCCGCGCACCACCAACCGCTAAAGGCGGAGCGGGTACGGCGGAAAGTGATGAAGTAGAAGAGCAGCAGCAGCGTTAAAGCCACAACGGCGAAAGCGACACGCAGGGTTGACGTATCCAGCATCATGTGTCGTGGTCCCCCGGTCCGCTCTCTGCAGGCCCGCTGTCCACCCACCCGGCTCGCAATTGATCCCAGTATGGCACCTCGGTCAAGAATCGGGACGGTCGCCGGGGAACTCGAGTCCTCCGGGGACGGGTTCACCAAAGGCCACCGCAGTCCGGTTCCGCGCAGACAGTTCTGCCACGGCGCCCGCTCGGATCGGCCGCGCAAATTGTACTGTAGCCAGGCTCAAATGCGGACTATCATAGGAAGTGGCCCTGGATGTAGGCCTTGCGGTTATTCGCATATTTGCGTCCCGAGTGCCTCCGGCCTGTCCCCCATGGTGCCGGAGGCACCTCCGCGAGAACATTCCTGCCGGAGGTTCAGCGGCGTTGGGGGCCGGAGCGCCGGACGGAACCTGCCGGAGCGGCCGCGCGGTAAAGTTGCTCCGGAAGATTCCTTCCCGGCCCCGCCACACATTTCTCTGAAAGGCTCCCGGCAATGAGCATGCTCGGCACCAACTGGAAGCTCCACGGCAACGGCAAGTCCATCCGCCCTGGGGAGGTCGTCAAGCCGGATGAGCGCCTCGCCTGGCCGCTGACCATCGGGGTGGGCATGCAGCACGTTGTTGCCATGTTCGGCGCCACCTTCCTGGTTCCGATCATCACCGGCATGCCGCCCGCCACCACGTTGTTCTTCTCCGGCATCGGCACCCTGCTGTTCCTGGTCATCACCCGCGGCCGCGTGCCAAGCTACCTTGGATCCAGCTTCGCCTTCATCGCACCGATCATGGCGTCCCAGCAGCAGTACGGGGTCCCCGGCGCGCTGGGCGGCGTGGTGCTGGCCGGCGTAGGGCTGGCCCTGATCGGCGCTGTGGTGCAGAAGTTTGGTGCCGGCTGGATCAACCGGCTGATGCCCCCGATCGTCACCGGCGCCATCGTCGCCCTGATCGGCCTCAACCTGGCCCCGGCGGCGAAGAACAATTTCGACGCCGCCCCCATCACGGCCCTGGTCACCCTGGCCACGATCATCCTGGTCAGCGTCTTCTTCCGCGGCATCCTGGGCCGCCTGAGCATCCTGGTAGGAGTCGTGGTGGGCTATCTCGTCGCGATGATCCGGGGCGAGGTCGACTACTCGAAGATGGACGGCGCGGCCTGGATCGGGTTGCCGCACTTCCAGACCCCCGAGTTCCATCTGGGCGTCATCGGTCTCTTCGTGCCGGTGGTGCTGGTGCTGGTTGCCGAAAACATCGGCCATGTGAAATCCGTTTCCGCCATGACCGGCCAGAACCTCGACGGCGTCTCCGGACGCGCGCTGATGGCCGACGGTGCGGCGACAGTCCTCGCCGGCCTGGGCGGCGGCTCGGGCACCACCACCTACGCGGAAAACATCGGCGTTATGGCCGCCACCAAGGTCTACTCGACGGCGGCCTACTGGATCGCCGGCGTGTTCGCCGTGGTGCTGAGCTTCTCACCGAAGTTCGGTGAGCTGATCGCCACCGTTCCGGCCGGCGTGCTGGGCGGCGCGGCCACGATGCTTTACGGCATGATCGGCATTCTCGGCGTGAAGATCTGGGTCCAGAACAAGGTGAACTTTTCCAACCCCATCAACCTGACCACAGCCGCTGTCGCGCTGATTATTGGCATTGCAGACTACACCTGGACGATCGGCGAGCTGACGTTCACCGGCATCGCGCTCGGATCCGCCGCCGCCCTGGTGATCTACCACGGCATGAAGGCCATCGCCAAGGCCCGCGGCACGGTGGCGGAGCCGGAGACTGAAAGCAGCCTGCCGCAGTCGGTCAGGGACGCCGCGAGTGCGGCAGCAAGGCGCCAGTCCAGGAAACGCCGCTAGCACCAGGGTCGGCGCCGCCTCGGCAGGGTCTGCAACGTTTGAGCGCAGGACAAAGGCCGGCATCCTGCCACCACGCGGTGGCAGGATGC
Organism: Arthrobacter sp.; assembly: GCA_025464925.1. Next base: position 13,041 of record JAODMS010000043.1, read on the forward strand.
CGGCCTTTGTTGTCAGCGGCTCGGCTCAACAACCGAGGAGAAGCCCGACGGCGCGCTTAGCCGGCGTCAAACGATTCATCATCATTGCCGTCTTGCGGCGATTTGCTCTCCGGCAAATCCGTGCCGCTTCCGTCGGGCAGGCCCGCCGCATCCTGGCCCGGCTCCGAGGACGACGGCTGGCCGGCACCAGGCTCCTCGGTGTTGGCGCTGTCCATCTCGGCCTCCGAGGACGGCACCGCGGCGTCGCCGCCGGGCATTTCCTGCTCCACGGTGGGCGTTCCGTAGCCGCTTTCTTCCTCGATGGGGCTTCCCTGCTGGTTTTCCTCAGTCATGTTCTTCCTCCTGGTTTCTGGAATTAATTAGTCAAGTCTGGGGGCCGGGCCGCGGACCGGCTCCGGTCAAAGGCCCTTGCCTCCGGTGACGGGAATTACGGCTCCGGAAATGTAGGAGCCGTGGTCGGAGGCGAGCAGCACGTACGCCGGCGCGAGTTCCGCGGGCTGGCCTGCGCGTTCCAGGGGCGTGTCCTGGCCGAAAGTGGGCAGCTTGTCCGGCCACTCGGTGGCCGGGATCAACGGGGTCCAGATGGGGCCCGGCGCCACGGCGTTCACGCGGATTCCCTTCGGCCCGAGCTCCTTGGCGAGGGCTTTGGTGAAGGCCACCTGCGCGCCCTTGGTCATGGCGTAGTCGATGAGCTCGGGTGAGGGCTGGAACGCCTGGATGGAGGACGTCGTGATGATGGCGGCGCCGGCCTTCAAATGCGGCACCGCCGCGCGCGCTGTCCACAACAGGGAATAGATATTGGTCTTGAAGACCCTGTCGAACTCCTCGGTTGGCAGGGACTCGAAACTGTCGCGGTTTTTCTGGTACGCCGCGTTCAGCACGAGGACGTCCAAGCGTCCGAACTCGGCGAGGGAGTCGTCAACGATCTTGGTCGCGAACTCTTCACTCCGGCCGTCACCTGGAATCAGGAGCGCCTTGCGGCCCGCCTTCCGGATCCACTCGGCCGTATCCTGTGCGTCTTCTTCCTCTTCCGGCAGGTAGGAGATGGCGACATCGGCCCCTTCGCGGGCGAAAGCGATGGCCACGGCCTTGCCGATGCCCGAGTCTCCGCCGGTGATCAGGGCCGCCTTGCCCTGGAGCGCATCGCTCCCCCGGTAACTCTCTTCGCCGTGGTCGGGCTTGGGCTCCATGGGTGCTGTGAGGCCCGGCTGTTCCTGCACCTGCTCCGGAAACGGTCCCGCATGGTATCCGCCCCGGGGGTCCCGCGGCTGGTCCTGCTGCTTGTCTGAATCACTCATAGTCCACCTAACCAATGTGTCGGTTTTCCAGGAAGTATTCCTCGGGTCCCGGTGCGGAACCGGCTCCTCGAAACTCTCCCAGCGAAGTAACAAGTCCACCCTACCCGGAAATGGTCAGCAGCCTTAGTATCAACTTGAAATTGGCAAGTTCCATGCCCAGCTTGAGTGTCAGCTGCCGCCACGCAGCCCAGCCGAACCCGGAGGTGCGCCCGTGTCCGATCCCGAGGGGCCCAAGGGCCCCGGAAGAAACGAGACCGAGGAAGAGCGGCTGGACCGCAACTGGATGGAGCTGCTGCAGGAACTGCGCGTACTGCAGACGGGCGTACAGCTGGTCGCAGGCTTCCTCTTGACCCTCCCCTTCCAGGCCCGGTTCGAGACCCTCGACGACTACCAGACCAGCCTTTACCTCGCCAATGTAACCCTCGGGGCCCTCATGCTGGCCCTCATTTTGCTCCCGGTGAGCGTGCACCGCAGGCTGTTCCGTAAGCGGCTCAAGGCCACGCTGGTTTCGAGCGCAGACCGCATCACGAAGGTGGCCCTCGGCGGCGTCGTCCTTTTGAGCACGGGAACATCATCGCTGGTCTTCGATGTCACAGCCGGGCGGAGCGCGGGTCTTATCGCCGGCGGCACCCTGCTGGTCGTGCTCCTTGTACTCCTCGTGTACGTGCCCATCCGACTCAGCAAGCAGACGCAGAAGAGCTGAGTCAGGCGCCTTCGAGCACCTGGCTGGTGGCCCAGGCAAGGTACTTCGCGGCGTTCGCGACGGCGTCGTCCGGGCTCGCGGCCAGGTCCAGCAGTTGCGCCGCCGCGACCACTCCGTGCCGGGCGAGATCCTCGGGGGTGACGAGGATCCGGCCGGCGACCACAATCACCGGGATGCCGCGTTCCTGCGCGGCATCGGCGAGTGCAATGGGCGCCTTTCCCGTCAGTGACTGGGAATCCAGGGACCCTTCCCCGGTGATGACGAGGTCCGCCTGCGCGAGCTTCCCGGCGAGGCCGGTCAGCCCGGCCACCAGCTCGAAGCCGCCCTCGAGCGCGGCGTTGCTGAAAGCAAGGAACGACGCCGGGAAGCCGCCCGCCGCGCCGGCTCCGGGCACGTTGACGTCCCGGCCGGTGGCCTGGCGCAGCACCGAAGCCCAGTTGCGGAGGCCGGCGTCGAGCAGTTCCACCGCGTCCTCGTCGGCGCCCTTCTGCGGACCGAAGACATGGGCCGCGCCGTCGCTGCCGAACAACGGGTTCCGCACGTCCACGGCGATCCGGAACTTCACGGCCGTGAGCCGGGGATCGAGTCCGCTGACGTCCACGGAAGCGACGTCGGCAAGCGATCCGCCGCCCAGCGGCACCACGTTGCCGGCGGCGTCCAGCGGCCTGAGGCCCAGCGCACGGAGGGCGCCGCTGCCGCCGTCGCTCATGGCCGACCCGCCGAGGCCGAGCACGATCTCGGTGGCACCGGCATCCAGCGCGGCGGCGATCAGCTGGCCGCAGCCGTAACTGTGGGCGCGCAGGGCGTTGGCCGGGCTGGGGTCCAGGTGCGCCAGGCCGGACGCCTGCGCGGTTTCGATGACGGCGGTTGCCCCGCCGAACGCGTTCTCGCGGATGGCCCAGGCGGCGCCGATCGGTGCCAGGATCGGGCCGACGACGGCGTTGAGCCGCTCCTCGTATCCGGCAGCGACGGCCGCTTCTAGGGTCCCCTCGCCGCCGTCGGCCACGGGAAATTGGATGGCCTCGGCGTCCGGATAGACGCGTAGCGCGCCTTCGGCGATAGCGGAGGCGGCTTCGGCGGCGGTGAGGGAGCCCTTGAACTTGTCCGGGGCGATGAGGATGCGCATGGCTCTATCCTGCCAGCCGGCTCTTCCGGAACCGGCTTCACCGCGCCTTCATGTCCTGCGGCCTACGGCGCGCTTCACGTGACGACAAGGACAGGGCGGTAGTAACGTGGCAGCCAGACAGATTCGGCCCGGACTCAGGGGGACACGGTGAAGGAAAACGGACAGGCCCCGGGGATGCACGGCATGCCCGGCATCAGGGAGCTGCTGTTGGTCCGGCACGGCGAGAGCCAGGGGAACGTTGCGGCCACGATGGCTCGTGAGGCAGGGGCGCACGTGATCGACGTTCCGGCCCGCGACGCCGACGTCGAACTTTCAGACACGGGGCGCCAGCAGGGCCTGGCCCTTGGCCGCCTGCTGGCGGGAATTCCTGCCGGCGAGCGCCCCGTGGTCTGGTCGTCGCCCTATCTCCGGGCCCGGCAGACGGCCGAACTCGCCGTCAGTACCGCGGGCTGGCAGACAGAGGTCCTGGCGGACGAAAGATTACGGGACCGCGAACTTGGCATCCTGGACATGCTCACCTCGATCGGCGTGGAGGCCCGGCTTCCCGAGGAGGCGCAACGGCGGCTCTGGCTGGGGAAATTCTATTATCGGCCACCGGGCGGCGAGTCGTGGGCCGATGTCGTGCTGCGGCTACGGTCCCTGCTCGCGGATCTCGACCGTCTGCACCCGGGCCAGCGGGTGATGCTGGTCTGCCACGACGCCCCGATCCTCCTGTTCCGCTACATCCTGGAACGGCTGTCGGAGCGGGAACTGCTGGACATCGCCGCGGCCTCCACCATCCTCAATGCCTCCGTCAGCCGGTTCATCCGGCCGGGCGGGGCCGGCCCGTGGATGCTGGACCGTTTCAACATGGCGGACCACCTCGTCAGTGAGGGAGTGCCCGTCACCGAACACGCCGGAGACCCCAATGTCCACCCCCGCTGAGTCCGGCCGCGCCGAGGCGGTAACGCCCAAGCTGCTGCGCGCATGGCCGCTGCCGGGAGGCGGTTCAAGCAAGGACGACCGCGGATCCGTGCTCGTGATCGGTGGTGCGCGCAAGACGCCGGGAGCGGCGCTGCTCGCCGGGATCGCGGCCCTGCGCTCGGGCGCGGGCAGGCTGACGCTGGCCGTGGCGGAGTCGACGGCAGTCCAGCTGGCGGTCGCGCTGCCCGAGGCCGGCGTCACAGGCCTGCCCGAAAACGCCCGGGGATCCGTCCGCGGCTCAGGGGTGGAATCCCTCGACTCGGAGCTGGAGGCGGCGGACGCCGTTCTGGTGGGGCCGGGCCTGGACGATCTGGAGGAGACCAAGGCCCTGCTCAGCGCACTGCTGCAGCGGGAACAGCCACGCCCAGGCTCGGCGGGAGGCAATGGCAATGACGGCAAGCGGCCCGCGCTCATCCTCGATGCCTACGCCCTGGGCGCCCTCCCCGATCTCGCCGGCGAGATCGGGCCTTGGGCAGGCAGGCTGATCCTGACGCCGAACCTCAAAGAGGCCGGCATCCTGCTGGGCCGCGACGTCGAAGACCTCCACCGGGATATCCAGGACCTCGCGGACAAGTACCGCGCTGTGGTGAGCTGCCAGGGCGTCGTTGCCGGCCCCCGGAAGGCGGCCGGCTCAACGGACACTCAAGAGGAGCTGCACCCCGCCGCCCTCTGGGAGATCAGCACCGGGCACGGCGGCCTGGGAACCTCAGGCAGCGGCGACGTGCTCGCGGGAGCCATCGCCGGCCTGCGGGCACGGGGCACCACGGACACGCAGGCCGCCTGCTGGGGCACCCATCTGCACGCAGCTGCCGGGGACCGTCTCGCCAGCCGGCTGGGCGGCCTGGGCTACCTCGCCCGGGAACTCACCGAGGAACTGCCGCCGCTCATGATGGAGCTGCATACCTGAAAGGCGGCCTACGCCCCTTCAATCCCATCCGGGGCGGAAGGCCGCCATTCGCCGCGCTCCTGCAGGACCTTCTTGAGCAGATCAGCGCGGTCCGTGACGATCCCGTCGACGCCGAGATCCAGCAGGCGGCGCATTTCCGCTTCCTCGTTGATGGTCCAGACATGGACCTGCAGGCCGTGCCGGTGCGCGCGCGCGAGGAAGCCAGGCGTCACCACCGCCACGGCGCCATAGCGGACCGGGACCTGCAGGGCGTCCACGCCGCGGAGCGCCCATCCCGCCACGAGGCGCATCAACGGGACGGGCAGCACCGGGCCCAGCAGGATAAACAATGCATTGGACACGATGCCGGCCGAAGCCGCGGCGGGCCGGCTCAACTGCTTCAGCACCGCACGGCGCCGCCGGTCCGAGAAGCTGGCAACCAGAACCCGGTCATGAAGCCCGTGCCGTTCGATTGCCGCAGCGAGGGCATCTACCGAGTTCCAGTCCTTGACGTCAAGATTAAACCGGACGTCCGGAAAGGCAGCGACGAGTTCGTCGAACAGCGGAATCGGCTCCGCTCCGCGGATTTTCGCCCGAGCCACGGCCTCCGCAGCGAGCTCCGAGATCCGGCCCCGCCCGTCCGTGACACGGTCCAGGGTTCCGTCGTGGAACACCAGCAGCACGCCATCGGCCGTGGTGTGGACGTCCGTCTCCAGGTGCCGGAAGCCCAGCGCGACGGCGGCACGGAACGCCGCCATGGAGTTTTCCAGTCCGTCCCGGGAGAAGCCGCGGTGGGCCATGGCCAGGGGTGCCACCACGGGCCCGGCAGGCGCCGAGGCAGCCGGGGAGCCTCCGGCACCCGTGCCGCCGGATGAGAAGAAGGGGTGCGTGCGGGTCACTCCTGAAGCGTACCGGAGCTCAAACCGCCACGTTCAGGAACCTGGCGGGCAACCCGTCATCAGGAAGCCTGCCGCAAGATTTCCACGCCGTCGCTGCAGTGCAGCAGCGTACGGCCGCGGCCGCCGTCGAGGTCCACCCAGACAGCAGTGTGATCCGACGTCACAGCATCGACCCGGCCGCCGGTTTCGTACCCGGGTGAGAGCCGGACCCGGACGCGGTCACCCTGCTCAAGGCTCTTCCAGTGCGCGTCCGGGTCCACCCGGCGCAGGGATTGGTCGTCAGTGTTTTCCGTGCGGTACCTGGCCATGAGTTCCCCACCATCAGTTTCTAGACCCGTCGCGAAATGCCAGCGTACGGGCCCAAGGTGAACGCCAGATGACTGCCAGCTGGGCATCAGGTGACCGGACCGGACCCGAATCTCAGGAAAGCCGCACGTCCAGGGCGGCGAGCTTGGCCTCGAGGATCTGGGCGACACCGTCGTCATCGAAGTGGGGGGCCTGCTGGCCGGCGGCGCGGATCGCCTCCGGGTGGCCGCTGGCCATGGCGTACCCGTCACCGGCCCAGCGGAGCATCTCGATGTCGTTGGGCATGTCCCCGAATGCCACCACGTCCCCGGCGTCGACGCCCACAGAGGCGGCGTACTCGGCGAGCGTGACGGCCTTGTTGATGCCGGGAAGGGAAAGTTCCAGGAGCGCGACGGTCGGCGCCGAGTGGGTGGCCGCCGCCAGATGCGCGACGGCGGGTGTCACCTCGGCCAGGAACTCATCGGCCGTCCCCTCCCGGACAATGGCCAGGAACTTCACCACGGAGTCCGCCGCGGTCAGCGTCCTGTGCAGCGGCGCTGGCGTGGACTCGGCGAGCAATTCGCTGGAGCCGTTCTCGATGAACCCGGGTTCCAGGTGGAAGCCCGTCAAAGTTTCTGCGGCGAACAGTGCCGAGGGGCGCAGTCGCTTGATGATGCGGCGGGCCTCGTAGACCGCGTCCAGCCCGAGGGCCTTGGCCGAGACCAGGCGGTCCGCCTCAAGGTCCCACACCACCGCGCCATTGGAACAGATGACGGTCCCGGTGTGGCCCAGCTGGTCCTGCAGCGGGTGCAGCCAACGAGGCGGGCGTCCGGTCACGAAGACGAGCTCGACGCCGGCATCCCGGCAGGCGTGGAAGGCTCGAACGGTCCGTTCACTGATCCTTCCGTCGTGGCCGAGGATCGTTCCGTCAATATCACTTGCTACCAGACGCATAGTGCCAGTGTACGGGCGCAGGCCCATGGTCCTCATCTCCGTCGGCCTGCCGACCGCAGGAATGCGGCTGTCCGCCCTGGCACATTCCGGCCTGGAACCGGCTCCTCCGGGCTAGTGCCGTTCGTAGATGCCGGTCAGTGAGCCCCGGCCCAGCGTGTGCCGCGACAGCTTCGATTCCAGGCTTGCCGGTGACGTACCCGAGTCCAGTCCCGACTGCTCCACGTCCAGCGCGTGGACCGTGATGACGTAGCGGTGCGGCCCGTGGCCCGGCGGCGGTGCGGCCCCGAGATAGCCGCGGAACCCGCCGTCGTTCTTCAGCTGCTGGGCACCAGGGGGAAGCAGCCGGCTTCCCTCCGCGCCTGCTCCGGCCGGCAGGGAAGTGATGCCGGCGGGGAGGTCCAGCACGGCCCAGTGCCAGAATCCGCCGCGCCCCGGCGCATCCGGGTCGAACATGGTGACCGCGTAGCTCCGGGTTCCGGCCGGAGCCCCGCTCCAGCTCAGCTGCGGGGATTCGTCCTGGCCACCGGCGCGCATCTTGCCGCTGCGCTGGGCCGGCGGAAGTGTTTGGCCGTCCTCGAACGACCCGCTGCTGACGTGGAAGGACGGAACATCGCGCTGTGTCATGGCTGCCTCTCAGTGTCTGTCGAAGTCGGCCGCCTCGGGGCCGGCGCTTTCCGAGCCGGCACTGCTGGAATCCGCGGTGGCGGATTCCAGTGCCCCCAGCTCCATCTTGTTCAGTTCCATGCGAGTGGGCGGGTTCGCACCCGCCCGGGACACCGTCACCGCGGCTGCCCAGGCGGCATGGGCCAGGAGTTCATGGAGCGAACCGGCGGACAGCCCCCGGAGGTCCTTGCGGTTCTGCGCCCCGTCCAGGCCCAGGTCCACGACGCCGGACAGCAGCGCGGCCATAAAGGAGTCCCCGGCGCCGACCGTGTCCGCGACCTCCACCGCGGGGGCGGGAAAGTGCGTTTCGCCGGCGGCATTGGCCGCCCAGGGCCCTTGGCCGCCGCGGGTGACAACCACCATCGCGGGGCCCTCGGTGCCGCCCAGCAACAGCCAGCGGCGCGCCGACTCAAGCGGATCGATTCCGGGGTAGAGCCATTCGAGATCCTCGTCGGAGGCCTTGACGACGTCCGCCAGGGCGACGAACTTTTCGGCCTGCCGGCGCGCATACTCCACGTCGTTGATGATGCTCGGCCGGCAGTTGGGATCGAAGCTGATGGTCGCGGACGGATGAGCATGCTCGACGGCGGCAAGCACCTCGGCGGCACCGGGTGCCAGCATCGTGGCAATCGATCCGGTGTGCAGCAGCGTGGTCCCCTGCAGCAGGAACGGCAAACGGTCCACCAGTCCAGGAAGCTCCCAGGCGAGGTCGAAGGTGTAGCTGGCGGCGCCGTCGTCGTCAATCAGGGCGGTGGCCACGCTGGTGGGCAGGCCGTCCGGCGGCTGCGGCAGCATGACGGAGCTTGCCTTGAGGTGGGCGGCGAGGGATTCACCGTAGGCGTCACGGCCGTAGCGGCCGATGAACTGCACCGGGTGGTCCAGCCGCGCCAGCCCCACCGCCACATTCAGGGGGCTGCCGCCAACATGGGCCTGGACATCGGAGGAGCGCTGGACAACATCAACCAGTCCCTCGCCAATAACTGTGAGCATGGTCATACTCTGCCAGAGAACGCGGTCCGACGCCCGGTGTTTCGCTCAGCCCGGTTCCGCCGTGCTGGTGCTGGGGCGGAATTTGTCCCCCGGCATCCCGGCGGCAGGGTCTGTATGACGATGCCCTCCACGGTTCCCTCCTGAAGCCTTCAGGAACTCATCCCCCGGCGCCGTCCTGCTCGTAGACGTCGGGGATGCCGTCATGGTCCGAGTCGACCTTCTCCTCTGCCTCCGCCTGGCGGTACTGGCGGTTCCGGGTACGCAGCACTGCGGTGGCCAGCAGGGCTGCGAGCAGGGAGGCCGCAAGGATCCCCACCTTGGCGTGGTCATCGTTCACGCTTCCCCGGCCAAAACTCAGTTCGGCTACCAGCAGTGAAACGGTGAAACCGATGCCGGCCAGGAGCGAGACGCCGAAGATGTCAATCCACTTAAACGAACTGTCGAGCCTTGCCCTCGTGGCCTTGGTAAGAAGCCAGGTGGTACCCAGGATGCCGACCGGTTTGCCCAGCACCAGGGCCAGAATGATGCCCACGGCCACCTGATTCGTCAGCGCCGAGCCGAGTCCCTCCCAGCCGCCCACGGCAACCCCGGCGGAGAAGAAGGCGAAGATCGGCACGGCGATCCCGGCGGAGATCGGGCGGAAACGGTGTTCGAAGATTTCGGCAAGGCCGGGTCCGGCGTCCGGGCCGCCACTGGCCCGGGACCGGATCACCGGGATGGCGACGCCGAGCAGGACTCCGGCCACCGTGGCGTGGATGCCGGAGGCGTGGACCAACGCCCAGGTTGCGGCGCCCAGGGGCAGCAGGATCAGCCAGGCGGCGGGGAGCTTGGTGCCGAAGAATCTGCGGTACTTCTGCGCCAGGAAGGTGTAGAGGCCCAGCGGAAGCAATGCCAGCAGCAACGGCACTGGCTGGAAGTCGCTGGTGTAGAAGACCGCAATGATGCTGATCGCCAGCAAGTCATCCACCACCGCGAGGGTGAGCAGGAAGATGCGCAAGGCGCTGGGCAGGTGCGAGCCGATGATCGCCAGCACTGCGACGGCGAACGCGATATCCGTGGCGGTGGGGATGGCCCAGCCGCGCAGCGTCTCCGGGCTGGCAAGGTTGACCACGGCGTAAACCAGGGCCGGAACAAGAACACCGCCCGCCGCCGCGGCGACGGGCACGATCGATTTGCTCGGCTGCCGCAAATCTCCGGCAACAAATTCCCGTTTAAGCTCGAGCCCGACGAGGAAGAAGAAGATGCCCAACAGCCCGTCGGCGGCCCAGGCCCCCAGGCTCAGGTCAAGATGCCAGGGCGCGTAGCCGACCCGGAAGTCCCGCAGGGCGAAGTAGCTCTCCGACGCCGGCGAGTTGGCCCAGATGAGTGCGATCACGGCCGCCGCCACCAGGAGGGCACCGCCCACCGTTTCCTTGCGGAGGATCTCGCCGATCCGCAGTGATTCCGCGTAACTGCCGCGGCCAAGGACGGTGAGACGCTGGGGCTTGGGAGGAGGGGTGTCGCTCATGGGGTCCTAAAATTGGGTCGACAGAACTATGCCGACCAGACTTCCCGGCGCACCTGGGCCCAGTCTATTCGCAATCGGCGGCAGTCCGCGCATGCTGCGGAAGCTCTGTCCGGGCCGTGGCTCAGGACAGCAGCGACCGCACGAGTTCGCGGCACTTGCGATAGGCGGCGGCCTTCGGGTCAATCAGGGCGAAGTGGTCACCGGGGACCTTCAGCAGTTGGACGGGGGCCCCCGCCGCTTTCGCAGCTCCCGCATACGCCTCGGACTGGCTCATCGGCACGGTGTCGTCCTCGGTGCCGTGCACGGCATAGACCGGGATCCGTAGCGGCAGGGCACTCATCGGGTCCGCATATCTATGCCGTTTGGGGTATTTATCCGAGGAACCGCCCAGCAGATTGCTGACCGCGCCGTTGCTGAGATTCAGCCGCTCGGCGTCGGCCAGGTTGAGCACCCCTGACTGACTTACGACGCCGGTGAGGTACACCTCGCCGTCGCCGTCCCTGCGCACAAGCTGGCGGTCCGCCTCGGGTGCGCCGAGCTCCGCGAGCCGGTTGCGGCCAGCCGCCCAGACGGCGAGGTGCCCGCCGGCGGAGTGCCCCAGTGCAACGACTCTGTCCAGCCCGAGGCCGTGTTCACCGGCAATGTCGCGTAGCTTGTCGATTCCGGCGAGCACGTCGGCAAAGGTGCGCGGCCAGCCGCCGCCGTTTCCGGCCCGCCGGTACTCGAGGTTCCAGGCGGCGATGCCGTGCGCGGCAAGGTCCTTCGCGAGCGGCTCACCTAGTTCGGCGCCGTACTGCGAGCGCCAGTAGCCGCCATGGATTACCACCACCACACCTTTGGGTTCGGCCCCCTCCGGCAGGAAAAGTTCTCCCCATTGGTTGGAATCATCGCCGTAGTGGTATTTGTACCGCTTCACAGTGTCCTCCTCGGGGCGGGGTGAACCCGCAACGGAGACTGCCCCCAAGTGTCACCGCCGCTGCCGCCGCGGCCAGGGACCGCGGCCGCACTTCAGCCATGTGCAGAGCCTACCTTGGACGTCGCGCGGCACGGCGCAAGCCGACGCCGTCGCAGCTGCGCCGTAAGCTGGACGCATGGCTAGCAATTGGGACCGCCTGGACCCCAGCATGCGCAAATCGGTGCAGGAAAACGTGGAACTCTACGAGCGGCTCCGTCCTGCCCTGAAACTGGTCACCCGGGAAGTCTTGCTCACGCTGCGGGCCATGCTCAAGGACACCGAAGTAACCCCGCTGTTCGTCACCGGCCGCACCAAGACCGTGGAGTCGTTCCGTGAGAAGATCTCCCGGATAGAGGAGCCGCTGGAACCCGGAGGCCCTCCGGTCCTGAAGTTCCCCGACCCGTTCCGGACGCTCAATGACATGGTCGGCATCCGCGTCATCACGAAACTCCCGGCGGAAAACGCGGTGGTGGCCAACCTCATCAAGCGCCAGCGCCAGCTCTTCGACTGCCGCGGGGACCGCGAGAAGGACATCGGTTCCATTGAATCCGGTACTTACGGCTATTCCAGCCGGCACCTGATCCTGCGCACCCTCCAGAACGAGGCCGTCAAGGAGTACCAGCAGGCCTTCAACCCGGACATCCCGCCGAACGGCAGCTACTTCTTCGAATGCCAGATTCGCACCGTGTTCGCCCATGCCTGGAGCGAGATCGAGCACGACATCCGTTTCAAAGCCGAGGATCCCCGCGCCTGGACCCCGCACTTCGACCGCCAGTTCACCGCCACGGCAGCCATGCTGGAAACAGTGGAGGGAGCCTTCTCGGACCTGCACGACCGCTATGAGGAGGTCCGCAGCTACTGGGACATGGACGGCGAAGGCGCGGCCCAGCTCACTCCGAACCGGATCCGCGACGTCTGGCGGACGCTACTGCCCCACGTGGACCGCAAGGTCGATGATGACTGGGGCTGGGCAGCCGAGCTGATGGCCGCCCATGGCCTCAACCAGACCGTCCAGCTGGCCGGCCTGCTCAGCGCCAACCGGATCACCGAGGTCCGCAAGGCCCTGGACCACCGTTACTCCCCCGGGCCGGACCGGCTGCTGGATGACCTGCTGCTGTGGCAGTACGGCACCAGACACATCGACCTCACCGCGGAGGCGCCTGACGTCGTCCCCCACCCGCGGCGGGACAGCCTCCTGCGGCGGCTCAAGCAGATCGAGCGCTACCGCCTGACGCAGGTGTAGGGGCTTTGCAACCGGTGATTCTGATTGAGCGCGACAACCCCACGCGCAAGGACGTCCAGCAGCTCCTGGGCGAGCATCTCGCAGACATGTTCGCCGCCTCCCCCGCCGAAAGTGTGCACGCACTCGATCCTGCAGCACTTGCCGGACCGGCCGTCACGTTCTGGACCGCACGGGAGGACTCCGAGCTTCTCGGATGCGGGGCGCTGAAACAGCTGCTGCCCGGTCAAGGCGAGATTAAGTCGATGCGCACAACGGTCCGGGCACGCGGGCGTGGCATCGGTACGCTGCTACTTACCCACATCCTGGAGGATGCCCGGCAAAGCCAGTTCCGGCGTTTGTATCTTGAAACCGGAACCCAGGAATTCTTCGCTCCAGCCCGTCGGCTGTACCACCGGCACGGATTCACCGAATGCCCGCCGTTTGCCGACTATGGGCTCGATCCCCATAGTGTCTACATGACGTTCAAACTGCAATAGAGGGCTCGGCCGTCGTGGGGCAGATCGCGTGTCCCTAGCCGCCGAGCTTGCCCGCCAGCCGTTCGCGCATCGTGGTGCTGGCCTCGTTGAGGCCGATGATCTTCACGTCTTTGCCGTGCTGGCGGTACTTCTCGGTGATCGCATCAAGTGCGGCGATGGTGGACGCGTCCCAGAGGTGGGAGGCGTGCATGTCGATCACCACCCGCTCCGGATCCAGGGCGTACTCGAACTGGGTATACAGCTCGTTCGAGGAGGCGAAGAACAGCTCACCATCCACGCGGTAGGTGGCGAACCGGACGCCGTCGACCTCTGTCAGGGTGCGTTCGACGGTGACGAAGTGAGCCACGCGACGGGCGAACAGGACCATGGCCACGAGCACACCCACCCCGACGCCGATGGCGAGGTTGTGGGTTGCGACGACGACGATGACGGTGGCCACCATGACCAGGGTTTCACTCTTGGGCAGCGCCTTCAGCGTGGCGGGACGGATGCTGTGCCAGTCGAAGGTGGCGGCGGAGACGAAGATCATTACGGCCACGAGCGCGGCCATGGGGATCAGGGAGACGATGTCGCCGAGGACCACCACGAGGATGAGCAGGAAGACACCCGCCAGGAAAGTGGAGATCCGGGTGCGGGCGCCGGAGGCCTTGACGTTGATCATGGTCTGGCCGATCATGGCGCAGCCGCCCATGCCGCCGGTGAAACCGGTGACGATATTCGCCACGCCCTGACCCCACGCCTCACGGGTCTTCGGCGAACGCGTGCCCGTAATGTCATCGACCAGCTTGGCTGTCATCAGCGATTCAAGTAGTCCCACGAAGGCCATGGCCAGGGCGAAGGGAAAGATGATGTGCAGTGTCTCCAGGCTGAACGGCACGTTCGGGACGAACAGCGATGGCAGCGAATCCGGCAGCGCGCCCTTGTCCCCGACGGTGGGGATTGCCACGGCGGCCAGCACTGTGATGAGGGTCAGGACCACGATGGCCACCAGTGGGGCGGGGACGGCGCGCGTCAGCCTGGGCAGGCCGAAAACGATCAACAGCGCCAGTGCCGTCAGCGGATAGACGAGCCAGGGCACGCCGATCAGCTCGGGGACCTGCGAGAGGAAAATCAGAATCGCCAGGGCGTTGACGAAGCCGACCATGACGGAGCGCGGAATGAACCGCATCAGCTTCGCCACCCCGGAAAGGCCGAGGACGACCTGGAAAATGCCGGCCAAGATCACCGCTGCGACAAGGTAGTCGAGGCCGTGGGAGGCCACCAGCGGAGCAATCACGAGGGCGACGGCGCCGGTGGCTGCGGAGATCATCGCGGGCCTGCCACCGACGAAGGCAATGGTGACGGCCATCGTGAACGAGGCGAAGAGCCCGATCCGCGGGTCGACACCCGCGATGATCGAAAACGCTATGGCCTCCGGAATGAGGGCCAGCGCGACGACGAGGCCGCCCAGGACCTCGGTCTTCAGCCGGCCGGGGGACAGCAGCGCGCCCCGGACGGATTGAAGCTGTTCGGACGTGGGCGCCGGGGCAGGTCCGTCTGTTGTAACGGCCATTAATGGCTCCGTTCAGGCTCAAGAAGCCATGCCAGGGCTGCTTCGGTGTTCTGTGAAGACGGGAAAAAGCTTCGACAATTATAAAGAGGGGCGCAGCGCCCTGCGGGCCGGCAGGGGCATCGGCCGGAGTGGGCGCAGCTCGCCCTGCGCCACTAACTCTACCTTGATGCCGGAGGGACTCTTTGATCCGGAATTCGATCAGGACGGTAGTAAGTCTGGCTCCTTTCGGGAGCTAATCGTCAGAACCCGGCGATTGGCGTCTGTCCTGTGTGTCGTCGTCGTCCGTTGGCACAGGGTCCGGTTCAGTAGGTGCGGCGGAGGCTGGATCCCCGGGCGTGATGCTGAATGAGTCAATGACCCGGACAAGTTCATGTTCAAGCGTGGACCGCATGGCCCGGTTCAGCGGCAGATTCTGCTCGATGTCGCGGGCATTTTCCAGGGCGGTGCGGCCTGCGCTGGTGAGGGCGGCTTCGATTCTGCGCCGGTCTTGGGGATCGCGGGTGCGGGTGATGAGCCCAGCTGAGTCGAGGCGGACCAGGACCTTGCCGATGGTCTGGGCTTGGACTTTGATTTGGGCTGCAAGCTGCTCTTGACTCAGGGGTCCCGACGCCAGCCCCTGGAGGGCAATGACCGCGGCATGGGTTAGGCCGAGCGATGCGAGCGCCTGGTCCTGGCTGCGCTGGACGAGACGGGCAGCCATCGCGAGAAGCTGGTGGGTGTTCCAAGGCTCGGCTGCCGGATTCGAGACCATCGGCTCCCGCCTTTCCTTGTCGCGGCCCGGCAATAGCCCGGGCCTGGGGCATGAAAACGCCAGGGGCGAGGGCGGGTGGCCCTGGCCCCTGGCGTTTTGTTAGTGCAACGGGCTTACCGGCGGGTCTCGTCGACGCCGTCGGTCTCGATCTGCTCCTTGCGGATCTCCTCATCGACGGTGACCTCATCGGTGACCGTTTCCGTGCCCAGGCGGACCCGTTCCACCGGGACGGTTTCCTTCTCGACCACGGGGCGTTCCTCGTGGAGGATGACCTCGTGCTCTTCCTCGCTGAGATCCGGGCCGCCCATGGCGTCTGCGCGGTTGGCGTCCGTGATCGGTTCACGTTCTATCCGGACCTCTTCGCGCTGCACCGGAACGGTCTGGGTGACGTGTTCGGTGGTGACGTACTTGCGCAGCCGTGCCCGGCCGGTGGCCTGCTTTTCGGTGCCCACGTGCAGGCGCTCCTCCGAGCGGGTCATGGCGTCGTCCGTGGTGGGGCCGGAGGTGTCGTGCCCGACGGTGCCGGG
This sequence comes from Arthrobacter sp., assembly GCA_025464925.1. The sequence continues at coordinate 28,819 of JAODMS010000043.1, forward strand.
CGCGTCGCCGCCGTCGTAACGGCCGGTGCCGGCGGTGGCGTAACCTGCGTCATTGCCCGAAGTGGCTTCGGTGTGGCTGCGGCCGTTGCCGAGCTGGTAGTGCCGGTAAAGCCGGTCCTCCTCGGCGGGTTCCAGGTGCCCGTCGGTGTCCACCCGGGGGGCGTCCTTGACCTGGTCCTTGGTGTAGGGGGCGACAATGTTGTCCCCGTCAATGCGGGCGCCTTCCAGCGGGATGAACGACTCGGACGTGCCGAACAGGCCGGTCTTAGCCGTGACCCAGGTGGGCTGGCCGTTGTCATCATCGGCGTACACCTGGCCGATGGATCCGATCTTGTCACCATCAATGGAAAGGATATTTCCGTTGCGGTTGAGCAGGTCGTCGATGTGTTCCTTGGCGATCATGGTGTCTCCTTGGAGTTGATTCGTATGGATCATTCAATGGCCATGGTTGCGGTGGCCCCGCCGTCTGGACCTTGCAGGGCCTTCCGAGGAACAACCATAAGCATGCTTACTGTCATTTGGGAAGCATGCTTAGTAATTTTTTTGAAAATGTACGTCATGACCGGGCACTTCTCGGCGGTGCGCCCCTCCCTTTCAACGATGCCGGAAGGATCAGGAGCGGCTGCGTTCGGCCATCGGAACGGCCCCTGGAGACGGCGTCATCTTCCCCGGTACGGGGGTCGCATCTCCCGCCTCGAAGGAGCACGGGCCGCAGGGTTATGACCCTGTGCCGCAGCATCGCCGCCAGAATTTTTCTCAGTTTGCTACCCATCCGATGCGGGCTCCGCTCCGAATTGCCTGGTGCGCGGACGGACATTCTCGCTTCCCGACAGGTTGTGGATTGCCGCAGCGAGCGTATCCATAGGTTTGAGAGTCAAGGAAGCAGGACTGATCAGTGGCAACTTCGGACTTTGCGCGTTTCATTTCGGACTGCATTGCCGCGGACGCGGCGGAGGATTCCGGGCTCGCGGAGGATGAAATGTACGGGGTGTACCTCAGCTGGTGCGCCCTGCACCGGCAAACCCCCGAGCCCTGCAAGGCGTTCTGGGCGGCGATGTCCGGACTGGGGTTCTGCGAACGGCGCCGGATCAACCGCCGCTACATCCGGCCCGGACTGCGGATGACGGGACCGGCCGCCGTGGACTACATCCTCGCCCGCCGCCCCAGCCTGGTCTGACCGGCGGGTGTCTGGCCGTGCAGGCGGCCAACCTGAATCCATGCCGCACGAATTGCTCCGGGAACTTCTCCGCCGGGAAAGCGCAGCGGTGCCGAATGGTGCCGATCTTGTTGGCCTCTGTCGGAAAGCCGGGGTGAGCTTCCCGTGTTACCGCAGGTTGCCCTGCGTGACGTGGCGGGACGGAATGGTGCGCATCGGGGCGTCGCTACGCCTAGCCTGCATAGCAGAGCTGCACAGAAGACCGCGCTGGCCGTCCCGGTCCCGGCTGTTGCAGCAACTCACGCCGCAAGGGAGGCACAGATGTCCAGGTCAGAGGAAAGGTTCACCACCGAACGGGACAGCTCCGGGCGCCTCCTGGCGGACCGCGAGGTCTGGCGGCAGGCGACAACCATCCCCGCGGCCGGCCAGCTGACCGCATGGTGGCTGGAGGGCCGGAGCCAGTATCAGCCGGGAACCTTTGCTCCCGGCATTGACGACGAGACCACGGCCATCGCCAGCCAGCTCGCAGAACTTAACCGGAACGGGCTCTTCACCAAGGAGTCGCAGCCGGGCCTACTTGCGGGAGGCCTCGCGCAGCGTGCCTACGTGACAGCGTTTTGCAGTGCGGAGACTGCGTCGGTGCTGCTGCAACTGTCCACCCGCACCAGTCTCGTGACGGTGGCCCATGCGCCGGGAGAAGCGAGCAGTGCCTCCATTCCTGTCACGCTGCAGCAGGACGCCGTGGTGACTGTGCTGGGCAGCAGCGAAACCCCGATCAGCGCCGATCAGCTAAGGGACTGGTCCGAAGAGGCCAACGAGACACTGGCCCTGGTTCTGGCCGACGCCTGGTATGTGGAAATCTTTGACCCGGAGTGGGGAAGAACCAGCCTGCTCCTGCCTGCCGTGCTGGAGGCGCTGGCGGCAGACCTCAACTGATGCTTGCCGCCTCGTCCAGGGTGTGCGGCTCGTAGTGCTCGAGCAATTCATTCAACGCCGTGAAGCTCTGTTCGTACGCCGCCGAGGCGCGCCATTGCTCGACCTGTTCCAGCGACTCCCATGGCCCGGTACTGATGAACCGGTTCGTAACGTCCCGGTCGTGCATCAGCACTGCTTTGGTACCCGGGAATTCCTCTTTTGTCCTTCTGGCCAAGTCTCGCCAAAGCTGCACGAAATCGTTCTCCCGGCCCGGCTTCACCAGCCAGATTCCAAGCGTATAAACCGACACGTCGACCGCCTCCATTTCTGACCCGGGTAGATAGTTGTGATTATCTGCCTGTCCTTTTGAAGGAGATAGGGCCGTCCTGCCCGGGCTGCAGCACGGCCCTACGAGGATGGACTTTGGGGCTGCGCTAGGGCGGTTGGCCTAGGCTCCGTTGGGGTGGAGGACGACCTTGGTCCAGCCGTCCTCGCGTTTGTCGAACTTGTCGTAGCCGACGGGAGCTTGCTCCAAGGGAAGTTCGTGGCTGACAAGGAAGGACGGCTTGGCTTTGCCGCCGGCCACGAGGTCACGGAGGGCCCGGTTGTATTTCTTGACCGGACACTGACCCGTGCCCATGGTTTGTCCTTTGAACCAGAAGTTCCCATAGTTGAACGCCACTTGGCCTTGCTTGGCGAGCTCGTCGGGGGCGCCGGGGT